>NZ_JBSXOE010000023.1:0-164563 GCF_056859295.1 Roseovarius sp. B-10 | reverse complement strand
CTCGGATGGCCGGATCGACGGGGCCGACCCGACCATCGCCGCGCTCACGGGCCAGATCGAGCTGCGCTTCGCCGATGAGACGCTGATCGACCAGGCGACGAACGGCACCGCCTCGACGCTCGAGTTCGGCTTTGCGCTGCCTGGCGGCGAGAGCTTCACGCTCACCGCGCACGAGGTCTACCTGCCGCGCCCGCGGGTCGAGATCGCGGGACCGCAGGGGGTGCAGGCGAGCTTCGACTGGCAGGCGGCGCTCGATTCTGCCGCCGGCGTGATGTGCACCGCGACGCTGATCAACGACGAGGAGACGTATTGATGATCCATCTCGACATGAAGGCCGGGCCGTGGTGGCTCGAGCTCGGGCGTGGCGTGCGCGTGCAGGTGATGCCGGCGACCACCTCGCTGATGATCGCGGCGCGCGGCGAGCCGGAGCTGCGCGATCTGCCCGAGGATGCGGGTGACGAGCAGGCGGGCTACGTCTTCGCCCGCGCGGTGGCGCGGCGCGCGATCGTGGACTGGACGGGCGTTGCGGACAGGGACGGCGCGCCCGTCGAGGTCACGCCCGCGGCGATCGACGCGCTGCTCGAACACTGGCCCGTCTTCGAGCGCTTCCAGGAGGAGTACCTGCTGCCGGCGCTGGACGCGGAGCAGGAAAAAAACGTCTCGGCGCCCTCGCCGCGTGGGTCTACGGCGGGGGCGAAGGCTACTGCGAAGCGTGCTCGCAAACCTGCGCGGACTGCCCGAAAGTCCTGAACGCGCCGCAGAGTTTCGAGGGGGCGGCCGTCTGGCGCCTGACGGAGCTCATCGAGGGGCAGCTGCGCGTCTCGGGTGGCGTGGTCATCGGCTTCGATCTGACGGCCGCGCTTGCGGCGGCCGCGGCGCTCGGCATCGACCCCGTGGGGGTGGTCGAGCTGCTGCCGGTGATCGAGGCGCGGATGGTCGAGGCGGCGCACCGGCAGTCGGCCTCAAGCGGCCTCGAAGGGCGTGATATCTGAGACGTCCACGTCTTCACGCGCCCGCGCGAGATCCCATGCCCGCTGCAGGTTCATCCAGTACTCGGGGGTGGTGCGGAAGAACGTCGCGAGCCGGATGGCGGTGTCCACGGTGAGCGCGGTTTCGCCCTTCACCAGCCGCTCGATCCGCGTGCGCGGCACGTGAAGCCGCTTCGCAAGCGTGATCGGGCTCATGTCGAGCGGCCCGAGATAGAGCTCCGAGAGCACCTCGCCGGGGTGAGAGGGATTCTGCATCAGTGTCATGTCGCGCCCTTTCAATGGTAGTCGACGATCTCGACCTCGGCCGGTCCCTGATCGGTCCACACAAAGCAGATGCGCCACTGATCATTGATGCGCACCGAATGCTGTCCCGCCCGGTCGCCCGTCAGGCCCTCGAGATAATTGCCCGGCGGAAACCGGAGATCCTCGAGGACCACGGCGGCATCGAGCGCCGACAGCATCGCCCGCGTTCGCTTGACCAGGTCGGCCGGGAAGCCCTTGCCGAACCGGTTTGCCACCGCGTTCGCCGCGCGCTTGCCCTTCGTGCTGACGATCATGAGGGCATGTATCACGCCGTGATACATAATTCAAGGGGGCGGTAAGCCGCTCTGAAGCCTGACATCATCTCGGGAGGACCGGAATGGCGGAAAAACGCGTCTCCGTGCGGCTTGCGGCCGTGGGCGGGCGGCAGGTCCGCCAGGCGCTGGAGGGGATCGGCACGGCCGGGCAGCGCGGGCTGGGGCGCGTCCGGCGCGAGATCGACGCGGCCAACAAGCGGCTGGACCGGTTCGGCCGCCAGCTGCAAAGGGTCGGGCGCATCGCGGCGGCGGCGCTCGGGGCGGCGGCCACGGCGATGGTGCGCTCGGGGCTGCAGACCGTCGACGCGCAGGCCAAGCTCGCGCAGTCGCTGGGCACGACGGTCGCCTCGATCCAGACGCTGGAACGGGCGGGCGAGCTGGCCGGCGTTGCGATGTCGGGCATCGAGCAGGCCACGAAAGACCTGACGCGGCGGCTGAGCCAGGCGGCGGCGGGTGGCGGTCCCGCGGCGCAGGCGCTCGAGCGGCTGGGCCTCTCGGCCTCGGAGCTACTGGCCCTGCCGCTGGATCAGCGCGTGGGCGCGATCAACGCCGCCATCGAGGATTTCGTGCCGGCGGCCGAGCGCGCGGCGGTCGCAGGCCAGCTCTTCGGCGAGGAAGGCTCCATCGCCATGAGCCGGATCGACAGCGCGATCCTGCGCCAGGCGACCGAGGACGTGCGCGCCTTCGGCGTGGTGGTCTCCGAACGGGACGCCGACCAGATCGAGCGGACCAACGACGCCCTCTCCCGGCTGGGGCTGGTGTGGCGGGGGCTGTCGAACCAGCTCGCGGTCGCGCTCGCCCCGGCGCTCGAGCGCATGGCCGGGTTCATGACGCTTCTTGCCGAGACCTCCGGCCCGCTCGGGCAGGCCATCGAGTGGCTCGGGCGCAACTTCGAGCGTGTGGCCGCCCATGCCGGCGCTTTCGCCAGCGTGATCGGGGCGCGCCTCCTTGGCCGGGTCGCGGCCTTTGCCCTCGGGCTGCGGGGGGCGGCTACGGCGCTGGTGGCGCTCAGGCGGGTGCTGGTGCGGCTGCCCTTCATCGGGCTTGTCGTCGCCGCGACCGAGCTTGCGCTGCAATTCCCCAGGCTGGTGCGTGGGGCGGGCAGCTTCGGGGAGGCGATGACGCTGCTGGGCGATCTCGCGGCCAGGGTATGGGAAGGCATCGGGACCGGGGCCAGCGCGCTCGGCCCGGCGCTCAAGGCGGTCTGGACACGCATCCAGGCGGGGTTTGCCGCGATGATCGCCGCGCTGCAACGCAGATGGGCGGGCTTTCTGCGCGACATGGCCGGGGCGGCGGGCAATATTCCCGGCATCGGTCAGGGGCTGCAGGAAAGCCTTCATGGCGCGGGCGTGCGGGCGCAATCGCGCAGCTACGAGACCGATCTCGCGGCCGAGGCCCTGCGCGGTAAGGCGGCAGCGCAGCGCGCCGAGGCCGGCAGGCGCCTTGTCGCCGGTGGTGCGGAGATCGCGGCGGCCTGGGAGCGGCTGCGCGCAACCGTTGCGGCGGGGGCGACGGCGGCCGAGGACGGGCTCGACGGTGCCGCCGAGGCGGCAAGGACGCTCAGGGACGCGATCGATCAGGCCGGCGGCCTCGGCACCGGCGATGGCCGGAAGGGTGGCACCGGCGGCCCGCTCGGCAAGCTGGGCGAGGCCGCGCGCGCGACGGGGGCTGCCATGTCGCAGGCCGCGGACCGGAGCAAGCAGTCCTGGCAGGACGCCATGCGCGAGATCGGGCGGCAGGCGGAGCGGCAGCGCGCGACGGCGCAGCGGCTCGCGGAAGACATCACCGGGCCGCTCAAGAACGCGCTTGCGTCGGGCGAACTGTCCTGGCGCAGCTTTTCCGACGCGGTCTCGCAGATCGCGCAGAGCCTGGCCACGCGGCTCATCAATCTTGCCTTCAAGCCGATCGAGACCGCGCTGCTGAACGCCTTTTCCGGCGGGGGTGCCGGGGGCGGTGGGGGCGGCTTCCTGGCCAACCTCTTCGGCTTTGCGCGCGGGGGCGTGTTCGACCGCGCGGGCGAGGTCCATGCCTTTGCCCGGGGTGGCGTGGTGGACCGGCCGACGCTCTTTCCGATGGCGCGCGGTGTGGGGCTGATGGGCGAGGCCGGGCCCGAGGCGGTGATGCCGCTGCGGCGCGGCCGCGGCGGCCGGCTGGGCGTCGAGGCGGGCGGTGCGGTGCGCGAGACCCCGACCCGCATCGTCAACGTGCTCGACCCTTCGGTGGTGGGCGACTACCTCGCCACACCCTCCGGCGAGCGGGCCATCCTGAATGTCATCCGCCGCAACCGGAACGCCCTGAATGCCTGAACTCTGGCCGTTTCCAGCGGCGCAGGATGTCACGGAAGTGCTGGAATGGCGCACCGATGTGCTGCAGGCCCAAGAGGGCGAACAGCGCATCGCGCTCCGGCCCCGGCCGCGCGAGATCGTCACGCTCCGCCACCGGCTGGGCGCGCTCGGCATGGCGCGCGCGGCGGAACTGGCGCGCGCCGGGTTTGCCGGCGCGTGGCTCCTGCCACTCTGGCACCTGGCGCTGCAGCCGGGGACCGATCTGGCGCAGGGGGCGACCGAGATCCCGCTCGACACCGGGCTGTCGGATTTCCGGGCGGGCGAGCTGGCCGCGATTGCGGTGGATGGCGGTGTGGCGATGCCGTTCGCCATCGCCAGCGTTCAATCCGACCGGCTGATCCTGGCCGAGCCGCTGGACGCGCAGCTGCCCGGCCCGTCCGTCGCCGCCGGGCGCATCGCGGTCACGCCCGTGCGCGACGGCCTGCTGACCGCGCCCGTCGATATCGCGCGGCGCAGGCAGGGCGACGGCACGGTCACGGCAAGCCTGCTGCTGCGGGATGCGCCGGAGATCGCACCGCTGGTGCTGCCCGTCTATCTCGGCCGCCCGGTCCAGACCGACCCGAGCCTTGTGCGCCGCCCGCTCACCGCCGGCCTGCGGCGGGTGGTGGAATACGTGGACAACGGCTTCGGGCCGGTCGTGGTGGAGCCCGTGCGCGATGTCTTCGAGCGCAGCGAGACGATCACGCTCAAGGCGCACGGACCAGCCGCAGGCTGGGCACAGCGCCGCTGGCTCTGGTCCCTGCGCGGTCGGCAGGCGAGCTTCTGGCTGCCGACCTGGGGGCACGAGCTGCAGCTGCAGAGTCCCATGAGTTCGGGATCGGTGCTGATGCGCGTGGCGCCGATCGCAACGCTCGAGGCGTATGTCGGGCGGCGGATCATGCTGGAGATGCCGGGGGCCTTGCGGTTCCGGACGATCACCGCGGCCATCGAGGAGGGGGCGAACCACAGGCTGACCTTGTCATCGCCCCCTGGCGAGCCGGTGCCGATAGGTACGAAGGTGCATTTCCTGACGGCGGTGCGATCGGCGGCCGACCGGATCGAGATCCAACATGGCCCGGTGGCGAGCGAGGTGACCGTGCCGGTGGTCGAGGTTGGGCATGCAGATGACGGGCAGAGCACCCCACCCGCTCCGGAGGCGCCGCAATGATCGCCCATTGCCTCCGGACTGTGCCTGCGGAGAGTGGCTGGTGCGCGGCGCAGGAATTTGGTGGCAGGATCGGGCGAAGCCGATCGACAGAATCCCGCTCAGCCCTGCCTGATGAATGTACCATTCTGCAGCTCACGAAAGGCGGCACGCAGCTCGTCCTGCGTATTCATGACGATCGGCCCGTGCCAGGCCACGGGTTCGCGGATCGGGTGCCCGATCATGAGCAGGAACCGGATGCCGTCATCGCCTGCCTGGACGGTGATTTCATCGCCTGCGCCAAAGCGCACCAGGGTCCGGTTGCCGCTCATGTCCCGGATGTTCAACTCCGTCCCGCGAAACTCCTTCTCGACCCTGATCCCCGTCGGGGCGCTCGAGTCGCGGAAGGAGCCGGAACCTGCGAACACGTAGGCGAGGGCGTTTGCCCGCGTATCCACCCCAAAGACCTTGCGCCGGCCGGGCGGGACCGAGATGTCCAGCAGCATCGGATCGGCGGCAATACCGTCCACGGGACCGGTTTTGCCCCAGAAGGAGCCGATGATGACTTTCACGATCGTGCCGTCGTCGTCGCCTTCCACCGGGATATCGCCTTGCGGGACATCCTGGTATCTCGGCGTTGTCATCTTCAGCATCCCGGGAAGATTGGCCCAGAGCTGGAAGCCGTGCATCCGGCCCTGAGCGTCGCCCGAGGGCATCTCCTGATGCACGATGCCCGACCCCGCCGTCATCCACTGCACGCTACCGGGGCCGAGCAGCCCCCGGTTGCCCAGGGAATCCGCGTGTTCGACCTGGCCCTCGAGGACATAGGTAATCGTCTCGATCCCGCGATGGGGATGCCAGGGAAAGCCGCGGGAATAGAGTCGCGGATCGTCGTTGCGGAAATCGTCCATCATCAGGAACGGATCGGTCAGCGCGGGATCGTCGAAGCCGAAGACGCGTTGCAGATGGACACCGGCTCCCTCGATCGCGGGTTGCGCCGTGGTGGTAGCAGCGACTGGTCTGAACGTCATTTGAAGCTCCATGCCTGTTGAATGCGTATATGGGCGATCCGGAGCCATCGGCAAAGACAGGCGTGCTCCGCATGAACTGTGCGCACGCGCACAGACAGGTCGCGCATGACGCCGCGGGCCTCGCAATCCTGACTTCGGGGATACCCGGGCGCCTTCTCATGAATCCTGTTCGGGAGCCCGCCCCATGACCTACGCCTCCATCGACTCCTCCGCGGCCAAGGGCCGCCCGTATTTCCTCTACCAGTTTGTCGAGGATGCGCAGATCTGGCGCTTCACCAGCCGCGCGCAGGCCTGGAGCAGCACGGGCAGCGGCGGGGAGACGTTTCCCTGGGAGCCCGCCGCGGTGGCCCATGGCGAGGTGGTGCAGACGAGCGAGATCGAGCGCGGGCGGCTGGAGCTGACCTGGCCGCTCTCGCACCCGTTCGCGCGGCGGTTCCTGGCGCCGATGGGCCCCACGCCCGTGACGCTGACCATATTCCGCGGCCACGAACAGGTGCCGGGCGAGACGGTGGCGCACTGGAAGGGCCGCGTGGTGGGCGCGGAGGTCGAGGGCCTGCGGATCCTGCTGCAGGCCGAGTCGGTGTTCAGCACGCTGCGCCGGGCAGGCGTGCGCGCGAAGTACCAGCGGCTGTGCCGGCACGCGCTTTACGGGCGCGGCTGCGGGCTCGATATCGCGCTCTACTGGCTGACCGGCACGGTGACAGAGGTTGTGGGCAACGCCGTCACGATCCCCACGGCGGCGGACCAGTCCGATGGCTGGTTCCGCGGCGGGGTGCTGCGGTTCGGGCCGCAACTCGGGTTCATCACCGGGCACGCAGGCGCCACGCTCATCCTGTCGCGTCCCATGCCGGAACTGGCCGCGGCACTGGCCACGCCGGAGGTCGACCCCGACACGGGCGATCCGCTGCCCGTCGCAGTCGAGATCGCACCGGGTTGCGACCTGCGCGCTACCACCTGCGCGGGCAAGTTCGGCAATCTCGCGAACTTCGGGGGGTTTCCCGAGATCCCCGGCCGCAACCCGCTGGGCGGCGGCTCCATCGTCTGACGCGCGCACCCGCACCCCCGCCCGCACCCTGCCTCCGGTGTCGCCTGCGGCCGCGCGGGTGGCCCGAGGCGGTCATACCCAAACGTAACGGCATATCCCCATGGCCTGGACCTTCATCGCGCGGCTCGTGCTCGGGCTGGTACTCTCGGCGGTGTCCTATGCGCTCGGGCCGCGGCCGAAGACCGACACGCCGCAGGCCGCGGGGCTCGACGATTTCACGCTGCCCACGGCGGAGGAAGGCCGGCCGATCCCGGTCGTCTTCGGCACCGTGCTCATCACCGGGCCCAACGTGGTCTGGGCCGGGGACCTGCGTGTCGATCCCATCCGCAAGAAAGGCGGCAAGAAGTGACGACGCCCGATCACAGCGCAGCGACGCCCCTCCGTGTCACCGTGCAGGACCTGCGCACGGCCCGCTACTGTATGGCCGGCGCGCGCCCGTGGTTTCGCCGCCACGGCTTTGACTGGCAGGCGTTTCTCGATCACGGCATCGCGGCCGAGCGTCTCAGGGCCGCCGATGCGACGCTCGCGCGCCCGGTGATCCGGGCGGCCGCCGCCCGTGCGGCCCGCGCGGCTGCTGGCAGGGAGGCCGACGATGGGCGGGCGTAGCAAGCGACAGACCGTCGGCTTCCGCTATTCGCTGGGCATGCACCTGGCGCTCTGCCACGGGCCCGTCGATGCCATCCGCGAGATCCTCGTCGATCGCCGCACCGCCTGGTCGGTAACCACGGGGGCCGGTATTGCGGGCACGGGCGCGGGCGTGGAGACGCGCCTCGGGGCAGTTGCTGGCATGGCGGCCACGGCGGCGCAGGCCGGCGAGACCGTCGCCACCGTCGCGTTTCCGGGCCGCCTTGCGGGCGTCCGCCTCGGGCAGGACTACCGGCTCCTGCTGGCCGACGGGGCGCGCCACACCGTCACCGTGCAGGGCATCGGCTATGACCCTGCGACGGATACCAGCTCCTGGTCCGTGCTGCCCGGCACGCTGAACTTTCCCGCACAGTCCGTCGAGGTGGTCGAGGGAAAAACAGCCGCCAGCACCGCCGGCGCGGGCGGCGGGCGCATCCGCATCGACAAGGCGGGGCTCTTCGGCGGCGAGAGCCGCGAGGGCGGGATCGTGGGCGATGTCGATGTGCTGATGGGCGGTCCCGGCCAGGGAGCGAACGATTACCTGGCCGCCCGCATGGGCGCGGAAGTGCCGGGGTTTCGCGGGCTCTGCAGCCTCGTGCTGCGGCAGGTCTATCTCGGCCTCAACCCCTACCTGAAGCCCTGGGCGGTGCGCGTCACGCGCGTGCTGGCGGGCGAGGCCGGCAGCCTGCAATGGTATCCCGCGACCGCGCCCATCGTGCCCGAGGCCAGCATCTCGGATGCGGCCATCTACATCGCCCTCGATGTCTCGGGCTCGATGTCGGGCACGCGCATGGCGGCGCAAAAGGCGGGCGTCGCGGCACTCATCCGCGAGATCGGCGCAGGTGCCGATCCCGACCGGCCCAACGACATGGCGCTCGTGCTCTGGAACTCTTCCGTGGCGGACATGATCGAGCGGCGCAACATGGGGTCCGCGGACTACGCCGCGCTCGAGGACTGGATGCTGGCGCTTTCCAACTCCACCGCGGGCGGCACCAGTTTCGACGCGGCCTTCGCGGCTGCCGGCGCCTTCTTCGCGGGCAGCGGCGAGAAGCGCCGGATCGTCATCTTCGTGACCGACGGGGAGCCCTCGCCGGTATCCTCCGTGGAGGCTGCGCTCGCGCGCATCGCCAGCCTGCCGCCCGCCGACATCTTCGGCTTCAACATCGCGCTGTCGGATACCACCCATACCGCGCGCCTCGACACCACGCCCGTCGACGGCGTGCCGGTCATCCCGCCCGGCGACAGCCAGGCGCTCGTGGCCTCGCTCCGGGGCGCGTTCGGCAACGGGCCGGACATGAACCCCGCCCATATCATCCGCGAATGCCTCACCAACCGCGACTGGGGCCTGGGGTATGCCGACATGGAGATCGGCGAGAGCTTCAGGGAGGCGGCGGACACGCTCTTTGCCGAAGGCTTCGGGCTGTCGCTGATCTGGCAGCAGGACAGCTCCATCGAAGAGTTCATCGTGAGCGTGCTCGACCACATCGACGCCACGCTCTTCATCGACCGGCGCACGGGGCTGTGGGAGCTCAGGCTCATCCGCGCGGATTACGACCCCGCCACGCTGCCGCTTTTTGATGAGACCAATGTGGTCGACTGGGGCCGTCTCGGGCGGCGCGCACCGTCGGACCTCGTCAACAGCGTCACCGTGCGCTTTACCGATGCCTGGACCGACGCGCCCGGCTCGGTCTCGGTGACCGACACCGCCCGCGTGCAGGACATGGGCCAGGTCATCGCCACCACGCTCGACTACAAGGGGCTCCGCTACCAGGGGCTGGCGGTGCGCGTGGCCGAGCGCGACCTGCGCGCGCTCTCGGTCCCGCTGCTCTCCGGCGAGATAGTGGTCAACCGCGCCGGCGCCGGGCTCGGGCCCGGCGACGTGATCCGGCTGCGCTCGGAGCGCCGCGGGCTCGACGATGTGGTCATGCGCATCTCCGAGATCGGCCAGGGCGACGGGCGCGACAACGGCATCCGGCTGAAGATCGCCGAGGATGTCTTCGCTCTGGGCGCCACCGCCATCGCCGGCGGGCGCATGCCCACGGGATCGGGCATCGCCGCCCCGCCGCGCGCGCTCGCGCACCGCATGGTCACGGAGGCCCCCTACTGGCTTCTGGTGCGCGAGCTGGGCCACAGCGAGGCCGACCGCATCCTCGCGGAGGACCCGGACGCGGGCGCGCTCATCGCCACCGGCGAGCGCCCGAGCGCCGATGCGCTCGCGGCCGAGCTCTGGATCGATCCCGGCACCGGGCCGGTGCAGGACGGGGCGGTGGATTTTGCGCCCTCGGCGGTTCTGGCCGCGGACATGCCCGACGATCCGGAGGCGCGGACCGTCGCGGTCAACGACTGGCGCGGCCTCGGTGAGGTCGGCATCGGCACGCTGGCCGATATCGGCGGGGAGCTCGTGCGCATCGACGGGATCATGGCGGACACGATCACCCTGGGCCGGGGCTGTCTCGACACGGTGCCGCTCGCCCATCCTGCCGGCACGCCCGTCCTCTTCTTCGACGACAGCGCCCGGATCACCGACGGCGCCTATGCGGCGGGCGAGACCCTCGCCGTCCGGCTGCTGCCCGAGACCGGGCGCGGGACGCTGGCCTTCGCGCTCGCGCCCGAGGACAGCGTGACGCTCGCGGGCCGCGCCATCCGGCCCCTGCCGCCCGGGCGGGCGATGGCCAATGGCGGCTACGGCATCGACAGGGAGGCGCTTCTCGCGGGCGACGTGACGCTGAGCTGGGCGCATCGCGACCGGCTCGCGCAGACCGGGCCGGTGCTCGACGACTACACCGCCGGCGATATCGGCCCCGAGCCGGGCGTGACTTACGTCGTCGACATCCGCTGGGTGGACCCGGCAACGGGTGCGGCCATGGCGCCGGTTGCGGCGCGCATCCCTGCCGGCACGGGAACCAGCCACACGATCACGCGCGCCGAGATTCCGGTCGGGGACGCGCCGCCGGCCGTCTCCGAAGTCGAGATCCGCGTGCTCGCATTGCGCGACGTGGATGGCAGCCCGCGCGACAGTCGCACGGGGCGGGCCTTTCGCCTCGCCTTCCTCTCCGGCTGGGGTGCGGCCTGGGGCGAGGACTGGGGCGCGCCTTCCTGATCAGACAGCAACGAGGTAGCACATGCCAGAGCGCATCATGCCGGGGCTCGGGCTCCGGTCCTTCTACGATCCCGGCCAGAGCGACTGGGGGACCAGCGTCAGCGAGGACCTGCGCCGCCTCTCCGCGCTCGTCCAGCTTGTCGCCAGGTCGCGCAGCACCGCGCTGCCCGCCACCGGCAGTGCCGGGGATATCCATATCGTGCCCGAAGGTGCCCCCTCGAACGCGAATGCCATCGCACTCTGGGACGGGCCCGCGGGCGCGGAGGACTGGGTCCATCTCACGCCGGCCGCCGGCTGGGAGGCGTGGATCGCGGATACGGGCGAGCGGGTGCGCTTCGACGGCACCGCCTGGCAGGTCGTCCTGCCGGGCCTCGCCGGCAAGGCCGGCCGCCTGCTGGGCGTCAACGCGGGCGAAGACGCGCTCGCCTTCCTGCCGCCGCCCGCAGAGGGCGCGGCGGAAGTGGTCGCGGATGGCGCGACGACGCGCATGCTCACGCTCGCCGACAAGGGCGCGATCGTGGAGATGACCGCCGGTGGTGCCAACACGGTGACGATCCCCGCCGAGGCGAGCGTCGCCTTCCCGCTGGGCAGCCTCATCAACATCACCCAGGCCGGCGCCGGCCCCACGACCATCGCCGCCGCCGCGGGCGTGGCGCTCAACAACGTCCCGGCCGGTTCCTGCACCATTGATGCGCGCTGGTCCGGCGCGGCGCTCTACAAGCGCGGCCCCGATGCCTGGGTCGTGCAGGGCGCGATCTCCGAGGTGGCGTGATGACGGGACTCTACCTCGCGCGCGCCGGCCTGCTCATGGGCGGGGCCAGCGGCGGCGGCTCCGGCGGGGACGGCTCCGACGGGGACGGCTCCGGCGGCATCGGTGTCCGGCTCGACGCGGCGAAGGCCGGGGCCGGGCACACGCTCTCCGAGGATGACCGGACGCTCATCAACACCGGCGGCGGGTCCGACTATCGCCACTGGGTGCCGGCCCTGAAGCAGCTCCCCGGCACGCATCCCGCCCCCTTCTACTGGGAGATCGCCTGCGCGCCGGGCGGGCCGGCGCAGTTCGATGGCTATGCGGGCGTCGTGTCGCAGGCGCAGCTGGACGACCCGGGCCGGACCTTCGACAGCGGCGAGAACCCGGTCCATGCCGGCTCGATCTGCTACCGCGGCAATGGCGACGTGTGGGGCAACACCGCGTCGCGGCTCGGCTCCTACAGCGCCTATGGCGCCGGCGACATCGTGATGCTCGCCTTCGACCCCGTCTCCGGCGGGCTCTGGATCGGCGTGAATGGCGCGTGGCAGAGCGATCCCGCCACCGATCCGGCCACCGAGGTGAGCGAGGCGGCGGGCGGCGACTTCCGGCCCGTCCTGCAGGGGCGCGAGCCGGGCGAGGGCGGCACGCTGCGCTCGCTGCCCGGCCAGTTCTCCTACCCCGTGCCGGGCAACTGCATCGCGCTGGGGCACAGTCTCGGCATCGCCGATGGCGTGGCCGTGCAGGCGGCCTCGCACTGGATCGAGATGGGCGGCACGGCCGCGCTGAGCCTGGCCTCGGTCGATATCTGGCACGAGATGGGTGGCGGCACGGCACTCGGCCTGCCGACCGGCGAACTCTGGCACGAGATCGGCGGCGGAGAGGCCGCCTCCGCCGCCGCGCATGAACTCTGGATCGAAAGGAGCTGACCCATGACCATCCTCCATCTCGGCCATCAGCCGGCCGATCTCGGCGGGATCGAGCCCGCGCTGATGAGCACGGACCCCGCGGGGTTCGACGCGGATCTCGACGTGAACGCCGTGAAGTTCACGGGTGGCAGGTCCCACAGCTCGGCCTTCAGCCTCGCCTTCCCGCCGCCTGCGGGCGATCTGTGGCTCCAGGTCCGTCTCCGCGCGCCGAGTACGTCCTCCGCGGATTTCTACTACAAGGACGTCTCCGTCCTCGCGTTCCGGGATGCCTCGGGAAACACCGTGGCAGAACTGCGCGGTCGAAAGAGCACGCCCACGATCTTCGCGCGGGCAAGCGGCGACACGGTCGTCGATGGCGCGAACGGCCTCGACAAGGGCACGGGCACCGTTCACTGGATCAATGTGCGCGTCGCCGTCGGCGCCGATATCACCATCGAGCTCTACGACGGCGCGGGCCTGATGAGCAGCACCACGGCGGCCAACACCGGAGGCAAGGGCAAGCCGGTCTCCGCCGTGTTCGGCAATACCAACATGCACAGCCATTTTGGTGACGCGACCTGGTATTACGCCCATATCGCGGTGCTCGACGGCACCCCGACCATCGGCCGGCGCTTCGCCCGGCAGGTGCCGGACATGGCCGGCGCCCACAGCCAGTGGGCCGGCACGCTCGCCGCCCTCGGGGACGGCAACATCGCCACGCGCATGTCGAGCGACACCGCCGGCCAGCGCCAGAGCGCGACGCTCGCCGGGCCGACGGGGCCGTCGGGCGCTTCCATCGCCGCCGTGCACATCAAGGCCGTGGCCCAGGCCGGCACCAGCGGGCCGGGCAGCCTCGCGGGGTTCCTGCGCCTCGGCGGGGTCGATCATGACGCGAGCGCCGCAGCACTGTCCAGCGCGGTGCCCGAACAGGCGATCTTCTCCTGGCCGCAGAACCCGGGCAACGGCGCGGTCTGGACGGACGCCACGCTGCCTGACGAGATCGGATTGCTGAGCGCGCCATGACGGATCGCCCCACACTCATCGCCCAGATCGCCGAGGCCCTGCGCGAGAACGGTCTCACCGCCGCCATCGGGGCGCTCGCCACCGCTCTCGTGGGGCTCGCCGTGGCGGTCACGCGCAAGGCATTTACCAACGAGGCCGTGGTGCAACGGCTCGAACAGGAGCTCAAAGCCGAGAGCGCGCGCGCCGAGGCCGCCCGCGCGGCGGAGATCCGGCGCCTCGAGGCCCAGCGCGCCGAGGACAGGGCCTCCGAGCAGGCCCATCGCGCGCGCCTCGAGCAGGACCTCTACCAGATGCGCCAGCTGCTCTTCACCGTCTTCCAGCACGCCCCGCCGCAGGTCGTCGATCCGCCGCCGTCTGCAAACCCGCCTGCAAACCCGTCGGCCAACCCGCCGCAACCGCCCGACGAGTGAGTTCCCGTCGGACGACACACCGCCGCACCACCCATCCGGCCCGCCTCGGCGGGCCTTTTACGTTCCAAGGAGACACCGATGCCCCGGTTCTACACGCACCATGACGATGTCGCGCCCGATGACTGGCGCTGGCCCGACTTCTCCCCCGCCGAGATCGCCTGCCGCGGCACCGGCACGCTGCTCGTCCACGAGGGCGCGCTCGATGCGCTCCAGGCGCTGCGCGACCGGCTCGGCAAGCCGATGATCGTCCGCTCGGGATATCGCAGCCCCGGGCACAACCGCGCCGTGGGCGGCGCGCCGGCCTCGAAACACATGGAGGGCACGGCCTTCGATATCTCCATGGCGAACCACGACCCCGAAGCCTTCGAGCGGGAGGCGCGGGAGATGGGTTTCCTCGGCTTCGGCTCCTAACCGCGCTCGGGGTTCATGCACATCGATCTTGGCCCCTCGCGCCAGTGGGGTGAGCGGTTCCCGGCACGGGCGGCGCCGTTTGCAGAGGAAACGCCGCCTGCGCGCGAGGTGCTGGCGGACAGCCGGACGCTCAGGGGCACCGGGGCGGCGGGCGTCGCCACAATCGGGGCCGGCGGGGTCGAGGTTGCGCAGGAGCTGCTGGCGGAGGCTCAAGGGGCCGTCCTGCCGCTGGTGCCGTATCTCGATACCCTGCGCTGGGTGTTCATCGCGCTGGCGCTCGGCGGGATCGCGGTGGCGGTCTGGGCAAGGCTCGATGACTGGAAGCGGGGGCGGCGGTGATGTGGGGCGGTATGCTGGTGGGGTTGCTGTCGCGCCCATGGGCGCGGCGGGTGTCGCATACGACAGTCCGGCGCATCTGGGCCGCCTTCGGCCTTCAGCCGCATCGGAGCGAGACCTTCAAACTCTCGACCGATCCTCTGTTCGTCGACAAGGTGCAGGACATCGTTGGCCTTTACATGTCGCCGCCGAACCGGGCTATCGTGCTGTGTGTAGACGAAAAATCACAGATCCAGGCGCTGGACCGCGAACAGCCGGTGCTGCCGATGGCGCCGGGTGTCGCCGAACGCAGAACCCACACATACATTCGCCACGGCACGACCTCGCTTTTTGCCGCGCTCGACATCGCCACGGGAGCGGTGATCGGCAAATGCTACAAACGGCATCGGGCGACCGAGTTCCTCGACTTCCTCAAAAAGATCGACGCTGCCATGCCGGACGGGCCGGAGGTGCATCTGGTGATGGACAACTACGCCACGCACAAGACGCCGCGCGTCAAGGCGTGGCTGGCGCGCCGCCCGCACTGGCATGTGCATTTCACGCCCACTTCGGCCAGCTGGATCAACCAGGTGGAACGCTGGTTCGCCGAGTTGACACGCAAGCAACTGCAACGGGGCGTCCACCGATCCACCGCCGAACTGGAGGCCGACATTACTGCCTTCATCGAGGCGCACAACGAGAACCCCAAGCCATACCGATGGGTCAAATCAGCTGACGAAATCCTCGCATCCGTCAAGCGGTTCTGCCAGCGGACACAGCGAAACTTATGTGCCGAACTTTAGATTCGGGTGACTAGCTTTCGCGCGTGAGCAGTTCGTCCAATGCGGCATTGAATTTGTCCGGCCGCTCATAGCTGACCCAATGTCCCGCGCCCGGTATGATACGGATACGGCTCGGTCGTTCGAGATCCTTCATGAGGTCATGCCGATCATCCATGTAGGGGCCGATCGTGGCGTCTCGGTCGCCCCAGATGCCGGAGATCGGACACCTAAGGCGGAACAGGATGTCGCGAAGAGGGTGCGATGCCGTGATCGGACGTGTATCGAGCCTCGCGTGCGGCGCGTTCGTGGCCTGGATGTGGATCGCGAGGGGGTCGATCGACGAGGGGTCTGCCAGCATCATGATGCCGAGATTGTTCGCATGGGCTTCCCGGCGGGCCTGTTCGCTCTCGGCCTTGCGCCAGCTCGCGAAGCGTGGAATTTCCTGCCGCCGAGCGCCGATTTGACCGGCGGAAACCACGATCAGCTGGGCTGTATCGGTGCCAAGGTTCTCGGCCATCGCTCCGGCAATTGTGCTGCCCAATGAAAAGCCGACGACGATCGGTCTTCCCGGCATCCCGAGCGCCCGGTACGAGTTCGCCATAAGCGATCCGAACCCATCGGCGTCGATCCCGTCCGGCGGCAGGGGAGACTCGCCGAAACCCGGAATGTCGGGGGTCAGGACTTGATAACCACAGTCGGCGAAATGCTCGATGTTTCGCACCCAGTGCGACCAGCTTCCGAAGTTTCCGTGCAGCAGAACCAACGGCGCGCCTTGGCCCCAAAGGCGCCAGACCACGCGTGATTCCCGCTCGACCACGACGCGGCGTGAGCGACTGTCCAGCCGGTCCAGCTCAGCCTGCGGGTCGTCGAGTGCGTTCGGAAAGTGCATCGGCGCGGCCTTTCACAGCCTCATGTAGACGGCTTTATGTTCAAGGAATGCGTCAATTCCTTCGGGACCGCCTTCTCGGCCCCATCCGCTTTCCTTGTAGCCGCCGAATGGCAATGCCTTGTCGGAACCACCGTAAAAGTTGACCCAGACGTTGCCGGTCTTGATTCGGCTGGCGAGCTTGTGCGCCACCGAGAGGTTCTGTGTGAATATCCCGGCGCCAAGCCCATAGCGCGTGTCGTTTGCGAGGGCGGCCGCGTGGTCCGGATCGGAGAACGGCATCGCGGCGAGAACCGGACCGAAGATTTCCTCGCTGACGAGCGGCGTGTCTGGGCTGACATGGGAAAACACCGTAGGTTGCACGAAGTGACCCGGCCCATCCGGCCGCGCGCCGCCCGCAAGGAGTTCTACCCCGGACTGTCGTGCCGTATCGATATAGGACATGACCCGGTCGGCCTGCCGCGCTGAAATCAGCGGCCCCATCTGGGTCGTCTCCGCGAAACCGTCACCCAATTGAGTAGTCGCGGCGATCTTTGCGATGCCGTCCAAGACCTCGTCATAACACTCTTCGTGCACGAACAGCCGCGAGCCCGCGTAGCAGACCTGCCCTGCATTCGCGAAGATCGCCGCAGCGGCCCTCGGGATCGCCTTGCGCATGTCGGCGTCGGGAAAGACGAATACGGGCGATTTGCCGCCAAGTTCCAGGCTCAATCGTTTCAGGTTTCCTGCAGATGCCCGGACGAGTTCCTTTCCGACCGTCGTCGAACCGGTGAACGAGACCTTGTCGACGTCGTGATGGTTCGCCAGCGCGGCACCGGCATGCACACCAAAGCCCGTGACCACGTTCAAGACGCCGGGTGGCAACCCGGCATCCAGAGCGATCTGGCCCAGCCGAAGGGCCGTTAACGGAGTCTGCTCGGCGGGTTTCAGAACCGCGCTGCAGCCGCTTGCGAGAGCTGGCGCGACCTTGTTCAGGGCCGCCGAAAGCGGGGAATTCCACGGAACGATCAAACCCGCGACACCGACCGGCTCAACCTGCGAATAGGCGTGGAATTCCGCCCGTTGGCCCGAGATGTCAACCGTGCGTCCGGATATCTTGGTACACATGCCGGCGTAGTATCGAAAACCGTCGATGGCCCGTTCTATCGCACGTAGGGCGACCCCGTTCGGCATGCCGCAGTCGATGGTTTCGATGCGTGCCAGTTCTTCTCTCTGGGCCCATAGCAGATCGGACATTCGCCACATGATCCGCTCGCGCTGGACCGCGGTATTGCGACGCCAGACGCCGGCTTCAAAACTCTCGCGCGCGGCTTTGACGGCGCGGTCGATGTCGTCCGCCTCTCCGGCAGGAACGGTCGCTACACATTCTTCGGTCGCCGGGTTTTCGACGTCGAAACGGCCCCCGCCGCTGGCATCGATCCAATCCGCGCCGATCAGCATTTTCGCGTCTTTCTCGATACTTGCGGGAAGCGTGGCAGTTGCGGATCGTTCCATGAAATCCTCCTGTTTAGCTCTAGGCCGGTCCTTTCAGTTCTGGAAAGCCTAGAAAGGGGTTCATAAAAACACAAGTGTATACTAGTGTATTTTTTATATTGACTCTTCACACTGTGGTTGATCTTTTCAACGGTAATCGAAGCTTTGCCCGAAGCTGGATGATGAGATGAAGCCGGGGATACTCGCCGGCGGGGAGAGACGAAGAGAATGGATTTCAAACTCACGAGCGAGCAGGTGATGATTCAGGATTCGGCCCGACAGATGGTCGAGCGTGACATCGCGCCGATCATGAAGGCCCACGACCCGGACGAGCCGTTGCCGCGCGAGGCGATGCTCAAAATTTTCGCGACCTGTGCCGCCCAGGGACTGACCTCCGCCCGTATTCCCGAAAGCGCCGGCGGTGCCGAGATGACCGCTCTGACGATGGGGCTGATCTATGAACAGTTGCCTCCGGCCATCGCGCTGGCCGTCATCGCGCACGAAGGCACCGGGGCACGGCTTTACTTGTCCTCAACGCGCGAGCAGCAGGAACGTTTCCTGCCCGATATCATCGAGGCGAAGCGCATCGCCTGCACGGGCAATACCGAGCCCGGGGTCGGATCAGACCCGCGCAGCATCACCACAAAGGCCGAGGAGAGCGGCGATGGTTGGCTGGTCAACGGGCGTAAGATGTGGATCACCAATGCGTCGATCTGCGACCTCATGAACGTCACCGTTTCGACCGGGAAGGACGACAAGGGGCTCAGCAAGCTCATGCGCCTGGTCATTGACCGTGAAGAAAGTGAGTTCACAGCACGAGAAATCCCCACGCTGGGCTTGCGGCAGGGGCATCTCGCCGAGGTGTATCTCGACGATTGCAGGGTGCCGAAAGCCAATGCCCTGGGCAAGGCGGGCGATGCCGCGAAGATCCTGACGCTCACGTGGCTCGCAAACCGTCCGATCTTCGGCCTCTTCGCTGTGCATCTCGCGCAGAAGGCGCTCGACAGCGCCATCCAATTCGCCTCGGACCGCACTCAGTTCGGGCGCACGATCGGGGGCTTCCAGCTCATTCAGGAACTGCTGGCCGAGGCGTTTGCCGAGGTCACCACGGCACGGCTCTTGTGCTACTACGCCCTGAACTGCATCGACAACGGCGAGCGGGCGAACCACGTTTCGGCGATGGCGAAGCGCAGGGCGATCACGGGCAGCCAAAGGGCGATTTCGCTCGCGATGGAAGTGCACGGCGCCATGGGGCTGAGCCGTGAAATGGGGCTCGAGGAGTTCTACCGTGACGCCCGCATGTTGACTGTGCCGGATGGCACGAACCAGATCCTGACCCTCATCGAGGGTCGCGAGATCACTGGCACAGCAGCCATCCGTGCCTGACATGACCGACTCCCGCGATATCCTTTACGACGCGCGCGATGGTGTCGCCCGGATCACGCTGAACCGGCCCGATAGCTTGAACGCATTGCGCGTGGGAATGTACGACGAGTTGCTCGAGGCCTTGCACATTGCCGGATGGGACCGTTCGGTCGGCGTCATCGTCCTGGCAGGCGCCGGCGAGCGAGCGTTCTGCGTCGGCGGCGATACGTCCGACACGAAATCCGAGCGCGCGGGACGCGGCGTGATCGGCGTTCCTCTCGAAATGATACACGGGGCCATCCGCGACGTTCCGAAACCGGTGATTGCGCGCGTTCAGGGCTATGCCATCGGGGGCGGCAATGCGCTCGCAACAATCTGCGACCTGACCATCGCCTCGGAGAGCGCTCAGTTCGGGCAGGTCGGGCCGAAAGTCGGTTCCGTCGATCCGGGGTTCGGGACAGCGTATCTCTCGCGCATCGTCGGCGAAAAGAAGGCACGCGAGATGTGGTACCTG
Source organism: Roseovarius sp. B-10 (assembly GCF_056859295.1). Lineage (NCBI taxonomy): Bacteria > Pseudomonadati > Pseudomonadota > Alphaproteobacteria > Rhodobacterales > Roseobacteraceae > Roseovarius > Roseovarius sp. B-10. Next base: position 144,893 of record NZ_JBSXOE010000023.1, on the reverse strand, counting down.
TGTCGCCGGTACTCGGCCCGGGAAGCGCTCGAAATGGGTCTCGTGAACGCGGTCGTGCCGGACGATGCGCTCGATGCCGAGGTCGACCGCTGGTGCGAGGAAATCCTCGCCCGGAGTCCGAAAGCGCTCGCGATAGCCAAGGCCAGTTTCAACGCCGACAGCGAGCACATTCGCGGCATCGGCCAGATGGGCTATCACGCGGTCTCGCTTTACTACGGCACGGACGAAGCGAAAGAGGCGGGTGCCGCATTCCGTGAAAAACGGACCCCCAAGTTTCGCGGATGAACGCGACGTCACATACCGCCCTAGAGGAACTCTTGGTCGTCGAGACCGGCGCGCGCATCGGGGCTGCCACTTGTGGCTCGGTGCTTGCCCAGCTCGGCGCGGACGTGATCTTCGTCACCCCGGATGGGTGCCCGTTGACTAGTCACAAGGGTCGGCACCTCCGGCTCATGTCGGCCGGGAAACGGATCCTCTCTCCGAACGCGGAGCCGGATCGCCTCGCGAGACTGATTGAAACCGCCGATATCGTGATCTCCTCCTCGGATGACGGGATCAGCCAAGTGCGGTCGCACGAGAGCCGGATCGCCTGTGATATTACTGCGTTCGGCGCGTCAGGTCCGCTTGCAGGCGAACCCTGGCTGGATCCTCAGATACAGGCGCTGACGGGCATGGCGCAGACAACTGGCCTGGCGGAGGCTCCGCCACTTGCCACAAGCCTGCCGATCGTTGAATACCTTGCCGGCCTGAATGCAACGGTCGCCTGCCTCGCCGCGTTGCGGGCGCGCCGGCTCGGGCGCGGGGGCCAGTCGCTCGACATAGCGCTCTACGACAGCGCGGTCGTCGCAACCTCGTCTTTCCTCGCCCGTATCATCGCCGCGGAGGATCCGCCCCCGCTCGGGCGGATCGGGAACGCTCATCCGCTCTCGGCACCGTGGAACGCCTATAAGGCACAGGATGGCTGGGTGCTGCTCTGCACGGGAAGCGACGAGCAGTGGCGCAGGCTCTGCACGGTCATCGATCGACCCGACCTGGCCGAAGCCGACGGTTACCGCGTCTCGGCGGACCGCGTGGCCGGAATGGATGCGGTCGATGCGCTGATGCAGGCGTGGATCGGCGCGCGCGCGGTAGCCGACTGCGTGTCGCGGCTATCCGAAGCCGGTATCGCCATCGGGCCGATCGCGCCTATCGACGGCTATCCCCGCGAAGACAACCTCATGCACCGCGACATGGTACGGAAAGTTGGCGACGCATGGTTGCCGGGATCGCCGTTCCTGATGTCACGCACCCCGGGGCGCGCACTCGACCCCGCCGGCCGCGCGGCCCCCGGTTCCGACATCGATGCCCTGATCGCGCGTGCCGGGAACAGGCCTGCTCATGGCGGAGCGAAGTCAGCGGGTGGTGTGCTCGAGGGCCTCAAGGTGATCGAGATCGGTCACTACACGACAGCCCCCGTCTCGGCCCGGGTCATGGCCGCGCTCGGTGCCGACGTGATCAAGGTCGAGCCGCCGGCCGGGGAAGCCGCCCGGGGTTGGGCGCCAAACCTGCACGGGCAAAGCCTGTTCTACACGATCAGTAATTCCGACAAGCGCACGGTCTGCCTCGATCTGCGGGTGGAGGAGGACCGAGCGCATCTGACCCGGCTGCTGGCCGATGCCGATGTGCTGATCGAGAACCTCAAGCCCGATGCGCTGGCTCGTCGTGGGTTCGACGCAAAGACGCTGGCGCGGATCAACCCGGGCCTCGTGACCTGCGCAATTTCGGGGTTCGGCGCCGACAGCCTCTACCCGGGACGTCCGGCGTTCGACACCGTGGTTCAGGCCATGTCCGGCCTAATGGACCAGGTCCGTAGCAACGACGTTCCAGTCAAGACCGGGATTTCGCTCGCCGACGTGATGGGAGCCGCCATCGCCTCCGTCGCCGTGCTCGCCGCACTCGAGTGGCGCGACAGGGGCGGCACCGGCCAGGCGATCGACCTGTCGATGCAGGACATCGTCGCCTGGGCAACGGCGCCGGCATGGAACGACGAGGCGGATCAGCTTCCGAAGTTCACAATCAGCGGCGACGACCACGACGGCTACGAGCTGACCCTTGCCGACCCCGGGCCGAGCCCGGCGCGGGTTCCGGTCTGCCTTCCCATCGACATGCTGCGCAGCGCCCAGACCAGCGCCCGTGAACTGGTTTTCGAGGTCGAGGACGAACGCGGCCGCTGGCCCGCTCTCGCGACGGCAATCAACCTGACCGACACCCCAGCCCGCGTGCGCACTCCCGGCCCTGCCGTGGACCGACATACGAGGGACATCCTCGGGGCTACGCACGCTTCAGAAAAAATCTCGGGAGATGTGATCACATGAGTACGAGCACCTACGACACCATTCTCGTCGAACAGGACGGTCCGGCCCTAGTCATTACCTTCGACCGGCCTGAGCGCCGCAATGCGCTGTCGCTCCAGTTGATGGACGAGGTGGCCACGGCCGTCGATGCCGCTGCCGAAAACAAAAGCGTAAGTGCGATCATCTTTTCGGGTGGACAGGATTTCTTTTCGGCCGGGGCCGACCTCAACGAAGCGTTGGAGGTCAAGACGGTGAGCGACGGCGACGCCTTCTTCGGCCGCGCCAACCGGTTGAATGCCAAGCTGGAAGCTTGTCCGAAACCCGTCCTCGCCGCGATCGAGGGGTTCTGCATGACCGGTGGGCTGGAACTGGCCATGGCCTGCGATATCCGCATCGGCGCTCAAGGTTCGAAATATGCGATCACAAGCGCCCGGATCGGCACGGTGGCCGGTTTCGGAGGCACGCAGCGTCTGCCCCGCCTGATCGGGCCGGGCCGGGCGATGGACATGCTATTCGCGGCAAATCCGATCGAGGCCGACGAGGCGTTCCGGATCGGACTGATTGACCGGACGCCCGCCAAGGGCGGTGCTCTGGAGGAGGCCAGGTCGATGGCAGCGGTCTATGCCGACCGTGGACCGATCAGCCTTGAATACGCCAAGCGGGCCGTTCGCACCGGCATGCAGATGGACCTGTCATCGGCCATCGATCTTGAGTTCGCACTCGTGACTTCGATTTACACGACGGACGACAAGCGGGAGGGAATATCCGCGTTTTTGGAGAAGAGAAAGGCCGAGTTCAACGGCACTTAACGTAATGAAAACAAAGGAGGAAAAGATGAAGAGGACTATCAGCGCAACGCTGGCCTGCGGGCTGGCGATCGGCACCGCCGTGCCCGCTTGGGCCGAGACGTGGAACATGGCGACAGGTTTTGCTGACGACAATTTCCAGACAGAGAACGTCAAGTTCTTCGCCGAGGAAGTCGCAGAACGGTCGGAGGGCGAACTGGACATCACGGTCCACTCCGCGCAGTCGCTTTACAAGCAGCCCGAGATCAAGCGAGCGATTTCGTCCGGCCAGATCCAGGCGGGCGAGATTCTGCTGTCCGCCTACGGCAACGAAAACCCGCTGTTCGAAGTGGACTCGATCCCGTTCCTTGCGCGGGGCTACGACGAAGCCCGCGCGCTGTACGAAGCGCAGCGACCGCTGCTCGAGGAAGCGCTCGCCGAAGAAGGGTTGAAGCTTCTCTATTCGGTCGCCTGGCCTTGCACGGCGATCTATTCCAAGGAGCCGATCGAGAGCCTCGAAGACCTCGAGGGCGTGAAGTTCCGGGCCTACAACTCGGTGACCACCAGGCTCGCCGAAAAGCTCGGCGCGTCGCCGACGACCGTGCAGGCGGTGGAAGTTCCGCAGGCCTTCGCGACTGGTGTCATCAGCGCGATGATCACCTCGCCGATCACGGGTATGAACACGCAGTCGTGGGACTTCATCGACGTCTACACCGACACCTGCGCGTGGCATAACAAGAACTTCGTGATCGTCAGCCAGCGCGCGTTCGATCGTCTCGACGAAAGCACGCAGGATGCCATCCTCGCAGCGGCCGAAGCCGCCGAGGAACGCGGATGGGAGATGAGTCAGAAGATCGGCAAGGAGGCCGTTTCGACGATCGAAAGCAATGGCGTGGCGATCGTGGAGCCTTCGGAGGCGCTGAACGAAGACCTCGCCCGCATCGGCAAGGAAATGGCCGATGAATGGCTCGAAGCCGCTGGTGAGAACGGCCAGAAGCTCCTCGACGCTTACCTTCAGTAACCAAAGGGACTGGTGGCAGTCATGAGAAAAAGTCTCGACAGGTTCTACGGGGTATGCGTGACCATCGCTGCGATATGCATGGTGGCCATCCTGGTGACTGTCACTGCCCAGATTCTCGGGCGCCTCGTCGGGGTCATCGTACCCTCGGCGCCCGAGATCGCGGGGTTCAGCATGGCCGGGTCGTCGTTCATGGCGCTGGCCTACACCTTGCGTAACGGCGGCCATATCCGGGTCTCGCTTCTGATCATCAATCTGGGTGCCCGGGCGCGCATCGTGGTCGAGTGCCTGGCGCTCTTCATGGCCTTGGGCATCACGATATTCTTCACGACCTACATCGTGCGGCTGGTCATGGAGTCGATCCATTACGGCGACGTGTCTTCGGGCATTCTGGCGATCCCGCTCTACATTCCGCAGAGCTTCCTCGCTTTCGGCCTCTTCGCCCTTGCGGTGGCTCTCGCCGACAGCCTCGTGTCAGCCCTGCGCGGCTCTATGCCGGCTCATGCGATCAACGAACAACACGCTGAATACAGCGCGACTGACCACGCAGCCGCACCGGCGTCGGACGGCCAGAAAGCCGGAATGGAGGTGGCCCGTGGGACTTGACGCTTTTTGGTCGATCGGCCTCATCGTCCTTCTTTTCGCCCTGCTTTTCGGCGGTCTTTGGGTGGCCTTTTCTCTCATGGGTGTCGCGATTGCAACCCTCCTCATCTTCGGGGACCCGAGCACCATCGGGCTGGTCATGGCAACGTCCGGCTGGAGCGAGAGCGCGAGTTGGACGCTGACCTCGCTGCCGCTCTTCATCTGGATGGGCGAGATCCTCTTGCGCACCCGGTTGAGCGAGGATCTGTTTCACGGTCTCGCCCCTTGGATCGGGCGGCTGCCCGGCGGCCTGTTGCATGTTAACGTGGCCGGAAGCGCGATCTTCGCCGCAGTCTCGGGGTCGTCGACCGCGACCTGCGCGACGGTGGGCAAGATCTCGTTGAAGGAGCTGAACACGCGCGGCTATCCACACGGCCTGACGATCGGGTCGCTCGCTGCCTCCGGAACGCTGGGGCTGCTGATCCCGCCCTCGATCATCATGATCGTCTACGGGTCCGCAGCCGAGGTTTCGATCGCGCGGCTTTTCGTGGCGGGTCTCATCCCGGGGATCATCATCGCCGCTATGTTCTCGGGCTACCTGATGTTTCTCGGATTGGTGGCACCGAAGCGGTTCCCGAAGGTGGTCGAGCGATACACGTTGTTGGAAAAGATCAAGACCGGGCGTCGCATGATCCCGGTGGTCCTGCTGATCGTCAGCGTGATCGGATCGATATACGGCGGGATCGCCACGCCGACCGAAGCCGCCGCGCTGGGCGTGCTCGGCTCGCTCGGTCTGTCCGCTGTCTTCGGCTCGCTGAACTGGGACGGTTTCCGCAAATCATTGCTGGGCGCAACCGTCACGTCCTGCATGATCGCGTTCATTCTCTGCGGCGCGGCGTTTCTGACGATCGCGATGGGCTTCGCCGGCATCCCGCGGGCGGTTGCGGGGGGGCTGACGGCGCTCGAGCTTTCGCCTTACCTGTTTCTCGCTGGTCTGACCGTGGTCTTCCTGATCATGGGCTGCTTTCTGGATGGCATCTCGATCGTGTTGCTGACCGTCGCAGTGATACTGCCGGCCGTTCGGTCCTTCGGGTTCGATCCGATCTGGTTCGGGGTCTACCTCGTCATCGTCGTCGAGCTCTCGATGCTAACGCCGCCCGTGGGGTTCAACCTTTTCGTGTTGCAGGCGATGACCGGCCGCAATCTGTTTTGGATCAGCAAGGCGACCCTGCCGTTTTTCATGCTGCTCCTGGTGGGCGCCGTGCTGCTTGCCGTCTTTCCGTCGCTGGCCACCTACCTGCCAAGCCAAATGTAAGGATCGCTTAGTCCATGGATACTTCCACAAATCGCAAAGGCGCTCTCGACGGGATCAAGGTCGTCGATTTCAGCCGGATGCTTCCGGGGCCCTGGTGCACCCAGATGCTGGCCGATCTCGGAGCCGAGGTAATCAAGATCGAACAGCCCGGCGTCGGCGATCTGGGGCGTTACAATCCGCCGAGTTTCGGCAAGGACAGCACGTATTTCCATACGGTCAACCTTGGGAAGACATCGGTTTCACTCGACCTGACCGACCCGGATGACCGGGCAGAGGCGCAGGCGCTCGTGGCCGGGGCCGACGTCGTGGTGGAAAGCTTCCGGAGGGGCGTCGCCGACCGTCTGGGGATAGGTTACGAGGCATGCCGGGCCCTGCGTGACGATATCATATATTGTTCGGTCAGCGGGTTCGGACAGGATGGCCCCTTCGCAGCCATGCCGGGCCACGATCTTGTCGTTCAGTCCGTGACCGGGGTGATGACCGTCATGGACGAGCCTGACCGGTCGCCTCCGATGCCCGCGTTCCAAGCCGCCGATTACGCGGCAGCGAACTACGCCGTCACCGGCATTCTGTCGGCGCTCTTCAGAAGACAGGCCGAAGGCGGCGGATGTTACCTAGACATCTCGATGTTCGACTCGCTCCTGAGCATGACCAACGTGATTTCGGGGGCCGCCCTGTTGCGCCAGGCTGGTGGGGAACCGGAGGCGATCATGGAACTGTGGGGTGAAAACCCTCGGTATGCCACCTACCGGACGAAGGACGGCAAAGGCGTGGCCGTGTCTTTGCTTGAAACCCGGATCTGGAATGCGTTTTGCACGCTGATCGGACGGGAGGATCTGATCAACGAGCACGAGACGCCCGCTGACCGCCATACGGTGCATGGTGAACGTGCACAGGCGTATCGTGAGGCGATTACCGGGTTCGTGGCGGAGAGGAACCGCGATGACCTGAGCGACTGGGCCCGTGCGCATGACGTGCCGATCCTGCCGGTGCTCAGCTGCGACGAAGCATTGGCGAGCGACCATGTTGCGGCACGCGGCCTCGTCGAATGGGTCGATCACCCGCAAGACGGGCGGATCCCGGTTCTCGCCAATCCGCTGGAGCGCAGCGGACTGACAGCGACACCGCGCCGGGCGGCGCCGGAGCTACAGCAGGCCGGTGATCGAAAAAGAAGGGCGGCATCGTGACGGCCCTCGCCACACCTGAACCGAATGCGACGCGTATCGTCGCGTTCGCGCGGAGCGTCGCGCGGGCGGACATCCCGGCCCCTGCGCTGGACGCCGCTCGCATGGCCGTCGCTGATTGGTACGGCGTCGCGCTTGGTGCGACCGGCGAACCGGCTGTGGCAGCACTGCACCGCGCAGTTGCCCTTTGGGCAGCACCGGGACGCGCGCCAGTCCTGACCGGTGGGAAGCTGGCCGCCGCTCCGGCAGCGCTGCTGAACGGCACCGCAGCCCATTGCCTTGACTTCGACGACACACACGTCGGGTCCATCGCTCATCTGAGCGGTCCGGCATGGGCCGCGGCCTGGGCGGTCGGTACCGAGACGGGTGCATCTGCCGAGGCCTGCTTGCGGGCCTATCTGGCCGGGTTCGAAACCGGGGCGCGGCTTGGAAACGGGGGGTTCGGTGTCGCGGTCAACGAACGCCGCACGCATTCGACGGGCGTGTTCGGCTGTTTCGCGGCCGCGACCGCCGCTGCGGTTCTCCTCGACCTGTCGGATGCACAGTTCGAAAGCGCGCTCGGATTGGCCGCGACGCAGGTCGGTGGCCTGACTGAAAGTTTCGGCACGCCAGCCAAGCCGTTTCATGCGGGCAAGGCCGCCTTTAACGGGGTGTTCTCGGCCCAGATGGCCCAAGAGGGGTTCGAAGGTGCGCCCGCTCTGATTGACCCGGACGGCGGCCTCGCCCGCGCACTCGTTCAGGACGGCGCGCACCGACCACTCGAATTCGACGGGTCTACAGAGCTCTGGGAAATCAGGCAAAACACGCTCAAGCCCTACGCCGCGTGCCTGCTCACCCATCCGACGATAGATGCCTGCCGGTCCTTGCACGACCGATACGCCAACAGTCTTCGGCAGGCTTCGGACGTCGAGCTTCGCGTCAATCCGCTTGCGATACAGATCGCCGGTATCGAACACCCCGCAACGCCCTATCAGGGCAAGTTCAGTCTTGCGTTCTGCGCGGCACTCGGTCTGACGGGGCACGTTGCGCGGCAGCAGGATTTCAACCCGGATACGCTGGGCGACGAGACCATTCGTCACCTCGTCGCGGTCACACGCCTTGCGCCCGATCCGGAGATGGATCTGCGCGCCTCGACGGTGCGTGTCGATGCGGGCGAGGCCGGCCTGATCGAAGTGCACACGCCCCTTGCACTCGGCAACCCCGGCAATCCGATGAGCTGGTCCGACATGGAAGACAAGTTCACCTCGCTCGCGACGCCGGCGGTCGGGGAGGCCGCCGCCCCGCTTTTCACACTCTTGCGCCAGCTTGGCACCGGTGACGGACCTTTGCCCGCGCCGCCCGACCCCGCCGCGACTGCGGCTTGATCCACCGTACCGAAAGGTCACGAGAGCAGGACCCCGAGACACAGTTGATGAACAGACCCGAACCTTTGCCCCGGCCGGATCTCCGGAACGGACCGGATCCCCTTTCGCTCGAGACTGCGCGGCGCGCCCTCGCTCGGGACTACGATGTCGTGGTCGCTGGTGGTGGCAACGCGGCGCTCTGTGCTGCGATCTCGGCAAGCGAGGGCGGCGCGAGCGTCATCGTGATCGAAGCAGCACCGAAGTTCTACCGCGGCGGCAATACCCGCCATACGCGGAACATGCGGTGCGCCCACGACGAAGGGAACGCTGTCCTGGCCGGTCCCTACGCGGAAGAAGAATTCTGGGAAGATCTCTTGCGTGTCACCGGGGGCGATACCGACGAACAGCTTGCCCGCTTCACGATCACGCAATCCAAGGACCTGTGGGATTACCTTACGCGTCAGGGCGTTCGGTTCCAGAAGCCCCTCGGTGGCACGCTCAGCCTCGGTCGCACGAACGCGTTTTTCCTGGGAGGCGGGCGAACGATGCTGAACACTCTGTACGCGCGCGCCGCATCGCTCGGCGTGACCGTGATCTATGACGCGGAAATCACCGGCGTCGATATCGAGGAGGGGCGGTTCAAGTCGGCCGAAGTGACCTGCGGAGGTGAGGTTTTCGAAGCGCGCGCCGGGGCGTTCGTCGCGGCGGCCGGCGGGTTCGAGGCCAATATAGAGTGGCTGAAATCCGCATGGGGGCCCCAGGCCGAGAATTTCCTGATCCGCGGCACGCCCTATAACCGGGGATCGCTGCTCCGTGCTCTGTTCGAAAACGGCGTCCAGCCCATAGGCGACGCCCAGCAATGCCATGCTGTCGCCATCGACGCCCGCGCGCCCCGGTTCGACGGAGGGATCGCGACACGGCTTGACTGCGTCGTGTTCGGCATCGTCGTCAATCGGAATGCCGAACGGTTCTATGACGAAGGCGAGGATTTCTGGCCGAAACGCTATGCGATCTGGGGACGTCTGGTCGCCGCGCAACCCGACCAGATCGGATACGCGATCATCGACAGCCGTTCGATTGATCGGTTCATGCCGTCGATCTTTCCCCCGATCCAGGCGGACACCCTCGAGGATCTTGCGCGGCAACTGGAGCTCGATCCGGCGAAACTTCAGGCAACCGTGGAAGGCTTCAACGCGGCCTGCCAGCCGGGGACCTTCGACCACGAAGTCCTGGACGACTGCCGCACCGAAGGGCTCGAGATCGCCAAGACCCATTGGGCGCGTCCTATCAAGACGCCCCCCTACTACGCCTATCCGCTTCGTCCGGGGATCACATTCACCTACCTCGGAACCAAGGTCGATCGGCATGCACGCATTCAGATGGCGGACGGCGCGCCCTCGGCCAACATGTTCGCGGCTGGCGAGATCATGGCGGGCAACGTGCTCGGCCGGGGCTATCTCGCCGGGATCGGCATGACCATCGGAAGCGTTTTCGGAAACATTGCAGGACGGGAGGCCGCAGCTCATGTCCGACCATGACACATTGGACGAGGCAGACCGTATCATGCGGATCTGCAATTCGTGCCGCTATTGCGAAGGGCTTTGTGCCGTTTTCCCCGCGATGGAACTTCGTCGCAGCTTCGCGGACGGCGACCTCAGGCACCTGGCCAATCTGTGCCATTCCTGCGGGGCCTGTCAGTCCGCCTGCCAATATGCCGCCCCGCACGAATTCGATGTGAACGTGCCCCGGACGTTGGCTCGCCTCCGGCATGAATCCTATGAAACCTACGCCTGGCCTGCCGCGCTGACGCCGGTCTTTCGGCGAAACGGCTTCTGGATCGCAATGCTGCTGTCCCTCTCGGTGGCAGTCTTCATCGCTGGTTTCGTTCTCGTTTCCGATCCGGCGACGCTGTTTGCCAGCGGGGCGGAAGAGGGCGCTTTCTATCGTATCATGCCGCATAACGCGATGGTGGCGCTGTTCGGTGGCATCTTCCTGTATTCCATTTTCGCCATAGGAATGGGCCTGCGCAATTTCTGGCGCGATGTAGCAGCGGATCAGCCTGCCGCCCGGGTTTCGGACATCTGGAAGGCGATGCGGGATGCGGGGCAACTGCGCTATCTCGACGGGGGCGGCGGTGGATGCGACGGAAATGACGACCCGGCGCCGGACCGTCGCAAGCTGTATCACCATCTCACATTCTACGGCTTCCTCGCGTGTCTCGCCTCGACGACGGTCGCGACGGGGATGCATTACCTGTTGGGGCTGGAAGCGCCCTATCCGTGGTTTTCCGCACCCGTCATCCTGGGGACCGTCGGCGGGATCGGTATCGTGGTCGGCCCGGTCGGGCTGTTGGTCGAGAAGGGCAAACGCGCACCAATCCTCAAGGACGAATCCAGCCGTGGCATGGATGTTGCATTCATAGTCACCCTGTTCCTCGTCGGTGTGACGGGCCTGGTGCTCATGTTGTTGCGTGAAACCCCCGCGATGGGCCTGCTCCTGGCCATTCATCTGGGCATGGTGTTCGGTTTCTTTCTGTCCATGCCCTATGGCAAGTTCGTGCACGGCCTGTACCGATACGCCGCGCTCGTCCATTACGCCCGTTCGATGCGTCTGGAAGACGAGGGATACACCCCGCAGGCATCACCCACCGTCTCCTAGGGTTCGCCGACCCGCGCGCTGCGCGCCTCGACCCAATCTCGCCGCATGAGTTTGAGGCGCGCACGTTGAGCATTCCGGATGTGGATGCTCGCCGCTTTGGCGGCTGCGTCGGCGTGGCGTGCCTTGATCGCTTCCACGATTTCCAGATGCTCCTCATGTGCCGAGTCCTGCCGCCCCTCGACCTTGAGCGACGTGCCCCCGAGGAGGAGCATCGAGTCCCGCAGGGCAAGCAGGGATCGCTCGAGGAACCGGTTGTGCGCTGCGCGATAAAGGACTTCGTGGAATACGCGGTTCAGATCGGCCAGCTTCAACGGGTCGTCGAGGATCGCCGTCTCGGACGTAATGAGTTCTTCGAGTTCCTCGATCTCGGCAGCGGAGGCATGCTGTGCCGCGAACCGGGCCGAGGCTCCCTCGAGCACTTCGCGCGCGTCGTAGAGCTCCATCGTCTGTTGATGGTCGAGGCTTGATATGACCGCACCGTGACGCGGGACGAACGAGACGAGCCCGTCGATCTCCAGCCGCCGGATCGCTTCACGTGCGGGGGTGCGGCTGATGCCGAACTGTTCGGCGATATCGACCTCGCGCACGCGATGCCCAGGTCGCAACGTGCCATCCTGCAGGGCCAGTTTCAGCTGTTGATACGCGTTTTCGCTACGTGAGGCGTCCTGATTCATTCGAGCACCCAATTCGTTACTCTGCCATATTAGCCGGGCCATCTTCGCAGGCAAAGCGTTTCGGGGAGCGGCCACCTTTCGGTCACCATTAATCCAAATGCCACTGCTGGGTCTTGTCAGAGAAACTCGGCTTGAGCCGGGGCAGGTTGGTGACTAGCGTCCAAACATGACGTAACGCTCTCCCGTCAAGTACTTCAAAACTAGCCCCGAGATCATTCGCTTGGCGGTGATGCTGTACATTCGCTTTCTTCTCTCGCTCCGCGACGTGGTGGATCTGCTGCACGAACGCGGTGTCGATGTCAGCCACGAAACGATCCGGTACTGGTAGCACAGGTTCGGTCCTATGTTCGCCTCCGAGATCCGGAAGCGCCGGATCAAGGGCATGCGATCCAGCCGGTGGCGCTGGCACCTCGACGAGATGTTCGTGAAGATCAATGGCGAGATTTGCCATATTTAACCTGAGATTTATCATGCGTGGAAAGCACCGGCCGATCCGGTTGGTTGCCAGTCGCGTTTGACGCGGTTGGCATTTCAACCAAGAATAACGAAAGCAATATCAGGGGCTTAGGAGTCAGAGAACATTCGACCCCTGTCCCGTTCCCTCCGCCACTTGCCCTCGCGAAAGCGTTCTCCCGATCCGGCCGCGGCCGAATTTTCTCGTTGTTTTCGAGGGTTATGCGTGAGGGGCTGTTAACCGGCAGAGCCCAAGAGCGCCGGGTCTGGCGTCTCTATGTTCCCGGTTTCTCCCGACCTCTTAACCGCGCCCCGGCGGTTAAGAGCCTCAAGCACCTGATTTTGCTTCGCATTTCCGCAGTCGCGGGATCGGCTGGTTCGAATGAGCCGTCTCTCTGCGTTCGCGACCGAGAACGAACCCGTGGGCTCACACGGCGTAGTCATCCGCGACGGCACTCTGGTATAGCGCCTTGACGGATGTCGCACTCTCCACGGCGGCTCGCACCGCCTCTTCCTTAAGATCCAGAACGCGAAAACTCTCGCCCACCTTCGCGACCGCATCTATCCGGCGGAAAGTCTCGCCGTAGGTCGCAGCGTATTTCGCAAGCCCTTTCAGCTTTGGGATCGAGTCACCGAACTGCGTCCCGTGCGGGTCGACGATGTCGGAGGCGATTGACCCATCTGCCAGCTTCGCGAAGAAGATAAAGTCGGGTCGCACGATCTTGACGTCCCCGCCGTCCTCGTAGGTCACCCCGAGGGAGTCCTGACTGGCGCGAGACGGATTTCGATACCACGCGATCGTTCCCGCGCGCTTCAGCTCTGCGGACACAACGTCTCCTTCCCACGAGTTAAAGTCCTCCGGGAACATGCCATCTGCGGCGCACAACAGGTGCTGTTCGAAGCGTGGCAAAGGGATCTCCGACCCATCCGCTTCTCGCACGGTAGTGGGTTGCATCCATGAAGCTGGCTTGGCCAGATCGACATCCAGAGGATGAGCGCTCATCTCCCGGATCTGGCGATAGACCTCCTGGCGCTCGTCCGAGAGACTCTTAATCTCGACCCGGTACCTCGTAAGCCACTTGTTCGCGAGGCTCTCTGCCTCTGTTTCGAGGTACTCCTTCACTTCCGGTACCAGCCCGAGCGCTGCTACCATGACGCGCGCCTCGATCAACGCGGCTTCAAGATCGTCATCGTCATCGTCGCCCTCGGCCTTCGCGAGAGCTTCACTGTAGGACGTTGCAAGATCCGGGCTGATGGTACGCCCTGCACGGCGGTATGCATCATCGATCACCGCGAAATCCGCAGCCTCGAGGAAGTCATCGAACGACATCTCTCGGGTTTCCAGATTGGTCTTGAGGCTCTTGCCCTCGACCGTCATCACGGTCTTGCGCGCCTTCGCGATCTCCGACTTGTAGCGCTCTCGCGCAGCGTTCAGCACCTTGTGCATCTCGGAATGGGCCTTCTTGCCGGCTTCCGGCAGGAGCCCGTCAGCAGCGAGTTCGTGGGCCAGCGAAGTCAGGCGCTTCACGGGCTTGGCCTGGCGCTTCGGCAGCGACTGCGACGGGAGCGAGAGCAGCTTGTCCCAGACCGCCTCCGGAATGGCCGTGTTCGGCTTCATCTCGTCGGGATTGACCAGCACGCGCCGGCCCGGGAGCTCTTCGCCCCCGTCACCGCCGGACATCAGCGCCTTGGCGACATCCTTCACGGACTGCGCGTCGAAGAACGGCAATAGGCAGTCAACGGCGTTGAGCCGCTCGTTGCCCGGGATCCTTCTCGCAAGCGGTGTGCGGACCATGCGGCCGAGCAGCTGGGTGATGTGCGTTCTGTCCTTGGCGGGACGAAACGACACCATCACCTCCGCCCTCGGGCAGTCCCAACCGGTGCTGATCGCGTCTTTGGCGATCAGAACGCGCACCCACATCGACTCCTGCACACGCTCCGGGGAGATGTAGGGGATCGAGTGGCTCCCGAAGGTCTGGGTCGTGTGGTCCCCGAACACATGCGCGACGGCGTCGTCACCGAGCTCGGGCCAACGCTCGTAGATCGTATCGAGCGCGCGCCCGATGTCATTGGGGTCCGGTGAATTCGGCACCTGCAGGACCATCAGCGGCGCGACGGTGTCGGCACCGTCCTGCTGCTTGGCGTACTCCTCCCAGGCGGCCGTGATCTCCTTCAGCTTGTCGGTGCCTCGCCGGACCAGCACGGTGTCGAACTGGCCGACTTCGTTGGGAACGTCGAGAATGATCGTGTCCTTCAGCAGGCCCGAGGCCTGTACCTTGCCGGAGTCGACCACAACATTGGGGAGCGTGGCCCGGCCCTGCATGTCGGCCATGGCGGCGTTGAACCGCTCGACCGTCGCCGAGATGCCGAGGACGGTCGGGATTCCGGGCACCGAGCCGAATCCGTTGATGAGCCGCTTCACGATGGTGGGCTTCTCGCCGCCGCCATTCCCACCCGATGCCTTCATGCCCCGGTGCGCCTCGTCGAGGACGAGGTACAGGGTCAGGTCCGGATCTTCGATGGTGTTCTGGATCGTGTCCCAGATCGTGAAGGCGCGCATGTCAGGCATGACGGTCTGACGGCCATCCGTCTCGACGTCCGGATCATCCTGGTCATGCCCGCGCACCAGTAGACTCGACTTGCTCAGCTTCTGCGTGTTCAGAAAATAGACCTTCCCCGCCTCGAGCTTCTCGCGGTTGAACGTGTTCTGCACGATCATAAGGTCTGACAGTGTCAGCCGGTCCGACGCCTCACGCAGACGGAAATGCGTCTGAGCGTTCAGCGCGGGATCGTCGCTGAACCAGATCACGACGGCGCCGGGATCGGACTCGAAGTCGAAATTGTCATCGCCATGAAACAGCGCCTCGAACACGGCCGCGGCCATCACGGTCTTGCCGGCGCCGGTGGTTGCGGTGAGCGAAAAGGCGTGCCGGTCCCCCTCCTCGTGCCAGCGCTTCGCGGCCTTGCCGAGGTTGGTGAGCACGTCCTTGACGGCATCTTCCTGGTAATCTTTGAGCGTGAACTTCATGGATTAGCGGCCCATCGAAAAGCGGAAATTGGAAAGGTACGACTCGTAGAGCCGGACCGGCTCGACCGAGTCCGGCAACCTGCGCGCGACGGACTGGAAGCGCCGGTCGTCGTCGGTGACGATGTAGGCGATGCGCAGCCCCTCGTGGGCATCGACGGCGTCGCAGAACTCCGCCGAACGGTCCAGGTCGACCAAGAGGCCATAGGTGTCGGCGACGGCCCAGCCCTGATCCGGTAGCGCATCGGTGCGGCGTCCCTCTGCACCAGCGCGCATCCAGAGGAGCGGCGCGATGCGCTGGAAGGCGAGGTTATGATGCACCGCGACCGGCGTCTCGTAGGTCAGCGTGAAGAACTCGGCGTTCTCCTCGAATCCTTCGGCCATCGGGAACTCGTCGGTGAACTTGTAGTCGCCGTCGATGTCATTGCCCTCGGGTGTCTTGCCGGTGATCGCTGCTCTGATCCGCGGCTTCGTGATGTAATCGCAGATGCCCCACGTCTCCCAATCAGGATCACCAGGTCGAGAGCCCGACTTTCGAAGCGCCGCCTGCTCGACTGCGGCAACCTCGTTGTTGGTCACCGAGATGCACTGGCGTCTGCCACCGTCCTGGTGGTTGAGGCGCATGACGGCGTGAGCGGTTGTGCCGGATCCGCTGAAGAAGTCGAGTATCAGGGCTGAGGGCTTATCGCCAGTTGCGATCCGCACCGCATCTTCCACAGCATACAAACTCTTTGGAAATGGAAACTTCCTGCCTCCGGTAAGGCGCCGGACAAGCATGGAACCATATTCTCCGGCCTTATGGCTCCCGCGGTTCCATACCGTTTTCGGTGTTCTGCGAACGCTTTGTTCTCCAAAGTCAACGATCTTTGATCCGTCATCGCGCAGGCCCGTGACGATCAACTCACCGGAGTCGATCCTGCGCAATTGAGATGGTCCGAGGTATAGGATCGACCATCGATCTCTCTTCTCATCGTATGCACCGACACGCGCAAATCCCTCCGAAACAAGTTTACGAAGAGAAGCCGGAGATTTTTGCCAAGTTGCTTCTTCGTCACGCCCCGCACGGATTGGCCATACCGTTACAAGTCCAGGCTTATCCGGAACGGTCGTTCGATCAACTTCCAGCGCAATCGTTTCGCCGATCTCAGCAATCGTTCGGGTCTTTGGGTCAATGTAAATTGGAAAGAACAAGTTTGGCCTATCTTCGCGGCGGGAATTGTTCCCACCGCGCAAAAGCCACTCCCACCTCACTTTCGTTCTTTTGTTTCCTGACAGGCTTTCAGTATCAAGCAAGCTGTCGACTACTAGAGACGGTCCCGCCTCACCAAAAAATAAGAAGAAAGCATACTCTTCGACCCGCGCAAGCTCTTTCCCGCGTGCGACGCCATTTGGATTGATCACGATTGTGACCATCTGCTGCTCTGCTTCTGGAAACATTTGCTCAAGAAGAAGGCCGAGGCGCAAATACTCCTTCTCATCGACCGTAACAATCAAAACCGAGTCATTCGGATTGAGTAGGGTCTTTGCGACGAATAGTCTCCGCTCCATCATGGCGAGCCACTTGGAGTGTCGGTATAGGTCCTCCAATTCGACGTAATTGTTGTTGTACTTCCAGTCGTGCGCACCGGTGTTGTATGGAGGATCGATGTATATCGCATCAATCTTTCCCCGATGCGTGAATGTCAGCGCCTCCAGAACATGGAAGTTTTCTCCGTTGATCACAGTGTGATACGGCTTATCGCCGCCGCGCTCGACCTTCCCGGTGCTGACCAGCCCCGGATAGATGTAGTCGCGGAACTCCGCGACCACGACCAGGTCGTCGGTTGCGACATCGGCAGTCTCGGGCTCGGTGGCGCCAATCAGCAAGACATGCGCCATGCGCTTGCCGTCGGCTTCGTCGATGCGGAGCACCTTCCACAGCCGCGGGTCGCCCTTGGCCGTGGACCCGCGCGGCGGCAGAATGCGCACCTTGTCCCCCCGGCGGATCGGTCGCCCTGGTAGCTCCACGCTCTCGGGCCGGTGACGCTCGAAGTTGAGACCGAAGGCACGCCGTGACGCCAGCGCCTTGAATTCACGCTCCAGCTCGTCTCCAAGAGCTCGATCTTTCGCCTTCGCCCGTGCGATCAGATCCGTCAGTCGCGACACGCTGAAACCTCTTCTTTCTCAATACTTGCTGACCAGGATGCCCACCTTGCGCTCCAACACCAACCGATCCGTGGCGCCCCGGCGCGCGGAGATGCTTGGGCTGGTTGGCCCAAGATCGGACGAGGCTGGAGGGAACGCGCGCATGGCGGTCATCGTGGTCGCTCTCATTTCCCAACAGGCGGCGGCATTGCCGGACGCCCCGGATTTGAGCTGACATTCCCGCCGTTTACGTCGACAGACTAAGCCGCGCTGGCCTCCTTCCGCAAGTCGAATGCCCATTCGAAGCCTCTGCGGAGCCGATGACGTCGCGCATTTCGGCTAAGTTGGTGCTCTCACCGCTACAGGGGAAGCGCGTCCTGGCCTGTGTCGTCCACCCGCAGGACGCCCAGCAGCTGCCATGTGTGCGGGCGCTTCGCCATGTTGCCAACGCAGAAGAGCATGCCCTTCTTCGGGTATTCGTCGTTGAACGTCTTGCTCATCCACTTGAGCGCTGCGCGCTCTGACCCCTCGCGACGTTTTCCGAAGAAGAACATCGCGTGGGCTTCCCAGTCACCGTTCGCGTAATCGTGCGGACCGGTGCCGTCCTCGAACTTGAACCGAAACTCGTAGGGGCTTGGTTTCAACGCGGCAAGCTGCCTGTCGAAGATCTCTCCCTGACTGGCAGCCTGTTCATAGGTTTGGCGCTCCTTCTCGATCTGCTCGTCGCTTTTTGGCTTGAAATAGAACTGCGTATTGCGGGGGCGGATCAACGCCAGAGATTTTCCCGCTGCGGCTGCCTCCGCCACCGACGCTGAAACGAGCGGGTTGAGGAAATCGGCTTGATCCCTATCGGGCATTCGACCCGACAGGCGGATCGTGTCTTCCATAACGTGACAGCTTTCTGCCCGGCGGTCGCTGGTGGGCGGTCGGTATTTGAAATCGACCCAGTCCCAACGCTTGAATGTTGATTCATCAGACAAGTGACGGAATCGCACTGGATACAGGCGCTTGAACTCACCGAGGGCGGTCACCCCGGCGCAGCAGACTGTTTCCCCTTTGGCGGTACTACGCTGCGGTAGCGCCTTCACCAGAATGGAAACGCGGCAGCTTTTCAGCGTTACGGACATAGCGATCAGGATCGTCAGCGAACAGGTTAAAAATGTCGAATCCAACCTCATCCGAAATCTCGTGCGCGACAATCGTCCTGTGGCACGTCTCGGGGTCGCGCTCGAAGCACAGGAGACAGGTCGGCGCCGCCTGCACCGTGTCGGTGAGGTCGCGCAAAGCGTCCTGCGCTGGCTCGGTTTGTATGTGGGCACCATAGATCGACCGGAACAGGTCGAACTCGCCGGCGCGGGCAGCATCCCGGCCCGGCTTGGGGTCCCCGAGAGAGACGAAATGGAAGTACTCGATCCCTTCTTCAGAGAGGCGGGCCGCCAGCTTCTTCTTCGAGAACCCGGCCTTGCGGGACACGGGTACCGCGCGAACGTCGGCCAACCGCCGCACCCCAGCCGCCTTCAGCGTCCTGACAAACCGATCGATGTCGGTTCCCTCGTAGCCAACTGTGAAAAGTACGCTCATACCTGCCTCGTTTTTTCGCACCGTAACACGGTGACTAAGGCGCGTGAATCCCTTGATTCACTTGCCCTTGCCGCAGTGACCATCGGACGACAACACCTCCCTCTGCTTTGACCAACTGGTCGGCAAGGGCTTGCGCAGCATCTCGAGCGACAGGTTGCTGGGCTGGCGCCCATCAATAATCGCTTCCACCAGATCCGGGGCGAGAAAGGCCAGCCGGAGCGTTCGGGTTAGGTACGGCGCAGCGATGCGCTCATGTTCAGCGACATCGGCGATCGTGGCGAACTCGCCCGAGTCCAGCATGCGCCTCCAGCGGAACGCCCGAGCCAGCGCCTTCACAAGGGTGCTGTCTGTCCGGCGCGGCTGCGCGGCGCCTTCCGGCATCTGCATCTCCTTCCGCCCGCCACGCTTCACGATCCTGAATGGGACGTGGAGCGTGACCGTCTCGGGGATCGGTGATCCGCGTGTCATGCTGCCGCCTCGATATCGCCGGCCAGCATCTCGCGGGCGAGGCCGCCGAGGCCGTCCACGCGGAGCCGGACGTTCAGCCCGTCCGGGTCGATGTCCACGCGCTCCACCAACAGCGCCACGATGCGGGCCTGCTCGGCGGGGAACAGTTCGTCCCACAGCGGATCGAGTTGCTGCAGCGCCGAGCGAGCGTCGGCTTCGCTTATGTCGTCGGCGTGGGCGCGCGCTGCTTTCCACGTCCCCGCCACGATCTCGGGCTGGCGGAACACGGCTCGGAGTTGATCGATGACGGTCGCTTCGATCTCGCCCGCGGGCACGCGACCCACCGGGCACGACCCGGCACCGTGTTTCAGTACCGTCTGGCTGACGTAGTAGCGGTAGAGCCGGCCGCCCTTGCGGGTGTGCGTCGGCGAGAAGGCCGCGCCATCGGGCCCGAACAGCAGCCCCTTCAGCAGTGCGGGCGTCTCGGCACGGGTGCGGGCGGCGCGCTTGCGGGGGCTTTCCTGCAGGATCGCATGGACACGGTCCCACGTCTCTCGGTCGATGATGGCGTCGTGCTCGCCGGGGTAGCTTTCGCCCTTGTGAACCGCCTCGCCGATGTAGGCGCGGTTGTTGAGCATCCGGTAGAGATACTTCTTGTCGATCCGGTTGCCGCGGGGCGTGCGGATGCCGCGCTTGCCCACCTCGCGCGCCAGTTCCGTGCCCGAGCCGATTTCAAGGAAGCGGGCGAAGATCCAGCGGACGTGCTCGGCATGCTCGTCATCGATCACCAGTTTCCGGTTCTCGACACGGTAGCCGTAGGGCGGCACGCCCCCCATCCACATCCCCTTCTTGCGGCTGGCGGCGACCTTGTCGCGGATCCTCTCCGCCGTCACCTCGCGCTCGAACTGGGCGAAGGACAGCAGGATGTTCAGCGTCAGCCGACCCATTGACGTCGTCGTGTTGAACGACTGCGTGACCGAGACGAAGGTCACGCCGTTGCGGTCGAACACCTCGACCAGCTTGGCGAAGTCGGCCAACGAGCGGCTGAGGCGGTCGATCTTGTAGACCACGACCACGTCGACCAGCCCGTCCTCGATGTCCTCCAGCAATCGCTGCAGGCCGGGCCGGTCCAGAGTGCCGCCCGATATCCCACCGTCATCATACTGATCGCGGACCAGCACCCATCCCTCGGACCGCTGGCTCGCGATGAAGGCCTCGCAGGCCTCGCGTTGGGCGTGGAGCGAATTGAACTCTTGGCTTAGCCCTTCCTCGGAGGACTTGCGCGTATAGATCGCGCAGCGCTGCTTGCGGATCATTCCTGATTGCGTGGGGGCCTTCGTCATGTCCGCGCCCTCCGGTTCTTCAGACCGAAGAACACCCAGCCGTTCCAGCGGGTGCCGGTGATCGCGCGGGCGATGGCCGACAGCGACTTGTAGGGCCGCCCCTGCCACTCAAACCCGTCCGCGGTGACGGTGACGACATGCTCGACGCCCTGCCACTCGCGGATCAGCCGAGTGCCGGCAATCGGGCGATCCCTGTCGGCGCGGAGGCCGCTTCTCTTGCGATCACCGCCGTCGAGTTGCTCGCCCAGCCGCTCCAGCCGCCGGATCGTCTCGGGCTTTAGCCCGCCATAGGCCAATTCCTGAATCCGGTAGGCCAGCCGGCTCTCCAGATAGCGGCGGTTGAACGGCGGCGGCTCGCTGTCGAACAGGTCGCGCCACTGCTGCTTCAGGTCAGGCGTCGTGGCGGTCTTGAGCGCGGCCAGGCGCATGGGGATGGGGTCATGGGTCGTCATGCGGTCTCCTTCCGAGTTGGAGTTGCATGACCGCTCCGGTCGGCCGGATTGTGTAGCGGAAAGTCTCCATCTTCTTCAGAAACCTGACTTGCGTTGCGCATATGAAGGCGGACCAGGGCGAGGGCGAGGATTTTGCAGAGCGCAGCGCGGCGCTCAAACGGGGTCATCTGGTTGGGATCAAGTGCGTTCATACCCCTCTAAAGCCAACTCGGAGCATCCTTTTGGGACATGCCGCGTTTGCGCTGTAGACGCTTCGCTATTAGCCTTTCCCCGTTCGGGAGGGAGTATGGGACGGCGAGACAAGGCTATTGGAACGAACACGCGGGAGGTCCTGGAAGACATTCCGGCCCATCTGGCGGCGCGGTTCCTGGACAAGGTAATTGATGCTGTTGAGGGAAATGACGCCGTTCCGTCATTCACAGACGGGGTCACTACTGATCGCAATGCGCGCTTGAGGTTAGAGCAGCTTCGTCCCCTTGGCCCTGAGTTGCTGTCGGAGATCGAGACTCAAAGCCAACGCGTCACCGAAATGGGCTGCGCGAAGGGCGCCGAGTCCTTGAAGACGGTCATCAACGAAACCGGCTCCCACGAAGAGTGCGCCATTTTTGATGAGCAGCTCGACGAGCTTTGCAAGAGCTGTTGGGCCTTCACCGAGCTGCCGGTCATTTTCCAGAATGCCGAGAGCTTCCATCATGCGCGAAAGGATCGAGATCGCGGTAAAATCCATTCGGCATTTACCCTTGATCTGGACGAAAGCGTCCCGGCGAAAGCAGCCTCGGTAAATTTGCCGGCCCTGACCAGCAAGCTCGATCAGGTGCTTGGCCTCGGAAGAGCGCCGAAACTGTCCGCGATCGATCTCCCGGAAACGGAAACCTATCCTGCGTCGGTGATGTTGATCGTGCGCCACGGCGCGGATTTGTCCTCGGTCTACGAGCACCGGGACGATGGAACCCGGCAGGCGCTGTACTTTCGGCCGCAGGACGAGATCGTGCTGATCTACACTCCACTGAACCAGCGGATCGAAGTCCTCGGGCGGAGTTTCGGCCAAAGACATGACGTGTCGAATGCGTTCGCGGAGATCGTGCTTGGACACAACATTTCCGAGAAACCTTTGTCCGAGAAGGTCTATGACCTCGGTCGGTTTGCATCCTCGTTTGAACTGGATATCCCCGAGATCGAGGGTGTTGATGTTCAATCCGCCGTCGTCACCGAGTGCGAGTTGCTGCTTGGCAGTTTCGGCAGGCGTGCATTGCTCAAGGTCACGCGCGAAGATGACATCGACGACATGTTGAAACGGTACCTTTCCGGAGCCCATCGGTTCAGGGGACCTGCCGGCATCAATCGTATCGCGATCTCGGTGGAGTATCGTCGTGAGGGAGAACGGCGAAACAGGTCGTTGAACATCACTCTGCGCGGCACGAATGGCTCGAATGTCCAGAGCCACAAGGACCGCGCCACGCGCGAACTGGGGGCGCGCTTGCTGGAGGCCTGGGGCATTACGCGCAAGCTGCGTCCGCTCGACGATGAGGAGACGGCCGACTTGCTTCCGCCTCTGATGCGGCTGTTCGACCTCGGCGAGACCGTCGTTACCGGATTGAGGTTGTCGGAGCTGGGGTTACCTATCCAAACACTTCGGGACGCGCGCCTCATTTCTCAGAAGAAGCGCCAGAGCCTCACCCTGGTCGAAGATGATGAAGATGATGTTGTCGAGGCTGACACGTCCTCCGTGATCCCCGAGCGCGGTCACTCGGTGCTGGACTACACTGAGTTCAAGGTCGCCGAGGCGTGGCTTCGCGAGACTCTGGTCCGGTCGCTCGCGCGTAATCTCTCCGCGAGAAAGTTCGAGCAGATCAGCGACGACCTCGTTCGCGTGGGAGACATTACCACCGCGAATGGCTCCGCTCCCGTTTACCTGGCACGCGGGCTTGGAGAGCCGAAGGTCATCTTCAAGTTGGAGGAGGACCTGCGATCGCGCGCGAGCACCGGCGACGGGTTGGTCCTTTGCGCCGGGCAGGAAGCGCCGAGGTTTCTGGCGAACAACGTTGCCATGCCGGTCCAGGACGTGTGGCAAAGCGGCTCCGCTTCGCCCGGGCTCTTGGTCGACCACATGCTCGATCGCTTGAACTCCGAGCACCGACTGATTTCTGAGAACACGCGGGCGCGCGTGGTTCGGGGCGGTCCACACACTGGGAGCCTGATCATGCCTCGCAAGGAGGCTTTGCCGCTGTCCAGCCCGGTGCAACTGCAGTTCTTCGAGAAGCTCGCGAAGGCCTACAATAGCGGCGCGCCGGAGGTTCATTCCAGTTTCCTTCTGGAGGGAACTTCTGCCAGAACACCCAGAGAGCTATTCACCGGAAAGATGCGTGAACGCGTGTTCACGTCATATGTCGGCAAAGGCAGCGGAAAAGGGATGTGGCGGCTGATGGATTAAGGCCTCCAGACTTCCTCCATACACGCGCGTGGGACGCTCCACACTTCGTTCGGCCATCAAGCCTCCATCAACCGAAGGAGGCCGACATGGCACGATACGAGCAGACGCAAACCACACACGGCATTCCGATCCTGCGGCGTCAAACGCGACCTCGTGGAGAAGACTGGCTGTGCAAATGCTGCGGCAAGCTGTTGGGCGTGATCCACGGACATGACGTCCACATCCGCTTCCAGCGCCGCCATGAATACGTCGCGACCCTGCCTGCATCGGCGACCTGCAAGGGATGCGGATCGCTGAACAAGCGAACCGCCAAGTCGTAGACCTTACCAGCTCGAGAATTCGCAGAGGCGCACGACGCCCAAACCCGGCCCGATGAGAGGCGCGAGATGCCCGGCCCCAGCCCAGGCGTCTCGTGTCTTCATCCTGGTCTGCGCTTCACGCGCAGCTCGTCCGGTCGGTTCACCGGCATTCCGCACTGACCACGTTTTCCACACTTCTTCCGCAGAAGGACCGGATCGGCCGTTTCCGCGAGCCGGCACAATTGCTTGGCTGGCTGCACGGCAAGGACCCTGACCCCGAGAGCAAGAACAAGGTGCTGTCGCGCTTGATGCGCAAGGCCTGCGGTGATCCGCCCGGCAGCGATCTCGCCGTCGAGCTCCTCGTCCTGGCGCTCTGGCCGGGTCTCTGCACGCTGCGCCACCGGCTGCGCGACCTCGCCCCGGTTGGAGCGCTCGACGCCGATCTCATCAGCCAGCTGACCATCGGCATCCGATCCGCAAACCCTGAGCGGATCGGGCGCGTGGCGGCCACGTTGCTGCGCAACCTGGAGCGCGATCTGCGGCGGGCGTATCTCCGTGATGCCAACAGGCGTAACACCACATGCGATTGCGAAGGGCTCGATGCCGCGGATGAAGATGAGCAGATGGACCGACCCGAGGCGATCGCGGCAGCCGCGGCATCGGCGCTCGGCGAGGACGGTGTTCTGCTGACCGCCGTGCATATCGCGGGGTTTTCCCAGAAGGAAGCTGCGACGCTTCTGGGCATCAGCCACGACGCGGCCCGCAAGCGCTGCCAGCGCGCCCTGCGGCGGCTGACGGAGCTCGACGGCGCCTGACCTGTCCCGATCCGGGCTCCCGACCGGCTTTTCCCATGTGAGCGCGCAATTCGGCGCGCCCGACATGGAGAGCAGTTCAATGACCATAAGGATCACGACGCAGGACGAATACGAGCGACTGCCGGGCCTCTATCACGCATGGGACTTCGCCATGCTGCTGGAAGAGGGGCGCAGCTATCTCATCGAGGAGGGCGGCCGCTCCGAGGACGGCCAGGCGCTTTTCCTGGTGTTTCAGCGGCCCCGGAATCGCGGGGAGGGCCGGGATGACTGAAGACCGGGTCTATCTCACGCAGCGCGAACTGGCTGCGCGCTGGCGTCTCAGCGGGCGTACGCTGGAGCGGTGGAGGGCGGAGCCTTACGGCCCCGCCTGGGTCAATATTGGTGGCTCGATCCGCTACCCCATGAGGGACATCGAAGAGTTCGAACAGCGCAATCGCAACACGGCGGGTCGGACGAGCGGTGCCGTTACTTATCGGGGAGGTTCGGAATGAACAGAGTGCTTCACATCCCGATGCGCCTTGATGCAGCCATCTCCTACGCCGAACGGGGGTGGTATGTATTTCCAATCACGCAAGGCACCAAGGGTCGTGACGCCGACGGCACCTCCACACATCTGTTGAAGAACGGTCATGTCGGGGCATCGAATGACCCGGGTGTCGTTCGCGACTGGTGGACCCGGTGGCCCGATGCCAATATCGGCGTTCACCTCGCAGCCTCCGGCCTCGTGGCTGTCGATGTGGACTCATACAAGGCGGATTGCGGCTGGAGCGCATTTGTTCACGGTCGCGAGGTTCCGCAAACGCTTGTTCAGCGCAGCCCCCGCGGCGGCCACCACTATATCTTCACTGCACACAGCGACGATCGTTTCGCAGGCCAGCTTTGCGCGGGCGTCGAAATCAAGCATCGAGGCTACATCCTGCTCGAGCCCTCCGAGTTCGAAGGCGGGCGCTACTGCTTCGAGACGGATGATGAGCCTGCCCCGGTGCCTGCATGGGTTCCCAGGAAAATGCCAGCAGGGAATTCTGCTTCGCAGCGATCCGGGATGCTCCGGACAGGTGATTTTGATCGCTTCGGGAAACCCGATTGCAAGGCACCGGTGGAAGAGGTCGAAGACCTCCTGTCCTGGATCGATCCGGACGCAGGAGGCTACGATGCGTGGCTCGAGGTTCTGCAGGCTCTGCATGATCACTTCGCAGGCAGTACCGAAGGCTTGCGCCTGGCGGAGGACTGGTCCTCCCAGGGGGACAAGTTCAAACCGGGAGAGGTCGCGTCCAAATGGCAAGGCTTTCAGGTTGGCGGTGGCGTGACCCTGAGCTCCATCGCGAAGCGCGCGCGTACAGCCGGTGCCGATCTCTCCGAGATTGCCCGGCGGTATCGTGGGCATGGGGAGCAAACCGCCGGACCAGGACAACGCTCCGAGGACAGCTGCGATCTGTCCCACGACGCCCTTGCGTTGGAACTCGGTCGGCGAAGCTGGGATAGCGACGCACGGTTCGTCGCCCTCTGGGGCAAGTGGCTCTTCTGGAGCGGAACGCACTGGCAGCGCGACGAGACCCTGGCGCACATGTCACGGACACGCAGTTTCCTGCGCGAGCGGGCAAACGAAGTCCGCGTCTGGGCGGAGAACAAAGCTGCCGATCTGAACGCTGCGGGTGACAGGGCCGAAGCACGGAAAATCCATAAGTGGGCCCGCGATCAAGCGCGGTCGCTCGGCAGCAGTGCCACCGTGGCCGCCGTTTCAGGTCTCGCCCGGGCCAACCCCGCTTCGGCCACGACGCATGAAGCGTTCGATGCCGACAGGTTCCTGGTCGGCACGCCGGAAGGGACGGTCGATCTTCGAACCGGGAACCTGCGACCGGCGCAGCGAGAAGACCTGATCAGCCACCGCCTCGCGTGCGCGCCAGCCGATCGCGGGGTTCGCCCCGAACTCTGGCTTCGCTTTCTGGGAGACATCTTCGAGCAGGACGAGGAAACCATCGACTTCCTGCAGCGCGCAGCAGGTTATGCCCTCACGGGCTCTGTGCAGGAACACAAGCTGCTCTTCCTTCACGGGTCCGGTCGTAACGGTAAATCCGTGTTCATGAACACATTGCTGGATATATGGGGCGACTACGGGCGCCGGGTTGCCGCCACGACCTTCCTGAACTCGCAGACCGAACGTCACCCGACCGATATCGCCGGCCTGCACGGCGCGCGGCTGGCCATTGCCTCGGAGTTGCCCCGCGGCAAGACCTGGGATGAGGCGGTGATCAAGGACCTGACCGGCGGGGATCGGATGACGGCGCGTTTCATGCGCCAGGACTTCTTCGACTTCGATCCGCAGATGACCCTGATGATCGCGGGAAACACGCAGCCGTCCTTCAAGGGTGTTGACGAGGCGATCCGCAGCCGTGTCGTGCTGGTGCCGTTCGCGGTCACCATCCCGCCCGAGCGACGCGATGGCAGTCTGCCCGACCGGCTCAAATCGGAACACCCGGCAATCCTTCGCTGGTGCATCGATGGCGCGCTGGCCTGGCAGGAACGGGGGCTCGATGTGCCGGTTTCCATCGCCGCGGCTTCCGCTGCCTATTTCGACGAGGAAGATACCGTGGGGCAGTTCCTGCAGGACGAGACCAGTGAGGACCCAGGCGGCTTTGTTGCCTCGGACGATTTGATCGTGCGCTTCAACTTCTGGTGCGACCAGCAAGGGCTTGGAGGCTGGACCAAGCGTTCGCTCATCAAGGAACTGCGGCAGCGTGGTTTTGAGGATCAACGCAGCAGTCGCCATCGAGGGTTGCGCGGCCTCCGGCTGAAGTGAGCGTGACAAAAGTGACAAAACACAGACTATCGGACGTATGGAAAATCCGACGTCCCTATACGTGGGATAATGGGGAAACTGTCACTTTTGTCACGGCGGCTGCTGCTGACCTGGCTGTGACGCGGCAGCACCGGGGCGCTTCTTCGCGCGTCTGGACGTCGTCGCGATCGAAAGCCCGGTCGACGAGCAGCGCTGCATCCGGCGCTGTTTGACAGTGAAAAGCAGTCGCAGAAGGAATTCGAGCGGGTCGGATTTAAGGGGCAAATCCCGAATAGTTCTTATAGGGAAATGTCCCTTAAAACGGCTGCCTACCGCCGTCCCGGGCGCGGCCGCGCCGATGAAGCTGCCAAATCGGCTGGAAGCGCCGTCCCGAGGCTCAACATGGAGATAGAGTGACGATATGCGTTGGCGGGACCCGCCTGCGTTATTCCATGCCTTCTATGATCAAATCGGCACACGAATCAGCCACTTCCGACTGATACTTTTCGCTCACATTGTCGACCCAACCAGCCTCGACCACGAAGTTGTCACGCTGATAGCTCCGTTCGTCCTTCAACAAGGCGATCTGTTCCGGCTCTTGCTCGGCCTTGGCGACGCAGAGGGGTGTGAAGGCCTGAACGACGGCTGATTCCGCACTGGCGGATTGCATCTCGGATGCTGTTCCACCAGTCACCCATCCGCCCCAGGCAAATCCGATCACGATCGCGACGATGGCGCCACCGATGGCACCCCACACTGCGGGTTTGGTAGCTTCGGGAATATTCATTGCTGATCCTTTTTCTGTGAGCTCCCGCCCATGGAGGAACTGCCTGCAAAGACGGGATTCTTGAGCAATAACGCTTTTTACTCTCTGACGTGATCAAAGAGGATCATAAAAAAAACGCGAGCACACGACTGTTAATGACGTTTCTGATGTCCACGCGCGCGAGGTGTGCGTCGCACGATCCCAAGCCTGCTGGGGGCGTAGATGAAACGACGGACCCGGCCAAGCGTCAACATCCTGCTCAAGGAAGACCCCCAACCGCGACAATTCGGTTCGGTCCGCTTTCGAGGATGTCGGGTTTGGAAAGGCCCGATTTATCAGCCCATGACATTAGCGACAGCTCGTCTGTCGATCTCTCCGTCGGGCATCCAGCAGAAGCGCAACGCCGACCCGCACAGTGGTGTCTGTTCCTGTCGGCGCCTGTCAATTAATGTCATGATTACAATGGAATAGCTCCCGTGCTATATTGCGGGTGAGGCAGGCACAGACGAACGGACAATTCCGGGGCGGGGTCATGGCGAAGCGGGCAGCGGATAATTTCGAGGCAGACACGCAGCCCGGCGCGCGCGCCATCGAGCAGCGCGCGGTCGCCGATCTCGTCCCCTATGCCAAAAACGCACGCACGCATTCCGAGGCGCAGGTGGCGCAGATTGCCGGCTCGATCCGGGAGTTCGGGTTCAACAACCCGGTGCTGGTCGATGGCGCGAATGGCATCATCGCGGGGCATGGCCGGGTGCTGGCGGCGCGGCAGCTGGGTCTGCGCGC
The DNA here is from genome assembly GCF_056859295.1 of Roseovarius sp. B-10. NCBI lineage: Bacteria > Pseudomonadati > Pseudomonadota > Alphaproteobacteria > Rhodobacterales > Roseobacteraceae > Roseovarius > Roseovarius sp. B-10. The sequence continues at coordinate 115,706 of NZ_JBSXOE010000023.1, read as the reverse complement.
GGTGCCGGTGATCGAACTGGCGCACCTGAGCGAGGCGCAAAAGCGGGCCTACATCCTCGCCGACAACCGCCTGGCCGAGCAGGCGGGCTGGGACCGGGAGCTGCTGTCGCTGGAACTGGGCGAGCTTTCGGAGCTCGGGGTGGACCTGGAGGGGCTGGGCTTCGCGGCCGGGGAGCTCGACGAGCTGCTTGCGCTCGACAAGGCCGACCCGCGGGAGGAGGACACCCCTGAGCCGCCCGCGCAGCCGGTGTCGCGTCCTGGCGATCTGTGGTGCCTCGGCCCGCACCGGCTCTTGTGCGGCGACGCGACGTCGGAGGCCAACGTGACCCGGTTGCTGGGGGATGTGCACCCGCATCTGATGGTGACGGACCCGCCCTATGGCGTGGACTACGACCCGGACTGGCGCAACCGGGCCGGCGCGTCGGAGACGAAGCGCACCGGCAAGGTGATGAACGATGACCGCGCGGACTGGCGGGATGCCTGGGCGCTCTTTCCGGGCGACGTGGCCTATGTCTGGCACGGGGCCCTGCATGCCACGACGGTGGCCGACAGCCTTGGCGCCTGCGGGTTCGACATCCGCAGCCAGATCATCTGGGCCAAGGACCGGCATGTGCTCTCGCGCGGGCACTACCACTGGCAGCATGAACCGGCGTGGTATTGCGTGCGCGGCAAGGGCCACTGGTCGGGTGATCGCCGGCAATCGACGCTGTGGTCGATCCCGAACCGGGATCAGGATGCCGAGACGGTCCACGGCACGCAAAAGCCGGTGGAGTGCATGCGGCGCCCGATCCTGAACAACTCCAGCGCGGGGCAAGCGGTCTACGAGCCGTTCTGCGGATCGGGCACCACGCTGATTGCCGCCGAGAGCACGCAGCGGGCCTGTCATGCCATGGAGCTTGATCCGGCTTACGTGGATGTGGCCGTGCGGCGCTGGGAGGTGTTCACCGGGCAGAGCGCCACGCTCGACGGGGATGGGCGCGGCCTTGGCGAGATCGCAGCCGAGCGGCTGGAGCGCGCGGCATGACGCAGGGGCGAATGACATCAGCCCTGGAAGCCCTCGCCAACCTCGTCGTTGGCTGGATCGTGGCGCTTGCCACGCAGCTTCTTGTCTTTCCCGTGATGGGCCTTTCGGTCACCGTTGCACAGCACCTCGGGATCGGCACGGCCTTCACGATCGTGTCGTTCCTGAGAAGCTTTTGCCTGCGGCGTCTCTTCGAGCGGTTGGCACGTCGGGGCACACCCCCGGGGGAGGGTCAATCTCTACGACCTTTGCCACGGGACCGGCGGGGGCAGGCATTTTCTTTCACGGCCAGAATTCGGACCGGGGGTCGGAAAGGGTAAAGGGGAGGTGAGGCATGCGCGGACGCAAACCGAAGCCGACGAAGCTGAAACTCCTGTCGGGGACGGCCCGCAAACACCGTCTCAACGAACATGAGCCGACGCCGGACCTGGCGCGGCCGGAGCCGCCCGAGCATCTGACCGGGGCCGCGCGGCTGGAGTGGGAGCGGGTGATCGAAGAGATCGTGCAGCTTGGCATCATGAGCAATCTGGACCGCGCCCCGCTGGCGGCCTATTGTCAGGCCCATGGCCGGTGGGTCGCCGCGGAGGCGGCGCTCGCACGCATGGCCGAGAAGGATGCGGTCACGGAAGGGCTCATCATCCGCACCAAGGCCGGCAACGTGATCCACAACCCGCTGGTTGGTGCGGCGAACAAGGCGATGGCGGACATGGTGCGCTACGCGGCCGAGTTCGGCTTCACCCCGTCGTCGCGCTCGCAGGTTTCCGCCGCCGACACGCCCGAGGAGGACAATCCTTTCCTTCTGCTGGACAGGGCATAGGAGGTCCCGATGCGCGGCCGCAAGCCTACACCGAAGGCCGGAACGCTGGCCAACACGCCGATGGGCGCACTGCCACGGTGCCCGGCGCATCTGAGCGACACGGCCCGCAGGGAATGGCGGCGGCTCGCGACGCCCCTGCATGACGCAGGCATTCTCACGCTGGCAGATCGCGCGGCGCTCGCGGCCTATTGCCAGGCCTATGCCCGCTGGGTGGAGGCCGAGGAGAAACTGGCGGAGACGCCCACTCTGCTAAAGACGCCCAACGGCCACGTCCAGCAATCGCCCTGGCTGTCGGTGGCCAACAAGCAGCTGGAGCTGATGGGGCGCTACATGTCGGAACTCGGGCTCACACCATCCGCGCGCACGCGGCTTGGCCTCGAGGGGGCAGGCCCCGAGGCCGATCAGGTCACGAAGATCGAGTTCGTCACGGTGTTCCGGGATGACGACGGCAACCTGGTGCAGCGACCGGTCAACATGCTGGGCAGCGCGGGGCGCAAGGAGAGAACGGATTGCGACGCTGCCCGACCCGAGGTGATGGCTGCGGATGAGTGAAAGTTCTGGCTTGTCGGAGCGGCAAGCGGTTTCACCGATGCGATTGTCTCTCGACACCGCGAGTGTAACCTGTCATGTGTCCGTCGCTACGTTACCGCTATCGATCCCCTGCTTTTCCCCAAACGGACTTCAGCGAATTCGATTTTGGCCAACCGCGCCACGCTGTTGCACTTCCGCGAACAGGTTGAAAGATACAGGAGATATCACGATGGCCAATGGCACCGTGAAATGGTTCAACGCTACAAAAGGCTTCGGCTTTATTGCCCCGGAATCCGGCGGCAAGGACGTCTTTGTCCACATTTCTGCCGTCGAGCGCGCAGGTCTGACTTCTCTGAAGGATGATCAGGCCGTTACCTTCGACGTCGAGGCCGGTCGTGATGGCCGGGAATCCGCAGGCAACCTTCAGCTCGCCTGAACGGTACATCCGGATTTGGATCTGGGCGCCCTCGGGCGCCCTTTTTCGTTATAGGCTCTTCAGAGCGTGGAATTGGTTTGCGCGCTCGATAACCTGGTTGTTCACTTGGCAATCACGCTTTTTCGACCGCTTCTCATCTCAGACGCCTGTTTAAGCACGGCATTCCTGCTGTTCTGACTACACTCCTATGCGCTTCAGAGCGATGTACACATCTGCGCAACCAACGTTACGCAGGTTTGTACATGGTCAGGGAAGCTGCCCCATCGCCCAAGCTCGTGGCCTATGAGCGGGTCTCGACGGCCCGGCAGGGCCGGTCTGGGCTCGGGCTCGAGGCGCAGCGCAAGGCCATCGACGCGTTTGCAGCCTCGAAGGAGGCCCGGGTGCTTGGCCGCTTCACCGAGGTCGAGAGCGGGCGCAAGAATGACCGGCCGGAACTCGAGAAGGCCCTCGACCTCGCGCGCCTCACCGGGGCCACGCTGGTCATCGCCAAGCTGGACCGGCTCTCACGAAACGCGGCGTTTCTCCTGACGCTGCAAGCCAGCGGCGTGCGCTTCGTGGCCTGTGACATGCCCGAGGCTAACGATCTGACCGTCGGCATCATGGCACTGGTGGCCCAGCAGGAGCGCGAGGCGATTTCACGGCGCACGAAGGAGGCGCTGGCGGCAGCCAAAGCGCGCGGCGTCAGGCTGGGCAATCCGAACGGGGCCGCGGCGCTGAGGCGGGCCGGGCAAGGCGGTGCACCGCTCCGAAGGTCCGTGGTCTCGAACGCGGACGCGTTCGCGCAGACCCTGACGCCGGTGTTGGCCAGCCTCCGGAGCGAGGGACACACCACCCTTCGCGCCATCGCTGAGCAACTCAACACACGCGGCATCCGGACACGGCGTGGTGGGCGCTGGCATGTGTCGAATGTGCGGAACCTGCTCAACCGGTTAACGGGCTGAGCTATGGCAGAACATTCAGCGGATCGCCGATCTTGGCATCTTCAAGTTGCTGATCAACGAAACTACGCTCAAGATACTGCAGGCGCTTCGCCACCGGCTCGGCAAGCCGCTGATCGTCCGCTCGGCCTATCGCAGCCCCGAGCACAACCGCACGGTGGGTGGGGAAAGTCCACAATCGGAGTAGTAGGATATGTTGATCTTCTTCTATTTCAAGTTCGATTACAGCCGCTACCACAGCGTTGATTCCGCACCGAGAATGGCGGTCGATTGACTAGACAGGCTGCCGCCGTTCCCGTGCACCAGCGCCAGTTCCGCACCGTCGATTTGTCCGTCGCCGCGATGCCCGCGCAGTTGCCTGACGGCTTCGATGGTGATGAATATCCCGTACATTCCCGGATGGATGCAGGACAGACCGCCGCCATTGGTATTGACGGGCAGATCGCCACCGGGCGCGATCATGCCATCTGATACGAAACGACCGCCTTCTCCCTTGGGGCAGAAGCCAAGATCCTCAAGAAAGAGGATCGTGTTGATGGAAAAGGCATCATAAAGTTCGGCGACGTCGATATCGCTTGGCGTGACACCGGCCATCTCAAAGGCTCGTTCGCCCGAAACCTTCGCTGCCGTTTCAGTCAGCGACGGCAACGAAGAGCCCTGTCGCCCCCAGACATGGGTTGCAGCGCCAAGTACATATGCCGGCTTTTGGGGCAGGTCCACCGCACGATCCGCTCGCACCATCACGTAAGCCCCTGCACCATCATTGACCAAGCAGCAATCGGCCACGGTTAGAGGGTCCGAAATCATCTTGGACTCTTCGACCTCGGCCCGGCTTAGCGGCTGGCGCCGCAATGCGTCGGGGTTGCGTTGGGCCCAGGAGCGGGCGGCCAGAACGACATCGGTCAACTGGTCACGCGTCGTGCCGTATTCATGCATGTGTCGCGCGGCCGCGAGGGCATAGGTGCTAAGCGGGCTAAGCGGATTATAGGGATACTCGTAAGGCTGTGGATCGAAACTCCGGCGCACCTCGGCTATCGTGGCGCGGTTCACGCTGGAGGTCCGCTGTGTACTCCCGTAGCAGACGAGTACCGCGTTACATTGACCGGATTGGAGTGCGTGAATCGCGGGGAGCATATGCGCGACGAAACTCGACCCCCCGAGCATTGTGGAATCGATGAAACTGGTGTTCAGGCCCAGATATTCGATCACCGGCATCGCCCACATCGGGGCGGTCACGCTGGCCGTGGTGATCCCGTCGATATCCGACATCTTCAGCCCGGCGTCGGCAACCGCCAGTCTGGCCGCCTCGGCCAGGATCTCCACTTCGCTGAAACCTTCTGCCTTGCCCAATCCCGCCTGACCGATGCCGACAATCGCCGTCTTGCCCCGAAGCTCCTTGACCATTACGCGTTCCCTGTCGGTTGAAAGTAGACTGCATCATGCGTTTCGGTGTCGATCGAATGAAATTCAACCTCCATCCCGATCTTCACCTGGTCCGGCTCAATCCCCCTGATGCTTGTCATCATTCGTGGCCCTTCGACCAGATCGACGAGCGCCACGTTGTAATCGCCGCCTTTTTCGCGATCTCGCCGCACGACGGTAGTCGAATAAACGGTTGCCCTGCCCTCGGGCTTGAACCAGTAAAGCCGATCCGAGCCGCAATAGGGGCAGACCACACGGGGGTAAAAAACGCAGGCCCCGCAAGATTCGCACCCTTGAATCTGGAAACGACCCTCTGCAAGCAAGGAAAAGTATTTGTTCTGCGGTCCAGTGTCCATCTCGTCGTCCTTGCCCTTTCATAATCAGCCAGCCATGATCGCTCGATATAGCTTGCCGCCCTCTTTCCAGGAAGCGCACGGTGTCCATCGTCAATGATAATTGTGCGTCAGAGCGGATTGAGCCATGGAGATACTGCCTCTCTGGCAGACCTGATTATGCGGCTTACGCCCGGTGTTGCAAGGGGCGTTGTCCCATTGCCGATGTTCTAATCTTCTTCCATTTCCGCGTCCGAGAATACGCACCTGCTGACCTTGCGAAGCGTGATTTACGGCTTGATCGGGTCTCACGATCCTGTCGTCTGGCTGAAAGGCCGATGAGCCGTCGCTTTTCAGGCTTGCCGCGCGGAGGGCCGTAATCGGGGCATCCTGCGGCGGACGGGGAGCAATCTCGCTGCCGTAGGGCGCTAAAGGCCGGGACGCGCCTGCGGAACACAGTCGGCAAAAGACGTCTGCAATCGCTGGAAGCGATGGGGCGACAAGGGTGTCTGTGCTCGAATCAGGGCGGGCCTGGCGATCGGGCATCGAAGAAAAGACCGTGATGATCGACGCGTGACCCTCCTCTGTGGTGGGGCCTTGCAGACCCACACTCGCACATCGATGCCGTCGGGAGGCGGTCAGGTTATCAAGGCGCTGCGGACGTCGGCTGTTGGAACGTTTTCCGGTATCCCGTGATGGCGATGACATCGTGACGCTTAGTAATGTAAGCGTAAGTTACGAAACATGTAATTTATTGTAGTTTTGTAAAAATATTACTTATACTTTATGCTCGGCTCACCAAACACAATCGTCAGAAAGAAGAAGGTTCAAACTGGCGGGTAAAGCGACAATGAAAGCGGGGGAAAAATGTTCAATGAAAGCAAACGGCCGAGAGGCAGAGTCTCACGCAGAGATTTTATGCGTGTCGGTTCAGCCTTCGGAATGAGTTCAGCGCTTGCTGCGGCGGCATTGCTTGGGCCGGGTTATTCATTGCCAGCTCTGGCTCAGACAGCCGGGCGTCTGGGGGAGAAAAGAGACGCCGCCAAGGCCAAGCATGTCTTCAAGTTGGGAATGGTCTACGGCGATGCGCAACATGACATCCAGCGGGTCGGCGTGTGGGATTTTGTCCGCGACATCGAAGCGCGCACTGATGGTGCCATTATGATCGATGTCGTCGATGCCGGTGGGCTGTGCGCCGAAACGAAATGCGTTCAGCAAACCATGCAAGGGGTTATCGATATCGGGGTCAGTTCGACTCAGAACGGGGCCAGTATTGCCCCGTGGATGAATGCTCTCGACTATCCGTTCATGTTTCAGTCCGCCGCGCAGATTTACGATTTCCTCTATAACCCTGAGTCGGAAAAGGTCTTCCGCAGCGTCTTGCGCGACCGGCACAACATGGAGCTTCTGTTCAGCACCGCGGAGCTTCGCGGGATTTTCATGGGGGCCAGCTTCAAGGATAAGCCCGCGATTGCCCAAATGTCCGATTTGAAGGGCGCCAGGATAAGGGCCACCGGTACACAGTTTGGGCAGACTGCGTTGACCCTCATGGGGATGAATCCGCTTCCCGTAGCTTGGGCTGAAACGCCTGATGCCATGCGCTCGGGGCTGGTCGACGGCATGGAAACCTGGGGCGCGGCCGCGGCAGCCTTCAATCTCGCTCCGGTCGTCAGCCAGTATTTGAAACTGGGTTTCATTCCGGGAACGGAGGCGACGATGATCCGAAGCGAAAGCCTGGACAAGTTGACGCCGGAGTTGCGCGACGCGCTGATGGAATCTGCGTACCAGACCCAGCAGGTCATCATGTACAACCTGGCTTTCGCCCAGGAGAACATCATCGGTGATGTAAGCGACCCGAAGCCCGACACCATCTATGGCAAAGCAGGGACCGAAGTGATCATCCCCAACGAAGATATGGTGAGCGAGGCCCAAAGCATGGCCGACCCCCAGCAAGAGCCCTATGCCCAATTGAGGGGGCGGCTCGATAAAATGGCAGGTTTTGACGCCTATGCAGCGATCAAGCCATTGGCCCAGCGCATCGACCGGTCGGTGAGGGCAGTTGACGTCGTGCCACGGCGTTGGTGGCTCTGACGCATCTGCCACGTTTCAGAGCGGGGTGACTGGTCGTCCCGCTCGATCCGCACTTCTATCGGGAGGAATTCATGGGCCAGACGCAGGGCCCCCGTTTGCTGCCCAGCGGGCGGTGGGGGCGTTTCAAGGCCGGAGCGTATCGTACACTTCGGTATGTGGACGCGCATCTCGAGAAGGGCATCATCCTTGTGGCCTACACCGCCTGCGCTGGCATCATTGCCTTCGAGGTCGGGCGTCGGTTCCTGCTGGACGAGCAAGTTTCCTGGAGCACGACCGTGCCGGCCTACATGTTTGTCTGGCTGACATGGCCGGGTGCAGCCCTGGCCGTCCGAATGCGGTCACATCTTGCCTTCAATGGAGTTCGGCAGAACCTGTCGCGCTGGGGGCAATATGCATCCATGCAGATCGACTATGTTCTCTACCTGACTTTTGCGTTTGTTGCGGTCTACTACTCTTTCGAGCTGGTGCAGATGCACCAGAACAATTTCTCCAGCGTTCCGGGCACCGTCGATCTTCCCTCCTGGTGGTTTTATCTGGCGACGCCGGTTGGCTGGTCGCTTCTGGTGCTTCGGGTATTCCAGAACGCCTGGGAAGATTTCAGGGCGGTCCGGTCAGGGAGTGACCTGCGCATGGCCGCGGGCTTTGGGAGCCTTGACGGATGAATGCCATTTTCGATCCCAGCACACAGCTTTTTCTCTTATCCGGACTGGCGGCGGCCCTGTTCGTGCTGGGCACACCCCTTTTCCTGTTGATGGGAGTTTGGGTGCTCGGGGCGCAGCTCATAATTGACTTCCCCCTGGCAAGCATCGGCTCGGGTCTGTTCGAAGGGCTCAACAGCTTTGCCTTGCTGGCCGCACCCCTGTTCATTCTGACCGGCGATCTGATTTCAAAAGGCGGGATCGCCCGCCGGATGACCGAGTTCTCGATGTCCCTGCTGGGATGGGTTCGGGGCGGGTTGGGCATGTCAACGATCGCAACCTGTTCCATGTTCGCGGCCATCAGCGGTTCAAACTCTGCCACGACCGCTACGATTGGCTCGATCACATATCCGTCGCTGCGCGATCAGGGATATCCAAGCTCCTTCGCCGCGGCGACATCGGCGGCGGGAGGCGTGGTCGGGATCATCATACCGCCGAGTATTCTCTTCATCGTCTATGGTCATCTGACTGCGACCCCGATCTCCGAATTGTTCCTTGCCGGCATCATTCCCGGCCTGTTGATGTCTTTGGTAATGCTTGTGACCGTCTACGTTGTCAGCCGGCGGCGGGGTTATGGTCAACTCCACCCGTTCCGCGTGGGCCGTGTCGCACAAACGTTTCCGGGCGTTTCGATCGCTCTGGCGGCGGGGTTGATTGTGCTGGGCGGCATCTACTCGGGAGCGTTTTCACCGACGGAAGCTGCGGCGGTCACAGTTGTCTATTGCCTGCTCGCCGGTTTTCTCATGACCCGTGAACTCAGCTTGCGGAGCCTGCCCAATGTCATCCTGCGCAGCGGTATGATCGTCGGGATCATCATGCCGCTTGTGGCTATGTCCTTGCTGATGCAGCAGGTTTTTGCGGTGATTGGGTTTGGTGACTGGCTTGGCGAATTCATTAGCTCACTCGGTGGATACTACACGGTGCTTTTTGTCAGCATGATGATCGTCCTGATCGCCGGCACATTGCTCGAATCGGTTCCCAATACCGTCATCCTGGCCCCCATCCTGGCCCCGGTAGCGTTCAAGGCGGGGGTGGATCCTTTCCATTTCGCGGTTGTCTTCATGGCGGGCAGTTCGATTGGTTTCATCACTCCTCCTTTCGGTCTGAACTTGTACGTCGCATCCGGCATCACCGGCATCCCCTATCTGCAGATCGCCAAAGCGGTCTTGCCCTATCTATGGTCCCTCTTGTTGATCTGGGTGGTGATCGCTTTGCTCCCAGCCTTATCAGTGTACTTGACCCAATTCGCAGGTCGTTGAGGCCGGTATCCACAAGGGGCGAATCCCCCGTGAGCATCGAAGGAGTTCTGCAGTGCCCATTTCTGCTTCCGAAATCGAACAGATAATCCACAAGTTCGAAACCTCGGAGTTCGACGAGATGGTACTTCGGGTAGGGGATACGCACCTGCGGGTCGTGCGTCGGGGCGCGGGCGCGACGAGCGATTCCAGAATCCCCCCACAAGACGCAGAGTCCGGTCATGTGCCTGTGCCGGATTCCCGATCGGACAGCAAGCAGGGCCGTCCTGCGGGAACCGCGATCTCGTCTGAGCCGCAGGCAGGTCCGGGACCGTCACAACAAGGCGAGCGCGGCGACACCTCTACGGGTCACGTCGTGGTGGCCCCGATCGGGGGCATTTTTTACAAATCCCCATCGCCCACCTCCGACCCGTTCGTGGCGCGGGGAGCGCGGGTCGAACCCGGCGACACGGTCGGCCTGATCGAGGTGATGAAACTGTTCACCTCGGTGTCGGCCGGGGTGCGAGGCGAAGTTGAGGAATTCCTTGTTGAAAATGGCGAGACCGTGATCAAGGGGACACCTCTGCTTCGGATCCGTGAGGAGTGTTGAGCGATGGCCCCGCTGCATTTGATAGATACCACGTTCCGGGATGGCCAGCAGTGCAACTGGGCTACGCGGATGTCCACAGCAGCGATGTTGCCAGCCGCCGAGGATCTGGATCGCGCCGGGTTCGGGGCTATCGAAGTGATCGGTGCCGTCCAGTTCGATGCGGCCGTCCGTTATCTATCCGAGAACCCGTGGGACCGATTGCGCCAGTTGCGCACCAGGATAACACGGACCCCGATGCAGGCCGTTATCCGGTCAAGTTGCATTCTGGGGTTCGAGCCTCAGCACGAAGACATCAACCGCCTGTGGGTTGAACGTTTGATCGCGAATGGCTGCACCCGCTTCGTCGCCTTTGATGGGCTCCACGATCTGGACAATGTCGTACCGGCGTTGCTGCACGCGAAATCACTCGGAGCCATGACCACGGGCTGGCTAACCTTTTCCGATAGCCCGATTCACACGGATGAGCTTTACGCACAAAAGGCCAGAGAGTTTATCGACAGAGCTGATGTGGATGCCCTGTTGATAGAGGATGCAAGCGGCGTCCTTACGCCTGAGCGCCTGCGGACGCTCGTGCCTGCGATCCGTGCCGAGATCGGTGAGATGTCACTGGGCCTGCACAGCCACGGCGTTGTCGGCTTGCCTCAGCGAAGCTATCTTGCCGCCGCGGAATTGGGTGTGGACAATCTTTATACATGCGTGCCGCCCGTTGCCGACAGCAACGCGCCGCCATCGGTTCTGACCACTCTGCGCAACTTGAGGGCGACCGGCCATGCTGTCGATATGGACATAGCGTCGCTGGAGCGCGTGAGCCACCATCTGGATCAGGTCTCGATAGCCGAAGGACGCCCGCGGGGCAGGGTGATGGATTTCGATGCTGCTGCGGTCGGACATCAGGTGCCCGGTGGGGTGATGAGCAACCTGGAGGCACAGCTTGATCAGGTCGGCCTGCACCACAAGCTGCCCGAGGTTCTGGAAGAGTGCGCCAGGGTCCGGGCCGATCTGGGCTGGCCCATCCAGGTCACGCCCTTCGCCCAATTCATCGGTGTCCAGGCGACGCTGAACGTTATCAACGGTGACCGCTATGCCGTAGTTCCCGACGAGGTCAAGAAATACGCCATGGGACATTACGGAAAGCCTCTGGCTCCAGTTGTTCCGAATGTATTGGACCGAATTCTTGAAAACGGCTCGGCTTATATCCAGGAGCCGTCAAAAAATCTGGAGCCGGTTTTGCCCGGCCTTCGCACGAAATACCTCGATCTGAATGACGAGACGCGTATGCTGCGTTATTTTTTCGACGGTGCGATGGTTGATAGGATGGAGCGGGGTGTGGAAAGGTCGACCATACTTAGGACGCCAATCGTGGCTGCCATGGAACTGGCCTGTAGCGGCCGGAATGTATCGAGGGTCGTTCTCGATAAAGGCGATTTCCACCTTGAACTCCGGAAGCGGCCCGGCACCTGAACTTGCTCCGAACACCAGGAAAGAACCACAATGTACAACTCTGCCCATAATGACTTTACCGCCAGCGTCGACAGGGAGAAATTAATTTCTCCGCGCGGTATTGCGGTGATCGGCGCCTCTCGCGATTCGTCGCGGATCGGAGGGCAACCTATAAAGGCCTTGCAGGCGGCAGGCTATACCGGCGGGATCTACCCCGTAAATCCCAAGTATGAAGAGGTTGCCGGCCTGAGATGCTACCCCGACGCAGCTCATATCGACGAACCCTGCGATCTAGCGATAATCGCGGTCTCAAGTGCGCATGTGCTCAAGTCGATCCGTGATTGCAGCTCGGCGGGTATTGGATTCGCGGTAATCCTGAGCGGTGGCTTTCGTGAATCGGGCGAGTCCGGGGCCACTCTCGAGCACGAACTGATCGAAGCGGCCCGGGCCGGCGGTGTGCGCCTGATCGGGCCAAATTGCCAGGGTCTTGTGAGTTTTCCGAACCGTGTGTTTGCTGCCTTCGGAAGCATCACCGGTGAGTTGGACCTGCCCCAGGGCCCGGTTTCGATGGCCTTCCAGAGCGGGGGGTTCGGATTTGCCATTGCCACTCAGGCGGCGGCAGAGGGGGTTGGTTTCCGTACCTGCATCTCGACTGGGAACGAAGCTGACCTCACGACACCCGATCTGTTGGATGTGTTCATCGACGACCCCGGCACGAGCATTTGCGCGGCCTATATCGAGGGGCTTTCCAACGGGCGCCGCCTTATCGATGTGGGACGCAAGGCGTTGGAAGCCAGCAAGCCGTTGCTGGTATGGAAGGGAGGCAACACCGAAAGCGGTGCCCGTGCCGCCGCTTCGCACACGGCCAACATGACCGGAAGCTACGAGGTTTTTCAGTCGGCTTTCCGTCAAGCCGGGATAATCGAAGTCTTCGACGTTCAGGAAATGGTCGACCTTTTCAAGGTTTTCAGCACCAGACGGCAGGCTCAGGGCGAACGGATCGGAGCACTCAGCATCTCGGGCGGCTCCGGGATCGTCTTTGCCGACCGGGCCATTCGTGATGGGCTGTCTCTGCCCGAGTTTGGTGCCGAAACGGCCCGCAAGCTGGCCGAGATTGTGCCGACATTCGGATCCGCAGCAAACCCGATTGATATCACGGCCGGTGTTTTCAACGATATGGGACTTTTCGAGCGGGCGCTCGAGGCGACGATCGAGGATGACGGAATCGACCAGCTGGCCATTTTGCTCGCGTCGTTGCCGGGGGCTGCTGCCGTTTCTGCCGCTCGGGTCATTGTCGCGGTCGCCGAGCGGACTGAAAAGCCTGTCCTTGTCGGCTGGTCGGTCCGTCGTGATCGTGCAGAAGAAGCCTACGAACTGCTGGAGGCGGCGGGCATCCCGATCATCCCGACCCCGGTCAGGCTTGCCCACGCTGCGGCGGTGTCCGCCCGCTGGGCCACGCAGCGACGTACGATCCTGGCGCGCCCGCAGTGGGCAGACACCGAAGACGCGTTTCCAGTCCTGCCCGAAACGACCAGGCCTCTGGATGAGTTCAGCTCCAAGCAGGTCTTGGCTGACGCCGGGATCGGCAGATCTGTGGATGTGCTGATGCCCTGTGATGGCGACCCCGCTGTCGCCGCAGAATGCCTGACCTATCCATTGGTCGCCAAGATCGTCTCGAAGGACATTGCGCACAAGACAGAGGTCGGAGGGGTCAAGCTGGGGATCGCGACGCCTCAGGAGCTTGACCGCGCTGTCCAGGATATCCTGGAGTCGGTGGCGCGGCATGCCCCCGGGGTGCGCCTTGAAGGCATCCTGCTCGCCGAGATGGTTACCGATGCCACCGAGGCCCTCATGGGGGTGGTTCAGGACCCGTGCTTCGGCCCCGTGGTCGCGGTCGGTCTAGGCGGTATCTATGCTGAAATCTTTGGGGATGTGTCATTCCGCGTGGCACCGTTTGACGAGGATGTCGCACGCGAAATGATTTTCGAGCTGAAATCCCTGCCGATCTTTCAAGGCGCCAGGGGCCGTGAGCCGGCGGATATCGACGCCTTCTCCGAAACACTGGCCCAGCTATCGCAATTTGCGTGGTACCATCGCCACAGGTTGAGAGAACTGGACATAAACCCCGCGCTTGTACGCCCCGCGACCCTTTCCGCGACCGGAATGCCCGGAGGCATCGTTATCGCCGACGCGTTGATGATTCTTGCGGACGTCGCGACCGGAGGGCATGTCCGGGACTCGGATCATGCCTAAGGTCGCATTCATCGGCCTTGGAGTGATGGGCGGACCAATGGCTGCCCGGCTTGCACGTGCGGGCATGGCCGTCACTGGGTATGACCATGACAAGGTTCGGTGCGCGCAAGCCCGCAGCGACGGCGTGAAGGTGGCGGCATCTGCCAGAAGTGCCGCCGCTTCCGCCGAAATCGTGATCACCATGCTCCCGGAACCCGGGACCTTGATCGACGTTCTTACCGGGGCGTCAGGGGTGCTGGCGGCAATGTCTTCACAAAGCTTGCTCATCGACATGGGGACAAGCGGTCCCGATACTGTCGCGATTATCGCTCAGGAAGCCGGTGATCGAAATATCCGTATGATTGACGCTCCGGTCGGACGGCCTCCGTCGGCCGCGCGAGATGGACGTCTGATTATCATCGCCGGAGGGGATGAGGCCGACCTGAAGCAAGCTGCCCCCCTTTTCGAAATCATGGGCGAGGTCACCTACCACGCCGGTCCACTGGGCAGCGGCGCGCGCCTGAAACTTATTAACAACTACATGTCGATGGTCGGCATGGTGATGACTGCAGAGGCCCTTGCCGCCGGCCGGAAGGCGGGCTTGGACCGGGAGGTTCTGGTCGAGGTGCTGAGCCACACGGCGGCCGGGCGTGGACAGATCATCGTGAATTTTCCCGGTAAGGTCCTTGCGGGCGATATCGCACCTGATTTTCCAATCCGCCTCGGTCTCAAGGACCTCGGACTGGCGCTCGATATGGGTCAGGAATTGGAGGCGGAATTGGTTCTGGGCAAGGCAGCGCAGCGAACATTCGTGGAGGCGATTGCATCTGGCCGTGGTGAACAGGATTGTACCGCGCTGTTGCTCTTTCTGGAAGAAGCGGCGGGATTGGACCCGTCTGTCGCCTCGGCAACTCTCGCTGCATATCGCACGGGTGCCGGTGACAGCCGCAGCAACGAGCACAAGGGTGGGAAATGAGAAAAGTCCTGATTGCCAATCGCGGGGAAATTGCGCTTAAGGCAGTACGCGCAGCCAGACGCTGCGGTTTGCAGGTGGTCGCGGTGTATTCTTCCGCCGATGCCTCCAGTGCCCATATCTTTGCTGCGGACGAGGCGATTTGCATTGGGGGGGCGTCCCCCAGGGAAAGCTATTTGCGCGGCGACGTGCTGATAGAGACAGCCTTGGCAACGGGGTGCGACGCGGTCTATCCGGGGTATGGCTTTCTGGCGGAGAACGCAGAGTTCGCCGAAGCTTGTGCAAGCAAAGGTTTGACATTCGTAGGCCCCGATCCTGAAAGCATTCGCACGATGGGTGACAAGGCAATGGCGCGTGCCACAGCGGCGCGCCTGGATGTTCCGGTAGTTCCGGGTTCGCCGTGCGCGTTCACCGAGGTTTCAGAGGCGGCAGAGCATGTCGACTCGGTCGGCTTTCCCATGCTGGTCAAGGCCAGTGCCGGCGGTGGCGGGCGGGGTATGCGAGTGATACCCCAAAAAGAGAGTTTCCACAGGCTATTCGAACAGGCCAGCGGAGAAGCCGAAGCCGCATTCGGCGACGGCGCACTGTATCTGGAACGGTTCTTCGAGCGCGTGCGCCACATCGAAGTCCAGGTCTTCGGTGACCATCATGGAAATGTCCGGCATCTCTGGGATAGGGACTGTTCCGTTCAACGCCGCCATCAAAAGCTGATCGAGGAAGCCCCCGCAACACTCTTGCCCGCCAACACCCGAAAGGATATGGCGGATGCAGCGCTGCGTCTGGTGCGGGGAACGAAGTATCACAACGCTGGCACCATTGAATTCATCTACGACATGGACAGTGGCGAATTCTTCTTCATCGAGATGAACACTCGGATCCAGGTTGAACACCCGGTGACCGAACGGCTGACTGGCACCGATCTGATAGCTGAGCAGTTCTGGATCGCTGCAGGCAACAAGATGCGGTTGCCGGAGCTTGAAACAGTGCCCGACGGATGTTTCATCGAATGGCGTATATGTGCCGAGGACCCGTCACAGAATTTCACACCCGTCCCGGGGCGGATTACCCGATTGGAGCTGCCGACAGGCCCGAACGTCGCGTTCGAAAGTCATGTCTTTCCCGGTTACGAAATCTCGCCCTTTTACGATTCGATGATTGGGAAACTGATTGTTGGGGGCAGGAATCGCGACGAGGCTCTCGAAAATTCCCGGCACGCTTTGCAGGCCCTCCGGATAGAGGGTGTCGCCACCACTATCCCTTTTCATCTTGCGATGTTGGATGAGCCTGAATTCATAGAGAATGACATTCACACCCGTTGGATTGAAGCCAAGCAGTCGGAGGCCACAAGTGGATCAGCCCATGCATGACAACCTAACGGCCAAGGATTTGGAACGGTTGACCGACTCCATGTCGCGCGAGGGGCTTTCCCGATTGGAATGGTCGCTTGACGGTCTCGATCTGGAAATAGACTGGGAGGGCCCGGCGGGCGATGAAGCAAATGTCGTCAAGACAAGAGAGGAATCGTCGTTTCCGCAGGAAGATCTGATAACAGATCAGCCTGAAGTGATCACATACCATACGGTCAGGGCAAAGGCGGCGGGTGTGCTCAACTGGCAAGTGAGCCGCGCGCTCGAGCCCGGTGATTGCGTCAAAGCCGGTGAGATTGTTGCCTCCACAAGAGTCGGCACCGAAAATGCCGAAATCATCTCGCCGATAACCGGGCGGGTTTTGCACGTTCAGTCTTTCGAAAACGGTGCCTTCGTCGCATGCGGACAATGGCTATTCTCCGTCGGATCGTAAGAAGAGACGAGGAGGCTGTGCGCCGTCCAAGGCATCATCGAGCAGTCACGTGGGCGCATCAGGCGGCCGGGCTCGACACCCTTCTCGATGCGCGGCAAAATGCCGGTGACACGGACGCCCGGCTTTACAAGAAGGCGCTGGGTGCTGCGGCGGCGCTGTGCTTCATGGGGCATACGCTGATGGAGACCGCAACGGGCGGGTCGTGCAGGCGGACCTCACGCACGCCGATGGCCATGGTGAGCGCAAGGCGAGGTCTTGTCAGAGGAAATCAGCTTGAGACGGACAGGGCGGTTGCATAGCCTCGCCGGATGACAAAACACAGCCCATTTCGCTATTTCAAAACTAGTCGTGAGATCATCCGGCTGGCGCTCATGCTTTACATCCGGTTTCCGCTTCCGTTGCGGAACGTAGAGAAACTCCTGCACGAGGTTGGGTTGGACCTCAGTCCCTTTTATATGATCTGGGATTCGAATAAGAAGATGTCGTGAATAAAATCAATGCTTTGGGCCCGGGAAATCGGGTGGATGCCGCTCTCCTCTGACGGTATCGCAATGTGCCAAGCTTGGGGTGTCATCACACAAGCTGCAGGAGACGGCGTCCGTGGGAAAGGTTACGATCATCGGCGTCGATCTCGCAAATAACGTGTTCCAAGTGCATGGCGCCGCGGCGGGCCCGTGCTGTTCCGAAAGAAGCTGACCCGACCGAAGTTCATTCGTTTCGCTGCCAGTCGCGATTGAACCGCATAACCGGTAGAACCATCAGTCAACTGAATTAGAACAATGACTTAGGCGCCAGAGAACGTTCGCTGCCAGTCCCGTCCGCTCCGCCACTTGCCCCTGCGAAAGCGTTCTCCCGCTCCGGCTACGGCCGGATTTTTTCGTTGTTTTCGAGGGTTATGCGGGAGGGGCTGAGCACCGTCCCTGCCGGCGGGAGGCCCGAAAGCGGTTTCTCAGGGCCGGTATTCTCCGGACCTCATGACTGAGGCGATTTGATGAATTTTTTGCAAGCCTCTGGAATTCTGCTCTTTTTTGGAAGCTTCGGCTGAACACTTCGATCCCGGTGCCGTTCCTGAGAAGAGACAGAAATCGAACTTTTCCATGATCATGTCAGAAGCCCCCGGGCAGTGGGGAATCTCCGCCTGGCGGTAGAACGGCAGGTGGTTGCCGAACTTTGACACGATGATCCACGCAATCAGCCGCTCGGTCGGGAGCCCGCCAGGCACGACATGCTCGGGCGTATGCGCCTGCACCATGGCCTGCGACCAGCGGGCGCCGCGCCGGCTCCGGTCTTACCAGGCGCCAGTCCAACCCATCGAACAGTGCCGCCAGCTGCACCGAGGACATCTGCATCACCCCATCCAGCTCCTGCGGCCATACGAACTTTCCGCCTTCCAGCCGCTTGTGAAACAGCACCATCCCGGTCTGATCCCAGACCAGGAGCTTGATCCTGTCTGCCCGTTTCGAGCGGAACACGAAGACCGCCCCACAGAACGGATCGAGCCCGAACATCTCCTACACCGCCAGCGCAAGGCCGTCGATGCCCTTGCGGAAATCCACCGGGCGCGTCGCCACGTGGATATTCACCGGCGCTCCCTGGCCGCGCATCATGATGCCGCCGCCCGCGCCGCCCGGATCGACCGTGTCAGCAGGACCTTGTCGGCATCAACACCAACGCGGATCACGACATCGCCGACAACGATCTCCACGCCGTTCGCAGCCACCGCCTCCGCCGGCACCTCTGCCCCGGCCGCCGCTTCCTCGACGATTAGCTCGGCAAACATCGGCAGGGCCACCACGCTCTCGAGCATGACAAGCTGCCCCGTCGGCAGCTTCTTCCGCCAGTCGTAGACCTGCCGGCATATTGCTCGACACGGAGTTGCGACCAATTTGCATGAGCTGCGCAACAAAATGACTTCCGGCAACATTGAGCCGAAGTGAATTGCACAAGGCATCTATTCCGCCATCCTGCCCATAGCGGCACCGGGCGCGCGCCGATGGGCCGGAGCGCTAACTGAGCAATACTGTCACCCCGCCCAAGACGAATGCTGCTATGAAGACTGTCTCGATCACGATCAGGGCAATGGCCTGCCCGCCGACATCCAATATGCGCTGCAACGATGTTTTCATCCCCACCGCGGCAATAGACACGAGCAGCGCCCACCGCGACAGGCGCGACATGGCCTGGGCCATCGCCTCGGGTACGACTCCGGCCGAATTAAGTATTGCAAGGATCAGAAACCCGATGACAAAGAACGGAAGGAGTGGCGGGCGTTTCTCTTGTTGCGTCTGCGCGGTCGCGTGACGCCGCAAAATTAACGCGATCACCAGCACCACCGGGGCGAGCATGGCCACTCGGATCAGCTTGACCAGCGTTGCCACTTCACCGGCATTCTCTGACAGGGAGAAGCCCGCGCCTACAACCTGCGCCACGTCGTGTATTGTCGCCCCCAGAAAAAGCCCCGCGACGTGATCGCTCAAGCCAAGGCGCTGGACCAGTATGGGATAGGAGATCATGGCAAAGGTGGACAGGACAGTGACGGAAAGAACCGTAAAGATCAGGTTCCGCTCGGAATGTTCGTTGCGTGGCAGAACTGCAGAGATCGCCATGGCTGCCGATGCCCCGCATATGGCCACGGAGCCACCGGTAAGCAGGCCCAGACGCCACCCCCGCCCCAGAAGCCGCGCTGCCAGCACCCCGATTCCGATGGTCAGCGCAACCGCGGCTATGACAAGCCCAATCTGACCCGCGCTCAGCCCTGCCAGAAGCTCGGTACTGATCCTTACCCCGAGCAGTGCGACGCCGAGGCGCAAGACATTGCGGGCGGTAAATTCTATGCCGGGTTTGCACGGCCCTTGCTCCGAAAGGAAATTCAGGGCGATCCCCAAAAGAAGCGCCATCAACATGGCGGGCGCGCCATAGTGATCGGACAGGAATTGGGCCGCCACGGCCACGACAACCGCCAAGAAAATACCTTGTGTGTTCAACCGCACCCAGTCACGCAGCGCGCGGGCCGCCGTCTCGATACCCATCATTTCAGATCAGATTGCTCCATGGCTAGCGGCCCACGCGATGTTGCAGCGTTTTCTCGAAACGCGGGATCGCAAGAGGAAACGCATTTTCGTTGATGCCTCCCCAGTCCAACGAGAGGCATAGCGCAAGCGATCCGGTCATTACCCGGTCGCGCTCGTCATGGGCCGCGAAGTTGCCTCAAAATGGTTTGATAAGGGTGATTCCGACGACCACACCGCCGTTCACCCTTGCCCTCGCTCAACCGTCCCGCCCTGCCTTTTCCGCCTCCTCCAAAAGGATCGGCACCCCCATTGTCATAGAATGGATGCCCATGATCGAGGTCAGCTGGATCACCTCAAGGATTTCTTCCTTGGTGGCTCCGGCCTCGAGCGCGTTGGCCATATGCCGCCGCGCGCCCGATGGCCAAAGATGCGTGGTGGCCACGTTGATCGCGATAAAGATCAGTTCCTTGGTCTTTTGATCCAACGGTCCGTTCTGTGGGACGCTTCGGAATTGCAGGAAAGCTTCAAGGTAATCCGGGTCCAGCTCTTCCAGCATGGTCCAGAACGGGTTCCAGTCGCCGGTGGCACGCTGCGCCTCGGTCGCGGGATAGGTGTTGTCGGCCATCTCAACCCCCTCTGTGCTTGAAACTGTCACGGCGGAACGAATAGAGCGCCGCCGGGTCCACCATGACGTCGATCACTGCGGGTTTGCCGCATGTCAAAGCCGCCTCGATCGCCTCGGCGGTTTGGGCCAGCGTATCGGCGCGGTAGCCCTTGGCGCCATAAAGCTCGGCGAGTTTGTCAAACGGCGGGCTGGAGATATCCGCGCCGATATAACGGCCATTGAAGAAATCCCTCTGATAGGCTTTTTCGGCCCCCCAGCAGCCGTTGTTCATCACCACGGTGACGGTGTTGATGCCATAATCCACCGCTGTGGACAGCTCGGACGTGGTCATGCCAAAACCGCCATCGCCCATCAGGCTGATCACCGGGCGGTCCGGCATGGCCAGTTTGACCCCAAGCCCGGCGGCAAAGGAAAAGCCCACAAGCCCGAAATCGAGCGGCGTAAACAGGCTTTGGGGCTGCCAGTAATTCAGCTTGTCGGTGGCCTGAAGGCAGAGCGTACCGGCGTCCATGGTAAAGGCGCTGTCCTGGGGGCAGACATCGCGCAGGGTTTTGAACAGGCCCGAGGGCTGGATGATGGAATTGGCCACATCCGCCTCGGCATCTCGGGTGGCAAGGAACGCCTGCCGCTCGGCCTTGTAGCTTGCGGTCCAGGCCTCCGCCTCGGCCCGGCGGCTGAGTTTCCCGGCCTCTGCCGTCAACTGTTCGGCGACTGTGGGCGCATCGCCCCAGATGCCCAAAGCCACAGGGAAATAGCGGCCTATGGCCGTCGGTTCTTGTTCCACATGGATGATCGCGGCGTCACGGTTGATATTGTCATAGCTGTAAAAGGTGGCGTTGAAGCCGATCCGCGTGCCAAGGGCAAGGATCACGTCAGCCTCTTTCATCAGCCGCGAGGCCACCTCGTTGCCGCGCGGCCCCATCTGGCCCGCGTTCAGCGGATGGCCAAAAGGGATCGCGTCGCCATGGCCGGGGGAAGAGACCAGCGGGCTGTCGAAAGCTTCGGCCAGGGCGATGGCGCGGTCGGCGGCGCCGGTGTTCTTGATGCCGCCGCCCACCATGATCACCGGGCGCGCGGCCCCGGCTAGCATCTTGGCGGCCTGTGCAATGGAGGCCTCGGGCGCGGCGGTTGCACCGACGGGGCGGTAGGCCTCGGGCTTTGGCATATCGCCAAACTCCGCCTGACCCGACAGCACATCGCGCGGCAGGTTCAGTTGCACCGGCCCCTTGCGCGGGGCGTTGGCGACGCGAAATGCCTCCTGCACCAGTTCCGGCACCCGGTCGGTCGAAGGCGCGGTCCAAGTTTTCTTGGTGATGGGGGCGAAAAGCGCCTGTTGATCCACCTCCTGAAAGGCATCGCGGTAAACATGCCCCGAGGCCAGTGCACCACCGATGGATACGATGGGCGTATAGGCGGCCTTGGCCTGTGCCAGCCCTGTCACGAGGTTGGTGGTGCCGGGGCCGTTTTGCCCGGCCAGCACGACGCCGGTTTCGCCTGAAGCGCGGGCATAGCCATCGGCCATATGGGTGCCTGTACGCTCGTCATGGACACCGATAAAATTGATCTCTTTCGCGTCGTAAAGCGCGTCGAACATCTCCATCGTGGCCGATCCGATCAGGCCAAAGACAAACTTGGTGTCCTCGGCCTTGAGGGCTTCGACGGCGGCCTGTCCACCGGAAAGCTGTGTCATGTGGTACGTCCTTTTATCTGACGAGCACGCGGTTCAGAAAATCCAGAACCGGCTGTGAAAAGAGGGCGGGCTGTTCGATCAGCCCAAGGTGTTGAAGTTGCGGCACGATAAGGGTTTCCGCGCCGGGGGTCTCAGTGGCGATGGCATGGCTCATCGCCGGGGTCGATCCGCTGTCATTCTCGCAGGTCATCACCAGCATCGGATGCGTCAGGGCCGGGTCTGGCGCGATCAGCTCGCGCACCCCTTCGGCCAGCACCTGCCGGTGTGCCGCGTAATTGGCCGGATCATTGGCCAGCACGATATCGCGCACGGCGGCGACCTGATCGGGGTGGTCGTGGCGAAAGCCATCGGTAAACCAGCGCGCCAAGGTGACGTCGATGCCCGCGGCCGGGCCACCCGCCGCCGTGGCGCGGGCGCGCTCCTCGACGATCTTTTGCTGCTCCTCGCCCCGGTCATGTGGGGAGTTGAGAATGGCCAGCGCAGATACGCGGCCCGGATGATCCATGGCGCAACGCCGGTTGATCATCCCGCCCAGCGAGAAGCCTACCAAGGCAGCCCGGTCTATGGCCAATTCATCCATCAACGCGATCAGTTGGTCACTGAGCGCCTTGAGTGTGACGGGGCAATCAGGCAACGAGGTTTCGCCATGGCCCAAAAGGTCATAGGTCAGCACCCGGTAGCGCCGCGCCAGCACCGGGGCGATGTCGCCCCAAGTACTGACCCGCGTTAGGCCAAGCCCATGGATCAGCACCACAACTGGAGTCTCCTCCGGGCCGGTCAGGTCATATGCGGTTCCCTGTTTCGAGACCGCCATTCAGACCCCCGCCGGATTATCGACGTCACGCCCCATATCGCGCAGGTCTTCGTAACGGTCGCCGATACGGTGGTTGGGATGCCCACCCACCGAGGCCCCCAGCGCCACGATGATCTCGTCCTCGGCGGGGGCATCGGCGATGGAGGTCTGGATCGTCTGGTAGTGCGAACGCCTTCCGCCGTCGTCCTTGTCCATCAGGGGAATGGTGATCGGGCAATTGGCCGCGCCCCGGGTGTTAGAGAATACCAGATAACTCTTGGCATTGATCGCCTCGCGAAACTGGTTGCCGAAATGCAGCGTGTGGGTCAGGGCCTGGGCATGTTCCAACTCGCCGCCCATGCCCACGACTGATGCCTTGCCGCAGCCTTCCAAACGGTCCCCCGTGACATCAAGCAACATGCCGGTCAGCAGCTTGCCGATTTCCGGGCCGTGCTCCTGAATTTCGGGGCGCATGTTTTCCACATGGCCGCGTCCGAACCACGGATTCTTTATGATCACCAGAGCGGCAACCAGAAGCGTTGGATCATCCACCTTCTTCCAGCCTTCGAGATGGGTGGTTTGCTGCCAAAGCAGCCTGCGACGGATCTCAACCGGCATGGGCCATTTCCTTCTCTGCGAATGCGGGCAAGACTTTGTCGATGAAGAGTTTCAGTGAGCGTTTCTGCTGATCCATGTCCAACCCCATGGAGGCGTAGTAGATGAAGCCATCCAGCCCCAGCGCCTCGTAGGCTTTCAGCTTTTCGATCACCAGTTCAGGCGAGCCGAACAACAGGTTTTCTTCCAGCGTGGCGGGGTCGTAGCGGAAGTTGCCTTCAAGGTCTTCGGGGGCCACCTCCTCGGGGAAGCCGTTGATGACATCGCCTGTCTTGGTCATCAGGTTGCCAAATTGACCCAGCTGAACGCGCACAGATTGCAGGGCGTTCTTCCGGTCAGCCTCGGTTTCATATACGGCCGCATGACGCATCATTGCCCAGCGGCCATCGTATTGGCCGCCATTTTTGATAATCGCCTCGTCCAGACGCGCGCGATAGGTTTCCGCCTCGGACATGGGCATGGTCAGCGGCCAGCTCAGGATGTTGCAGTTGTTCTGCACCGCATAATCGAAAGTGATCGGCGCGCGGGCCGCCACCCAGACCGGCACCTCGCCCTGCACCGGCTTGGGGCAGGAGGTGGCGCGCGGAAACTGCCAGAACTCGCCGTCGTGTTCGTAATCGCCCTTCCACAACTCGCGTACCACGGGCAGCATCTCCTGCATGTAGCGCCAGCTGTCTTTCTGATCGAGGCCGGGTTTCATCCGGTCGAACTCACGCTGATAGGCGCCCGAGCCGATGCCGAATTCCAAACGCCCATCGCTGAGCAGATCCAGGAACGCGGCCTCACCGGCAAGGTTGATGGGATGCCAATAGGCGGCGTTGACCACTCCCACCCCCAGCCGGATGTTCTTGGCATGCTCGCCCCACCACGTCAGTATCTGGAAAGGGTTGGGCGCGATGGTCATTTCCATGGCATGGTGTTCGGCGGCCCAAGCAATCTCGAACCCCGCCGCATCGGCCATTTTCACCATTTCAAGCGTATGGTCCCGCACGTCTTTCATATCCGTATCGGGGCTCATCCGCTCAAGATTGATCGCAAGTTGAAATTTCATGGTGTCCTCCCTTGGTTCATCGAGACACGAACTGGCTTGCCAGCGGTTCCGATGATGTGTTCATCCAGACGGTTTTCGGGCGGGTGTAGTCATAGACCGCTTGAAAACCGCTCTCACGGCCGTAGCCCGAGGTTTTCATTCCGCCAAATTCGGCAATCGGCGACACCGCCCGATAGGTGTTTACCCAGACGATCCCAGCCCGAACGGCGCGGGACATCCGCAAGGCGCGCGCGCTATCACGGGTGAAGATACCCGCGGCCAGCCCATGCACCGTGTCATTGGCCAGGGCCAGCGCCTCTTCCTCGGTCCGAAAACGCAGCACGCACAGGACCGGCCCAAAGAGTTCGGTATCGACGATGTGCAGATCGGAACTGGGGCAGTCGATAATCGTCGGCTCATAGAACAGATCCGACCCGGCATCGGCGCGCTTGCCGCCACAGATGATCTTGCCACCCTCTTGGACCGCGCGGGCCACCTCGCGTTCGATATTGTCCATCTGTCCTTGGGTACACAGTGGCCCCATGTCGGTTTCTTCGGCCATGGGATCCCCGATGGTCACGCCCCGCGCCACCTCGGACATGCGCTCAAGAAACTCATCGGCTACATCCTCATGCACGATTAGGCGCGACCCGGCGACACAGCTTTGCCCCGAGGCCGCGAATATCCCTCCGACCGAACCGTTCACGGCGCTGCCGATATCGGCATCGTCAAACACGATGAAGGGGGATTTGCCGCCAAGTTCCAGACTAATCTCGGCAAAGTTCTCGCGCGTGTTTCCAATGACATGGCGTGCTGATTCCGGCCCCCCGGTAAACGATACCCGCGCCACCAAGGGATGCGAGGTAAGTACTTTTCCGCACGGGTCGCCATGGCCGGTGACGATGTTGACCACCCCATCCGGGATACCCGCCTTGGCAATCATTTCACCGAATTCCAACATGGCCGCCGAAGCATGCTCCGATGCCTTCAGGACAACGGTATTGCCCGCCGCAAGCGCCGGGCCGATCTTGACCGCCGCCAGGAAAAGCTGACTGTTCCAAGGCACCACGGCCGCAACCACGCCAAGCGGTTCGCGGTCTGTGAAAACGAACATGTCGGGCTTGTCGATGGGAAGGGTTTCGCCATGGATCTTGTCGGCGGCCCCTGCGTAGAAGTGATAGAACTCGCTGATGTATTTCGCCTGCCAGCGGGTTTCCTTGAACATCTTGCCGGTGTCGCGGGTCTCGATCTCGCCCAGATGCTCGGACCGCTCGGCCAAAAGATCGGCCAACCGGCGCAGGCAATGGCCCCGTTGCGTGGCGCTCATCCTCGACCATGGCCCCTCGTAACAGGCTCTGTGCGCCCCGCGCACCGCGCGGTCCACGTCCTCGGCACTGGCTTCGGGAATCTCGGCCCAAGCCTCGCCCGTGGCGGGGTTCACTGTGGGGAAACTGCCCCCGTCCGAAGACGGCACCCATTCCCCGTCAATCAGCATCTTGTATGTCTTCATCTTGCGCTTTCAGTTCGCGGCCGCGAGGGCCATTTGAGTTTGCGGAAGCACCCTGTGGTAGCAGCCGTCGCTGTAAGCCAGGGGGCGGGATGCACCGGCCAACACGTCGCGCACATGACCGAGCACGATCAGGTGGCTGCCCGAGCGCACCGTTTGCTGCAAAACACAGCGAAAGGCCGTGGCCCCATCTATCTGCGGGGCCTCGCCGGGCGCACCGTAGCAGTTGATCCCCGAGAACCTGTCCTCGACCCAAGCATCATGGCGCCCGGCAAAGCGGTCGGCAATTTCGGCATCGGTCTCGGAAAGGACATTCACGCAGAACACGCCGTTTTGCGACACGGCCTTGGCGATCCGGCTTTCGGCGAAAAGGCACACCAGGACCGTGGGCGGGTCGGCGGAGACCGAGGAAAACGCGCTCACGGTGGCGCCGTGCCGGCCGGCGCCGCCATCGGTGGTAACGACCGTCACCGACGAGGCGACCTGGCGCATGGCGGCGATGAAGTCATCTCTCGCCACGAGTTTTGCGGTCTCTCGAAACATCTTGGCACTCCTGCGATCGCGGGCAGTTCTTAAACTGCCGGCACGTTGCCACAGAAAATAAATTCTTGAAAACGAAATTATTTGCTCTTTTAATTCGCGTAATTCGAATTTAGGGGTCGACATATGAACATCGTCTCACTCCAGACATTTATCGCCATTGTCGAAACCGGCAGCCTCGTGCGGGCCTCGCAGCGGTTGCATGTGACCCAGTCCACCGTCACCGCACGGCTCAAGACGCTGGAGGACGAGCTGGGTCAGAGGCTGCTCAACCGGCACAAATCCGGCACGACGCTCACCCCTGCGGGCACTAAGCTGTTACGCTATGCAAGGGTGATGACCGGCCTTTGGCGGCAGGCGAAATACGAAACTGCCCTGCCCGAAGGGCTCAGTTCTGTCTGCACCTTCGGTTGCGACCGCGAGCTCTGGCACGGACCAGGCCGGGCCTTTTTCAACGGTGTGGTCTCGGGGCATCCTGAGATGGCTGTTTCGGTAATGCAGGGCGGCGCAAGGGATCTGGAGACATGGCTTGCCGAGGGTATGGTCGACGTGATCCTCACCTACGACGCCACGCTGCGCGGCCACCAGACTGTTTATCCTCTGCCGCCAGAGGATCTGGCGCTCTTTTCCGACCGGCCCGACGCGCCTATCGATGGCGACCCGCTTTACATATTCGTCGATCACGGATCCGACTACCGCCGGAAACATGACGAGGTGTATCACGACGCGGGGGTGGCCCGACTCAGCTTCGACAGCTCCTGGTGGGCGCTGCAGACCATTCTCGACCGGGGCGGCTCAGCATATCTGCCCCGTGCGCTTGCGCAGCCATATGTTGAAGGAGGTCGGTTGCACGAACTTGTTTCCGCGCCGATATTCACCCGCAAGAAGCACGTTATCGTCAACGACGTGGCCTCCCGCAACTGGCCATGGTTTGAACCACTCGTCGGCAACCTGCGGGCACAGTCGGCCGATTGGCTCCACCGTCCAGACCAGACATTCACGATTCCCCGATAGTCTGCGGGGCGGGCTCGAGCGCAGACTTTCAGGACGCGCTGAAAGCAACGATGCCAAATATCGAAAAATCCGAACCAAATATATAAAAAGTTTCGCTTTTCAAATTATTCTGCTTCTGAAACTCTTGGGAACACATGCCACGTTGCTCGGGCCTTTGCCGCACTACCGGCATCAAACAGCCCGTCTTGGTGGCACAACCGGCACTGTCAGCGCGGGACATGGGGTGAATTCGGGCGCAAACGAGACATTCATTTCCAGTCCGGACATGCGCGCCAACTAAAGTCACGATCGCTGCCAACAGCATGCGACAGACCAACATGGAGGAATTCCCAAATGAACAAACTCACAGCCCTTCTGGGCGGAACCACTGCAATTTTGGCTGGCCCCGCGATGGCCGCCGATATTGTCATCGGCGTACCGAACTGGCCATCGGTCACGGTAACAGCCAAGATCCTGGAAACGGTGATCGAGCAGAACCTCGGCTACGATGTCGAACTGCAGAATGGCACCAATTCAATCGTGTTCGAGGCGATGGATTCGGGCTCGATGCAGATCCATCCCGAGGTTTGGATGCCGAACCAGCAGAACCTCGTCGACAAGTTCGTCAATGAAAAAGGCACGGTCGTGATGAGTGAAAAGTCTGCCGGCGCGTTCCAAGGCATGTGCGTCGACAAGGCGACCTCCGAGAAGTATGGCGTCACCTCGATCGACGATCTGACCCTTCCCGAAGTGGCAGAGCTGATAGACCGCGACGGCGACGGCAAGGGCGATCTGTGGATCGGCGTGACTGGCTGGCAGTCCACGAATGTCGAGAAGATACGCGCGAAGTCCTACGGGTATGACCAGACAATGGAGCTGATGGAGAGCGACGACACCATTGCCTATGCCGAGATGGACAACCTCGTGAAACAGGGCAAGCCGTGGATCGGCTTTTGCTACGGACCACATTACGCTTTTGCGTTGCAGGATCTCGTGCGCCTCGAAGAGCCGAAACATGACCCCGCGAAATGGAACGTCGCGCAGCCTGACGAGGACCCGAACTGGCTGGAGAATTCCGAGGCCGCGGTGGCCTGGCCGCCGCTCAGCATCCATGTCGCCTGGGCCAAGGCACTGGAGGAGGACTATCCCGGCGTCGCAAACATGCTGTCGAACGTGCAGCTGACGACCGATCAGCTGTCGGAAATGACCTATGCGCAGGTGATCGAAAAACAGGATGCGGACGAATACGCGCAGCAATGGATCAAGGATCACGAAGACGAGGTGCTGAGCTGGTTCACCCAGTGATCCAGCATTCCTTCATCTGACACCGGCGGGGGGCACCCGGATGAGTGGCGGCCCCCTGCATTCCGCCCGCGAAAGGAACTTCGATGAGCGAAACGGTCGTCAAGCTGTGCGACGTGTGGAAAATCTTCGGCAAGCGCGCTGTTGAGGCGATGCAAGCCGTTCAGAACGAGAGATTGGGCAAGTCCGAGGTCTTGGACCGCTTTGGATGTGTGATCGGTGTGCAGGGCGCAAGCTTTGAGGTGCAGCGCGGAGAGATTTTTTGCATTATGGGGCTGTCTGGCTCGGGCAAGTCAACATTGGTGCGCCATGTCAATCGCCTGATCGAACCCACAGCGGGGACAATCGAGATCCTCGGGCAGGACGTGTCATCGCTGTCCCAAGCCGAGTTGCGCCGAATCCGCGCCGAAAAGATCGGCATGGTGTTTCAGCACATGGCGCTGATGCCGCACCGATCGGTGCGCGACAATGTGGGGTATCCCTTGGAAATCCGCCACATTCCCAAATCCAAACGCTGGGCGGTATCAGATCATGCGCTGGATCTGGTCGATCTGGGGGGCTATGAGGACCGCTTGCCGCACGAGCTTTCGGGGGGCATGCAGCAGCGCGTGGGCATCGCCCGCGCGCTGGCCTCGGACCCGGAAATTCTGCTGATGGACGAGCCGTTCTCTGCGCTCGATCCTCTGATCCGGCTCCAGTTGCAGGACCAATTCAAGGCGCTAGTGGCACAGCTGCGGAAAACAACCCTGTTCATCACCCACGATCTCGACGAGGCCATCCGCATCGGCCACCGCATCGCCATCATGAAGGACGGGGTGATCGTGCAAATCGGCACGCCCGAAGACATCGTGATGAACCCTGTCGACGATTACGTGCGCGAGTTCGTTCAAGGCATATCCAAGCTCAAACTGATCAAGGCCCATTCCATCATGGCCCCAATCGACGAATTTCGCGCAACCGACGACCGGTCCCTCGACGACTCGCTTCGCGCCGATGAAGGGGCTGATCTGGATCAACTGATCGACCTCTCCGTCGAGACCTACGCGCCGATCATCATCACCGAAAACGGCCAAGACGTGGGTGTCGTGGATAAGGCCCGCCTGTTGCGCGGCATCCAAGGGGGCAAGCAGGTATGACCGACACCAGTACAGAACAGAAAATCACCGCGGCCTCGGATATCGAGGTCGACCGCGTAGCACTTAACCAATCCATCCACGTCTACGCGGGCCCAAATGGTGCCGCTTATGTGACGGCCTTTCACAAGATCCACAATGCGACCGGGTGGTTGCCCGTCACCTTTCATGTCTGGGCTGCGATCCTTGGGCCACTCTGGGCCGCCTCGCGCTCCATATGGGGCATGTTCTGGGCCTTCTTGTTGCTTGAAACGGTGGCCTGGGTGCAGATCGGGCGAGGGGCTTGGGGTGATCCCGGCGCCGATCTCGCGGAACGGGCCGCCCTGCAGGCCGACCGCGCCCAGGATATGCGCGACCGCGCGGCACAAGCCAGCGATCAGGCCGATATCGACCGGTTCTCGACATTGGCCGCGAATATCCAAAGTGCCGCCGACAGCAGCCTTGCCAAGGCACAGGCGGCACAATCCGAGGCAATGGGAATCTTGTTCACCGGGCTGGTATTCTTGCTGCTCATCAAGTTGCTGCAAGGCGTGATGGCCTACCCCGCCTGCGAAAAGCAATATGAACGTTGGCGCATCGACCCCGACAGCACCGAGCATGGCCGCTCCCTCAAGAACACGCTTGTGGGGGCAGCACTCACCGCCGCCATCGCGCCGCTCATCATTTACAAGTTCACCGCCAACGCCGCCATGGGCCTGCTGGAAGACTTTCCCGAGGATCGCACCTCGGCCCTCATTCTCGGCAGCGAGGATCGCAGCCTGTTTTCGGTGGTCGCGGGCTGGTTCGACGACCGGATCGACGCGGCGGCTTTCGCCGGGGGCGATGTGTTCGACGGGTTGGTTGGGGGAGTGCGCGCGGTGCTGGATGCGCTGACCGTGGCGCTCAACGGCTCTCCTTGGCCGGTGGTAATGCTGGTGATCTGCGTCACCGCATGGCGCGCCGCAGGACCGCGCGTGGCGATCTTTACGGCGGCCTCGCTGGCCTATATCGCGTTGCTTGGCTATTGGGCGGTAGCCATGGAAACCGTCGCGCTTGTCGGGGCCTCGGTCCTGCTCTGCGTCGCGATCGGAATCCCGCTGGGTATCTGGTTTGGCAAATCGCGCCGTGCCTATGCCGCAGCCGAGCCGGTGCTGGATCTCATGCAGACCCTGCCGGCCTTTGTTTACCTGATCCCGATCATCGCCTTTTTCGGCACGGGTAACCCGCCCGGGATCCTGGCCACGATCATCTTCGGCATGCCGCCGGTGATACGCCTGACCGCGCTGGGCATCCGCGGCGTCCCCGACAGCATCAAGGAGGCTGCCGTGGCCTTCGGCGCCTCGCGTTGGCAACTGCTCAAGGATGTCGAGGTTCCGCTGGCGTTAGCCTCGATCATGACCGGGGTCAATCAGACCATCCTGATGTGCCTGTCCATGGTCGTGATCATCTCGCTGATCGGCGGTGGAGGCTTGGGCAAGGAAATCCTCGAAGCGCTGCAATACGCGGCTAAGGGGCCGGGGCTTCTTGGGGGGTTCGCCATCCTGTTTCTGGCCATGGTGATGGACCGGATCGTGCAGGGCGCATTCCATCGAAGCGACAAGTGACCCATAGCCCCGCCTTGTCCTCAGAGCCGCAACAAGGCGGGGTAACACATGATATAGGCACCTCCATATAGGCACCTCCGATTTCAGAGGCGCTGGCAAACCTTTCTCGTTGCGGCTCGACAGGAAATTCCGAAACGATCCGGATGTCGGTCTGGGTTCAATCGACGACCGACAACAACCCCCTCCTACTTTACCAGATGTCGGTAATTTCAGCGTTGTTCGGCCCTGGGTTTGCAGCGCGTTGCGTGAGCAATCGAGTTTCCCGTTGCAAGGGGGCCACCAACATGCCGCATTTGCGGAAAATTTCTTACTGAGGGCGCGCAGCAAGTTTGTGGCACTTTCAATATGGGCGCGAAGCCGTCATTTGCCGCGCGAGGGACCAAGATCCGCTACAGCGCATCACTCACGCGGTAGTGCCCCGCCGGGTGGTGTAGGAGACCGCGCGCGGAGCCATTTGGCTTAGCGCAGCGCGCGGCCGGGTCTGGCGGCCACCGCGCTTCTTCGTAGTCTGAGGTTGTTCAAAGACCGATGACAACGAAGGAGAGCACGATGACCGAGACCATGATCGACCTTCCGAGCGTGATCGCCAAGAGCGATGATGCCGATTTTCTGCGCGAGCTGATCCAGGATGCTGCACAGCGTCTGATGGACATCGAAGTGGCTGCTGTCTGCGGTGCCGGGCACGACGAGCGCAGCCCGGACCGGGAGAACCAGCGCAACGGCTACCGACCGCGGCAATGGGATACCCGGGCAGGCACCATCGGCCTGAACATCCCCAAGCTGCGCAAGGGCAGCTATTTCCCGACCTTTCTGGAGCCGCGCCGCACAGCCGAGAAGGCGCTGATGGCTGTGATACAGGAAGCCTACATCCACGGCGTCTCCACGCGGGCTGTCGACGATCTGGTGCGCGCCATGGGACTGACGGGCACCTCGAAGAGCCAGGTCTCGCAGGTTCTGTGAGGAGATCGACGAGCGGGTGCAGGCGTTCCTGAACCGGCCTCTCGACGGCGACTGGCCGTTCCTGTGGCTCGACGCCACCTACGCAAAGCTGCGCCAGGTCGGGCGCGCCGCCATTGTCGCTCGGACCAATGGCGCGACAATGGCTTGCTCTCAATGGCGGTGATAGTGGCCGTCGCAGTCAACACGGACAGGCGGCGTGAGATCCTCGGGATCACCGTCATGCCATCCCGGGTCGAGACGTTCTGGGCCGGCTTCCTTCGGTCTCTCGCTCGGCGCGGCCTGCGGGGCGTACATTTGGTGATCATCGACGCACATGAGGGCTTGAAAGCCGCCATACGCAAGGTGCTCAGTGCCGGCTGGCAGCGCTGCCGCGTGCATCTCCGGCGCAAACCTCATGGCCCAAATGAACAAGACCAACAATCCGGTGGTCAGCGCCGTGTTGAAGACCGTCTGTGCCGAGAAGGATCACGACCAGGCCCATGCCCTCTGGCGCGAGGTTGCCGGCAGCCTGCGCGACCGTTTCCGGGATGTCGCCCGTTATGCCTCGCTGGACCCGCCCGCAATCGATCAGCAGGTCGAGGTGATCG
Organism: Roseovarius sp. B-10; assembly: GCF_056859295.1. Classification (NCBI taxonomy): domain Bacteria; kingdom Pseudomonadati; phylum Pseudomonadota; class Alphaproteobacteria; order Rhodobacterales; family Roseobacteraceae; genus Roseovarius; species Roseovarius sp. B-10. Next base: position 82,761 of record NZ_JBSXOE010000023.1, on the reverse strand, counting down.
TCGAACACTTCCGCCGCCACGGTCTTGTCAGAAGAACTTGGGTTGAGACGGTGCTGGGTGCAAGATAGCGTCTTGGGATGACGAAACGCTCCCCATTCAAGTACTTCAAAACGTCTTCAGAGATCATCCGCCTGGCTGTTATGCTCTGCGTTCGGTTCCCGGTGTCGCTCCGGAACGTGGAAGATTTGCTCCACGAGCGCGGCATTGATGTGAGCCACGAAGCCGTTCGATTTTGGTGGCACAGATTTGGGCCGATGTTTGCCAGTGAGATTTGAAAACGGCGTGTTGAGGGGATGAAGTCGAGCCGCTGGTGGTGGCATTTGGACGAGATGTTCGTGAAGATCAATGGCGAGATGCACTATTTGTGGCGGGCGGTCGACCACGAGGGGGAGGTGCTGGAAAGCTTCGTCACCAAGACGCGAGACAAGAAGGCTGCGCTGAAATTTCTAAAGAAAGCAATGCGCAAGCATGGAAAGCCCGAAGTGATCGTGACCGACAGGCTCCCGTCCTACGGGGCAGCCTTGTAGGAAATCGGTGCAGAGGAAAAGCAAGAGACTGGCCGTTGGGTGAACAACCGGGCCGAGAACTCACACTTGCCATTCCGACGACGCGAACGGGCTATGCTTCGATTTCGACGCATGCGAAGTTTGCAGAAATTCGCCTCCGCCCATGCCTCGGTCTTCAACCATTTCAATCAGGAACGCAGTCTCTCAAATAGAAACCAGTTCAAGCTGAACCGTGCCGACGCTCTCGCCGAGTGGCGCGGCCTCTGCGCCGAATAAGGGACAGTGTGGATGTCCCAACGGAGACTGGTTCGAATTAGTCTGTCAGCACCCGCCAAACTTCGCCTTCCATGCATAAAAGGTGCCTTCCGACATCCCGTGCTTGCGGCACAGATCAGCACACTTCGCGCCGGCCTCATGCTCGGTCAGAATGCCGATGATCTGTTCTTCGCTGTATCTCGTTCGCTTCATTGTCCGTCCCTTCGTTTGATCTGATCCCCGCAAACAGGACCGTTTGAAGGTGGAGTTTTCCGCTATGATTTCCCGGCTGGGAGAGGAGCGGAATCACATGAAGGCATCGAAGTTTACGGACGCGCATAATGCGGTTCGATCACCGAGGCGGCGCGGCGCCTGAACGTGACATCAGCGGTCGTGGCCCAGCGTCTTCGTGCATTGGAGGATGACCTAGGGTCAGGATTCATAACCAGTAGATGACGACTGCGGCGAGGGCGATGGCTGAAAGGAAGACCTTCGGACAGCGGTCATAACGTGTCGCCACGCGCCGCCAATCCTTGAGCCTGCCAAACATGATCTCGATGCGGTTGCGCCGTTTGTATCGGCGTTTGTCGTATTGCACGGTCGTCTTGCGCTGCTTTCGGCCCGGGATACAGGCGCGTATCCCTTTGTCTTTCAACGCGTCGCGGAACCAGTCGGCGTCATAGCCGCGATCCCCGAGCAGCCAGTCGACCTTGGGTAGGCTGCTCAGTAGCGCCCGCGCACCGATGTAGTCGCTGACCTGCCCAGCGGTGACGAACAGGCTGAGCGGCCGCCCTTGGCTGTCACAGATGACATGCAGTTTGGTATTCATGCCGCCCTTGGTTCGACCAATGAGGCGACCGCGCCCCCCTTTTTCGCGGCCATGCTGGTCGCGGTGCGGTGTGCCTTCAGGTAGGTCGCGTCGATCATCACGGTCTTTTCCTCGCCGTGTTCGGCGGCCAGACCGACCATCATCCGCGCAAAGATACCTTTCTCGCTCCAGCGCTTCCACCTGCTGTAAAGCGTCTTGTGCGGACCGTAGGCTTCCGGGGCGTCGCGACAGCGTAACCCGTTGCGGTTGATAAATATAATCCCGCTCAACACCCGCCTGTCATCGACCCGTGGCTTGCCGTGCGACTTCGGGAAGAAAGGTGAAATCTTGGCCATCTGCTCGTCGGTCAGCCAGTAGAGTTCGCTCATGTCACCGCTCCGTTTTTCGGGCCGTGAATCACGCAGCGCGTTGGAAATCAATGAATCCTGACCCTAAGGGCGGCACCGCGATCAACCTGTTCTACCTTGATCTGTCGCGCCTGTCGGTCGATATCGACCTGACCCACCTGCCGATCAAGGACCGCGATGAAAGCCTTGCGGAAATCAACGACACGATGGATCGCATTTCAGCATCCATCGAAGCGGGCATACTGTCAGATTATATGAGGGTTTTCCCGCCAGGCGCCGCTGCACACCTGGCGGACAATCGATCGCATGTTGCGGGAGGCTGGAAGCAAGTATCTAGACGGATGCCTTTGGGGTCTTTAAAAACGTTTCTAAATTTATGACCACCGCCTGTCGGTTTCTATGTCGAAGGAGCACGCGTGCCAGATCAGAAGCGAGTCACCATCAAAGACGTGGCGAGGGAGACCGGCCTCGCAATATCGACCGTGTCCAATGCTCTGGCGGGCAAGGAACTCGTCAAGCCAGAAACCCGTTCCTTCGTCGTCGAGACAGCCGAGCGCCTAGGATACCGTGCCTCCATCGTCGCGCGATCGCTGCGCGCGCAGCGCAGCTACGCGATCGGTGTTCTGATCGAGGATGTCTCGAATCCTTCCGCCTCGGCCTTCGTGCGCGGGGTCGAGGATGTGGCGATCTCCGCCGGCTGCACGCTCCTGCTAGCCGATACCGATAGCGATCTAGAGCGCCAGGTGACAGCGATGCGAACGCTTATTGACCGCCAAGTCGACGGCCTCGTCCTAATTTCTCAGCACCTCGCCGATCCTCGTGTTCGTGAGATGCTGACTTCAGGCACCCCGTCAGTGCTGATACAACGTCGAGACCCGAGACTCTCACTGGACTACGTGGGATCGGATAATGCCGGCGGCCTGATTGAAGCATTACGCTATATCTACAGGTTAGGGCATCGAAGGATCGGGTTCGTCACCGGTCCAATGCATTCCAGTTCAGCCCGTGAACGGCTTGAAGCTTTCCAGACAACGGCCACAGAACTGGGGTTCGAGGATTCCGAATCGCTGATCTATGAGGGGCGGTATAGCTTCAGATCAGGGCTGGAGGCGGCGGGTTTCTTCTCGGGTCTGCGAACGCCACCGACCTCTATCTTTGCGAGCAACGACATGAACGCAATTGGCCTGATGCAGGGGCTTGCGGAACGCGGGATGGCGACGCCGAGGGACGTCTCGGTCGTCGGTCTTGACGACATTGATTTGGCTGGCTTAAAGGCTATCGACCTGACCACCGTGCGGCTCGAGAAGCGCGCGATCGGCTCCGAGGCCGCGCGCCTTCTGCTGCGCCGGGTGACGGAACCGGATCGCCCAGCCGAGACGTCGATCCTGCCCACGCGTCTGATCGTGCGCGGAACTACCGGCCCTTTAACCTGATTAAGATTGCCGCTTGACGTGTACGGAGGTCTCTGTGTAGTGATAATAGAAACGTTTCGATATTTCGTTTTATATCGTGTCCGCGCCGACAAGGCTCGGCTAGAACGAAACTGGGGGAGGGGCACTCGCGCTCGTCCGCCTTGACGATTTGGGAGACCCAACATGGCGGCCGCCCCCGCTACCCTTTGTGAGACGCCCGCCAATGTGCTGGCCTACGGTGTCACTGACTGCGATGTGCACTTTACCAGTCGTCTCACCGAGTCCGCCGAGACGATCCGGGCGACTACCCCCTGTGCTTTGTCGATGCGGAGGGCGCGAAGGGGGTCCGCTCGATCCACCTCAGCATCGCCCAGGACGAGAAGCATACGCCTAGCTTCGATCGCGGTTCGTGCAATGACGTGCCCCTCACGCCGGTGCCCTCTAGGGAAAGATTCATCCGCGAGGTGATCGATCCCCGCAACCCAACGTTTCCGAATCCCGAAGGGGCGCCCGGCGCCCGAGAAACCGGAGCAGACAAATGAATGTACCCACGCGCAGCGGCGCGAATTCCCTCACTGGTGCCCATGTATTCGCAGCTGCGCTGAAGCGCCACGGCGTCGAGGTCATCTTTGGCCAATCGATCCCCTCGGCTCTCTTCCTTGCGGCGCCGGACTACGGCATCCGCCAGGTCGGCTACAGGACCGAGAACGCCGGCGCCGCGATGGCCGACGCCTATGCCCGTGTCAGCCACAAGGTGCCGGTCGTGACCGGCCAAAACGGGCCGGCTGCAACACTTTTGGTCGCGGGCTTGGCCGAGGCGCTGAAGGCGTCGATACCGGTTGTCGCGATCGTGCAGGATGTGCATCGGAAAATGACCGACCGCAACGCCTTTCAGGAACTTGACCACCTCGAATTGTTCAAGGGCGCGGCGAAGTGGGTCAAGCGCGTGAGCGAGGCAGGCCGCATCGAAGATTACGTTGACATGGCATTCACGGCCGCGGCCTCCGGCCGACCCGGCCCAGCAGTGCTTATCGCACCCATTGACATATTTGACGAGACCGTCGGACGGAGCGATCGCGCGCGCGACATAAGCCTTGGGACCTTCCCGCTCGACCGGGTCGGCCCCGACCCCGAAGCCGTGACACGTGCCGCCAATCTCCTCGCTGAGGCCAAGCGTCCGCTGGTGATCGCCGGCGGAGGGGTGCATGTATCCGACGGTTGTGCGGCGCTGGCTGCGATGCAGGAAGGTGCGTCTCTGCCGGTGGCAACTACCGCGATGGGCAAGGGCACGGTGAGCGAAACGCACCCGCTCAGCGTCGGGCCGGTCGGTTATTTCATGGGCACGTGTGGCCGCTCGAAGTTCATGCGTTCGATTGTCGAGGACGCCGACGTCGTGCTGCTGGTCGGCAACCGAACCAACCAGAACGGAACCGATAGCTGGACGCTCTATCCCGAGGGCGCGCGTTACATACAGATCGACATCGACCCTCAGGAGATCGGCCGAACCTACGAGGCCGAGGTCCGCATGGTGTCGGACGCGAAACTCGCGCTCGAGGCCCTGAACAAGGCGATGCTCGAGCGTGACTTGGGTGCGCGCATTTCGGCGCGTCCTGGCGTCGAGTCCCAGATTGCCGAGGGGCGCAAAGCCCATGCTGAGGAAGTCGCTCGCGTCGTCAATATGAACAATGTCCCGGTCCGGCCCGAGCGGATGATGCGCGACCTCGACAGTCTTTTGCGGCCCGATGACCTCGTCGTCGCTGATGCAAGCTATTCGTCAGTCTGGGTTGCGAATTTCCTCGAGGCTCGTGCCGTCGGACAGCGGTTCGTCACCCCACGCGGCCTAGCTGGTCTCGGGTGGGGCCTACCCTTCGCCTTGGGTGCTAAAGCCGCACGGCCGAATGCGCGGGTTGTCGGCTTGGTTGGGGACGGCGGCTTCGCTCATGTATGGGGAGAACTCGAGACCGCTCGGAGGATGGACCTTGGCGTCACACTCATCGTCCTGAACAATCAGATACTTGGCTACCAGAAACACGCTGAAAAAGTGATCTGGGGCGACCACAGTGATGTCGTCAACTTTGAGCCCGTCGATCATGCCGCCATTGCCCGCGCCTGCGGCGTGGAGGGGGTGCGCGTGGAAACTCCCGATGACTTCCTGCCCGCACTCAGGGCCGCGCTTGGGTCAGACGCAACGACGGTGATCGACGTGATCACCGACGAGCGCGCCTATCCGCCGGTCACCGCGTTCGAAGGCAACGAGCGCTTGAACTACTGAAGCCGTAAGACGTGGAGGCGAGACCTTGAAGAAACTGATCAACGACCCGACAAACTACGTCGAGGAGCTGCTCGAGGGCCTCGTTTCCGCGCATCCTGAACTGTCGCTCAGCGGGGAAAGTGGACGGTGCATTTCACGCAACGAACCGGGTGCCCATGGCAAGGTAGGAGTTGTGTCGGGCGGCGGCTCGGGTCATTTGCCCCTTTTCACCGGCTATGTCGGCCAGGGACTGCTCGACTCCTGTGCTATCGGCAACGTCTTCGAGGGGCCGAGCGTACAAGCCGCGCTCGATGCGATCCGCGCAGCCAGCGGGGGCGTGGGAGTGCTGTGCCTATACGGCAACTACGGTGGCGACTGCATGAATTTCGATATGGCCTGCGAGATGGCAGCAATGGACAACATCGCCACTCGTACCGTTTTGGGCACCGACGATGTTGCCAGCGCCGCTCCCGAAGAAGCCGATAAGAGGCGGGGCGTGGCGGGTATCGTGCTTCTTTACAAGATAGCGGGCGCGGCTGCCGCGGAGGGCCGTGACCTGGATGCAGTTTCAGCCGTAACCGAGAAGGCCGCGGCCGCTACACGCTCCATCGGGGTTGCCCTGTCACCGTGCCATGTCCCGACCGCAAAGGCGCCGAACTTCAAGATCTCGGACACTGAGATGGAGATAGGCATGGGCATCCACGGCGAGCCAGGTATCTGGCGAGCGAAACTGCAATCCGCAGACGCGGTCGCTGACGAAATGCTTGACAGGCTACTCTCGGAACTCGACCCTCCTAAGGGCAGCCGCATCGTTCCATTGGTGAACGGTCTCGGCGCAACGCCGCTCGAGGAACTGTTCATCCTGTGGCGTCGGGTCGGAAATCGGCTAAGCGACGCCGAACTGATTCCGGTGTCGCCGTTGGTCGGCAACTTTGTCACTTCGATGGAGATGTCGGGCGCGTCGCTTTCCCTGATGGTGCTCGACCACGAGCTCGAAACTCTCATGGCCGCCCCGGCACACTGCCCGTTCTGGAGGGTCGGTTCATGACCGTTACGCCCTCTGATCTGGCCGAGTTCGTCGCGGACGCACAAGCTGCGATCCATGAGGAAGAGCAGCGCCTGAATGCGGCCGACGCGAAGCTCGGCGACGGCGATACCGGCTCCATGCTTTGCCGGGTTATTGACGCGATGGTAGGGACCGACACTGTCGGCGCGGCCAGCTTGGCGGACGCCGCTATGGGCCTCGCTCAAGCGGCGATGAAGGAGACCGGGTCGAGCTTGGGTACGCTGGTAGCTACGGCGGCTATGGCACTCGCGAAGGCGGCGAAGTCTGCTGATGGTGAGATCGGCGCAAGTGATATGGGCCGTGTCGTGACTGAAATGCGCAACGCCGTCGCAGCGCGAGGCAAGGCCGCATCTGGTGACAAGACTATAGTCGACAGCCTCGACGCCATCGCGACGGCCTTGAATTCGGGCACGCCGGACCACACGACAGCCGCAAAGGCCGCAGCCGACACGCTCGAAGCGTTCCGCAACACGCCTTGTCGTATCGGCCGGGCCCGCATGTTCCCTGAGCGCAGCATCGGTTCCGACGATCCTGGCATGCTCGCTATCGCGCTCGTTCTCAAACACGCAACCATGAAGCAATAACCGAAGTGCTGCACTTACCGGAGAAACGAATGTCCACATCCACCGCAACTACCGGACCTTGGCGCGACCTGACCGATCCGCGCCGTGCCGCAACGATTGACGACCTCGAAGCCGGGCTGAAAGAGCCGATATTCGAGAATCTGGATATCCCCGAGACCTTCGGACCGGTGACGATCACCGTCGATGATCACAAGATCAAACGCTTCGCGTTCACTCAGGACGACTACAATCCCTGGACCCTGAACAAGAGCCCGTTCCAAGGGCGCCGCATCGGACATGCATGCCTTCTCGGCAATGACCTGCTTCAACTCTTCACTCTGAACTACGCGGGGTCGAAGACCGTCGGCTTCCATACGGAGGAACAGATGTGGTTCGACAGCCCGGCGTTTCTGGGGGAGACGGTCACACTTGAGGGCAAATATGTCGAAGCATTCGAGCGCCGTGGTCAAGGCTACGTCATCATGGAAGCGCAGGCCACAGGTGAAGACGGCCGGTCGATCATTCGTCATCGCGGCGTTGAAATCTTGCGCACTGTCCCCGGCTCTTTCGCGGGTCGCGGTAGCGGCAAGCCTGAGCGTCGGGTCGGCGGAGAGGTCCCAGACGGCGCACGCGAATGCACGAGCTTCGGCGCGGATACTCGCGTCGGCGACGTGCTCCGGACGTCGCCCACCGCTCTCACAAGCGAACAAGTCGCGGTGTTTTCGCGCGCTGGTGAGTTCGTGCGCAACATACACAGCGACCTCCAAGCCGCGCGCGAGGGAGGGCTGCGCCTGCCGATCGTGCAAGGGCAGCAACAGGTCGGAATGATCGGTTGCTACCTTACCGAAGCCTTCGGGCAGTCGTGGTTCACCAACGGCTGGCTGCAGGTGAAGTTCATCAACACTCTCGAGGTCTTCGAGCCGTTCGCCATGACCGCGCTCGTCACCGGGGTCGTGGAAAATCAAAATGGCCGGACGATCGATCTCGAAGTGTGGATGCGCCGTGGGCGGGACGAAAAAATGACCACCGTCGGTTGGGCCAGTTGCACCGTACCGACGTAACGGCCGTCCTCGGTCACAGCCGCGGGGACAGTCCCCGCACGTATTCCATCCAAGTATTGGCTCTGGAATGCGCATCACAAGGAGGAGAGAAAGACCATGACCCATTTCTGCAAGATTGGCTCGGCCCTCGCGGTCGGCTGCACGGCGCTCGTGTTCGGGCATTTGCCCGACGCGGCCACGGCCCAGACCTACAACATTCGCCTGTCGAACCTCTATCCCGAGAACCATCCACTGTGCGTGCAGACTAACAATTTCGCCGAATTCGTTGAAGAAGGTACGGACAACGACGTTTCGGTCGAGGTCTACTGCAACAATCAGCTCGGCAACGAGCGCGAGGCGTCCGAAGGTGTACGTCGCGGTTCGCTTGAGATGGTGATGAGCGGAGGTGGAGGAATTGGCCGTTTCATTCCCGAACTCTACACCTTCGAATTGCCATTCCTCTACTCCGAGACGCGAGAAGTAAACGAGGTGACTTGGGCTTTGATCGACGAGATCAACGCGTTGGCCAATGATCGCGGCTACGAGTTTCTGGGCTTCGGCTACGAGGGTCCGCGCAGCATAAACTCGGTCGAATCCTTCGACACGCTGGAAGCGCTCGAGGACTACAAGTTGCGCATCCCCGAAGCGCCGCTCTATGTCGGCATGGCCCGTGCGCTTGGCGCAGTGCCCACGCCGACGGCCTTCACCGAGGCGTACACGTCGTTGCAAACGGGTGTCGCGGACGGCATGGAGTCCGGTCCCGGCACGACCTATAATAACAAATTCTACGAAGTCGCGCCGTATTTCGTGCTGACCGAGCATATCGTGAATCCCCTCTATCTCGCGATCAACCTCGACTACTTTGAAAATCTGCCTGAGGAGTACCAGCAGGTGATGCGCGAGGCAGGCAAGCGGTCCACCGACATCATGCTTGAGGATGTCCTCGAGGCGAACGACGAGGCCCTCGAGATCATGAAGGGAGAGGGCCTGACCGTGGTCGAACTGGCCGAGGGCGAAGCGGAGAAGTTCCGCGAAGCGCTTGAACCGTTCTCCGAAAACTACGCTGAGAGCATTGGGCCAGAGGCGGTGGAACTTCTGGCTAAGGTGCGCGACATCCTGTCGGAACAGTAAACGCGTCTCGCTGTTGGGTGCTTCTGGGCTCTTCCAGCGAATAGGCTCTTACGCGCCGCCGGCTACCGGCGGCGCGATCATTCCACGCTAGAAAGGTCCGGTATGTCCCCGATCGTCAAAATCCTCAAACCCATCATTGTCACGCTTTTCCTGGCGATGACCTTGATCACTTTTGGTGCGACGCTGGCTAGACTGTTCCCGGCCATGCCGAGCTTCTACTGGGCTGGCGAAGTCACACGTTATCTCAATTTTTGGATTACCTGCTTGGGTATCGGGGTCGCTCTGCACGTAGGAGCCCATTTCAGCGTGACCGTGGTGCTCGATATGATGCCGTTGCCAATGAGAAGAGTGGCTAAGATCGTTAGCCACGTCGGAGTTCTGATACTCGCGGGAGTTCTGATCCATTTCGGTATCCAAATGGTCACTTGGAATCTTGATCAGTTGTCAGCCGCAATGGAGGTGCCGATGTCGTACGTCTACGTCGCCATCCCAATCTGCGGTGGACTTATTTTTTTGCAGACCGCCATCTTCCTGTTCCGTCTCTGCGTGGGCAAGGATGACACCGTCGCATCGGATGAGGGCCTGTCATGACCATTACGTTACTGTTCGCCTGCTTCTTCGGGCTTCTCGCTTTTGGCATGCCCATCGCTTTCGCGGTGGGGGTCTCGTCGTTAATCATCATCGCAATTGACCCAACGATGATCGCCTACATTGTCACATCTAAGTTTTTCTCAGGCATCGATTCGTTCACCCTTCTCGCGATCCCGTTCTTCATCTTCGCGGGCGAACTTTGCACAGCCAGCGGCCTGACCGCCCGAATCGTGCGCTTCGCCAATGTGCTCGTCGGGCGGTTCTTCAAGGTCGGCTTGGCCTACGTCAACATCCTGTCGTCCATGCTCTTCGCCGGTGTCTCCGGGTCGATAACCGCTGACAGCGCAGCGATGGGATCGTTGCTGATCCCGTCCATGAAAAAGGAGGGATACGATGCCGACTACGCTGTGGCGGTGACTGCGACGTCCGGAACCATCGGAGCGCTGATCCCGCCGAGTATCCTGATGGTGCTCTACGGTTCGCTCACCAACCTGTCGGTTGGGCAGCTCTTCCTTGGAGGCATCGTTCCCGGATTCCTCTTCGCCGTGACGCTGATGCTGGTTGCCTATCTATTGGGCCGGGCCCGGGGCTACGATTTCCGTGTGTCTGACGTTGAGGCAATTTCTGATGATCCTTACTGGAAAGAGCTTCTCATATCCTTTCGGGACGCGTCTGTCGCACTAATCATACCGGTAATTATCGTCGGAGGGATCGTAGGTGGGTTCGCGACCCCGACAGAGGCCGGTGTGCTGGCTGTTGCATGCGCCGCCATTGCTGGCGTATTTTTCTACCGCACCCTCGACTGGAACGCGATCTATGAAGCATCGTTCCGCACTGCCATTCTGACCTCCGTTGTGATGGCAATCATTGCCTTCTCGACCTTGTTCTCTGACATCCTGACACGCAACGATTTCCAAAACTGGCTGCTCGGCAACATCGAACTGGTCAGCGACAATCGCTTCGTCCACCTGACGCTCATCTTACTGCTGCTTTTCGTGCTGGGCTTCGTCCTCGACGTGACGGCGATGCTCATCATGTTCGCGGCACCGTTGTCAGCCATTGGGCTCGCGCTGGGATTCGACCCCATTCATTACGGAGTGATTATCGTCATGGTGTCGCTTCTAGGCGCCTGCACGCCACCTGTTGGGACGCTGCTTCTAATAGGATGCAGCATCGCCGGTATTCCGCTTACCCGTGTAGTCGGAACGGTCACATGGTTTGTAGGCGCGCAGCTTTTGGTCTGTATCTTCCTCATGTTGGTCCCCGAAGCGATTACCTTCCTGCCGAACCTCGTATTTGGGCGCTGACGTGCCATAGCCTGCAATAACCCGACAGCAAAACCATCCGAAAGAGCCCGAAATGCAAGCATTGAACAACCTCAAGGTCCTCGATCTCTCGCGGTACATCGCGGGCCCAAATTGCGGGATGATCCTTGGCGACATGGGCGCAGACGTTATCAAGGTCGAGAGCCCGGGCCGCGGCGAAGAAACGCGCCTGCTTTCACCGAAGATCGGCGATCATGGTATCTACACGCTGGTCTACAATCGGAACAAGCGTGCCATGACGCTCAACTTCCGCTCAGCCGAGGGGCAGGCGCTCCTACGTGAACTGGTCGCGAAAGCAGATGTCGTGATCGAAAACTTCCGCCCCGGGACGCTCGAGAAGATGGGCTGCGGCTGGGACACAATCCGCGAGATCAATGAGCGAGCGACACTCGTGCGCATATCGGGCTACGGTCAAACCGGGCCGTGGAGCAACAAGCCCTGTTTCGACGCCATCGCCCAAGCCGGCGGCGGCCTTATGGAACTGACCGGGGAAAAGGGTGGAGAACCGCTTCCGGCGGGAACATTCATCATCGACTACGTTACCTCGCTCTATGCCTGCATTGGCGTGATGTCGGCCATCGAGGCGCGGCACACCACCGGCAAGGGTCAGCTCGTGGACCTGGCTATGCTTGATTGCTCCATCTCATTGTTGATGACAGCGATCCCTGAATTCGCACTCACCGGGCGCGAACTTACGCGGTGCGGCAGCCGCGACCGCTATTCAACCCCGGCATGCAACTTCAAATGTGCAGACGATCGTTGGGTTCATATCAATGCTGGCAGCGATGCGTTGTTTCCGCGCTTCGCCCGCGCGACCGGCATGGATTATCTGCTAGAGGACAGCCGCTATGCTACGAACGCCGCGCGGCTTGAGCGTATACCTGAGGTTGAGGGTTTCGTGTCCGAGTGGACGAGCGTCACCCCGTCGGACAAGGTCATCGACGTGATGACCGAGGCGGGGGTGCCGTGTGCTCGGATCGACACCATCGGAGAGATCTTCCAGAACGATCAGCTACGCGAGCGGGGCCAGTTCATGAAGGTAGAGAACCAGGCCTACGGCGAATTAACTCTTGCGGGGATTCCAATCCGTCTCAGCGAGACGCCGGGAACGCTGCGCCACGCGCCGCCGGTCGTGGGCCAGCATACCGACGAGGTGCTTCGCGACTGGCTCGGTTGCGACGAGACAGGGATCCGGAAGTATCGGGAAACTCAGGCCGTCTAGCCGATGATGGCGTCCACTCGGGGCTGGCAACTTCTCGAGGGACAATCGATCAGCACGGCGCTCTGGTCTGCTTTTCCCTCGGATCAACACGTAGTTCCTCCGCCACCCTCACACGGCTGTCGCGTTGCATGAAGGTCGAACCAGAAACCTCGTGGTGGTTCGCCCGGCCCGTCCGTGCTCCTTGGTGAAGCCCAGACCCAGCGTCGGTATTTGTGATGACTGTACGGGGTCAAAAAATGCACGCCTGTTCACAGTCACGTGACGCCAAATCATCCCAGTGGGAATTTAGGTATTGCCTCGACCAATCGACATTTGGCTTTGAGAGACACGTCGCCATAATCGTCTCCCGCTGTTCGTCCGGCGTGCCCACATATGGCGTCTGCGACCCGATCCGAAGCACCAATCTCACGTGCGACTGTCTTAAAGCGGTGCCTCCAAGCATGATTGGGCCACACGCCCGATGGTGTGAGATTTGACCTTCGAAGCCACTTCGCAACCTCGTCCGACACGCTGCTGGCAGCAGTCGTGTATTTTGCCAGGGACTTGCCGGCGTGAAACAGTGGACCGGATGATGCGGCCATCACGAACTCGATAAAGCCGAGTTCGATGACTTGGGGATGTAGCGGGACGTCACGATAGTTACCTGCTTTCACTGAACCGGCGTCCGGGGTGATACGGATTATCCACCAGTCCTTCTCGGACCGCACATCCTCTTTCCGGAGCTGCGTTATTTCCGAAATCTGCGCGCCCGTGAAGGCGCAGATGATCGGACACCATTTCTTTGCGGCCGCTTGGTGCGGTGTCTCGCTCCGGCCGATCTCGTTGACTTTTCGCTGATATGTCCGCGCAGCATCGAGCACGGCGAGCGCTTCCGCATCGGTGTATCCGCGTTCGCGGCCTTGCTGTCGGCGCGGCTTAGGTTGCCTCACCGTCTTCGCCACGTTCGTTGGTAAGCGCTCGTTTTCTTCGGCCCATCCTAGCAGCGATCTGACCGTCGACAGGTAGATATCGCTGACGGTCTTGGCACTCTTTTCGATCATGAGCTTGTCTCGCCAGGCCAAAAGGTCTTTCTTCGTGATACGCGAGGCGTCGCCGTGGCCAAGATAATAGATTAGATTGTCGATGACCGGGTTTTGGCGGCGCCCTCCATCCTTCATGAAGCCCGCTTGAATACGGCTTTTCTTGTAGTCGTTCCATAACTCCATGAGGCTGACCGGGGCAGGGCCGTCCTGAGGGGGGGGCGCGTTTGCTATTATTGGATCCGTGGCTTGCCCGGCGAAGTCGCCCTCATCGCGCTCTGCGACTCGTGCCAATGCCTCCAGCTCAGCACTGCAAAGCGCTCGGGCGATCATGCGCCACTCATCAGAGCCTTGCTCGGCAGAAACGTTGCCTGCTGCCCGGAAGCGTTCGATTTGTACGCCGACCAGCTCGTGCAGCTCGTTGTCACTCGCTCGCCCGGCGATCGCCTCACGGAGCCGTAACACCAGAAGGTCATCTATGCCCACCGAAGCACAACGCGGGTCGTTGCGCAGCTGGTTGTCGAATTCTAGGCGTTGCATGTAGTGGCTGTAGGCAATCTGGTCAGTTGCCAACGGATATCGAGGCCCTCCGGGGCCGCGCCCGGGGCCGACCTTGCGCTCGGCGAGGGCAATTTGGTGTTGAAGTTCGGCGACCGCGCCGGGCAGCCGTTTGAGCGCCTGACGGTAGTCACCGCCCAACGGCGCGCGCAATTCCGTCTTGCCGACGATCCGGCGCAGGTTTTTCGGCACCACGAGACGCGCATGGTAGCGTCCCTTCCGGTTGACCAGATGCCTAACTTTGCCTGCCATGATGCCCACCGATTTGTAACCAAAGTTGTAACCATCAAACGGACACGGCCCCTTTTATGCAAGGGTATTGTTTAATTACAATGAGGTAAAATGGTAGGCCCGGAGGGTATCGGAGCCTTAACCTCCACCATTGATATCATTGGGTTTTTTCCTCTTTTTGTCCCCACGGAATCGCATGGGGACAAATCACCACTCCATCCCCGCCAATCTCGACACCGCCATCTGCCCGAGCCGCATCCGCTCGACGCTCTCGGTATAGACCTGCGACGTGGCCGCGTTGGCGTGGCCGTGCACGACCATGATCTCGTACTGCGTGGCCCCGTGGATCGCCAGCAGGTGCCCCGCTGCCTTGCGGATGCCGTGCGATGAGCGGCCCTCAATCCCGGCCTCTCGGCACCACTTGGCGAAGCGGTTGCGCAGCGCCTCGGGCGAGGCGAAGGGCTTGCCGTGGGCGGTCAGCAGGTAGGTGGGGCCGATCACCGCCTGCGCCCGGATCGCGCGATGCAGGGGCGGCAGGACGGGGATACGGACGTGCCGCGATCCCTTCTTGCCCGGCTGCCATGCCAGCCACAGATCGCCGCCGTGGCGTTCCTCGTGGCCGCGCCCGAGGATTGCGGCGTCCCCGATCCGGCAGGCGGTGAACATGAACAGCGTGAGCGCCAGGTGCGCCATCGTGCCAGGCGGGTGCCGGTCGCGGTATTTCTCCAGATCGTCCAGTGTCCAGGGTGTTGCGCCGCCGCCGCTGCGATAGGCCGGGCGGGCCACGGCGCGCGCCGGGTTCTGGCCGATCATGTTGCGCTCGACGGCGTGATCGTAGGCGGCGCGCAGGGTCTTCCATACGTTGCGGGCCTTGCCGGGCGTGTCGGCCATGCGGTCGCGGAACGCGATCAGCTCGCCAGCGGGGATCGTCATGGGCAGCGCCTCGTATCGCTGGCCACGCGTGCGGGCCTGCGTGCTGCGCTGGTCGAGGATATAGGCGATCTGCCCCCGGCGCTGTTTCAGGGTGAGCGGAGACGCCTGCCCGGCCTTGACCATGCGGCTCAGGTGATCGAGGTAGGTTGTCAGTATCCACCCCATCGTGCCCGGCGTAACGGTCCCGGCGCGACGCCCCTCGGGCATCTTGCCTGCGCGGGCTTCGGAATAGAGGCGGTGAAACTCGGGATCGTCGGGGCCGCAGGGCAGGGTAATCCGGCGTGACGGGTTGTCGGCCACGCGCACGCGGTAGCGGGTGCCCTTGCCGTGCCTCTCGTGCACCAGCCCCGGATACCGCAGCCGCATGTCACCACCCCCCATTGGCCACCTCGTGGTTCTCATAGGGGAGTGAGTCGGCCCACTGGTCAAGGTCGCGGCGGTCATAGAGCCGCTTCGCGCCGATCACGCGCCGGGGAAGCCCGAGCGCCCGCAGGGTGGATTCCGACACCCCGAGGTAATGCGCCGCCGCAGGGGCGGGCATCAGCAGGGGCGGGAACTCGCGGGCGGCGGGCATTGGTCAGTTCACCCTTCCGGCTCGGTCACGTTCTGCCGCCAGACACTGCGCGAAAGTCTCGATTGCGGCGCTCTCAATAACCTTTGCCCCGACACTGATTGCGCGATGCAGGTCATCGGTGCTGCCTCGCGTTGCGCAAAGTGTGGCCATCATTGACCCGGACGTGTGGCACATCATGTAGAGAGCATCGTTTTCCGCCTCGGCATCTCCTACGACCTCGCGCGCGAGTTCGAGTAACGCACGCCGGGCACGGTTGTAGGCTCGTTTCTGCTTCGGGTTCATCACGTCTCTCCTGTCTCGCGGGCTGCGGGCATGGGTCAGTCCTTCGGGGTCATTGCGCGTTTTGCACAATCAGCATCATCGCCGTTCCAAAGATAAGGATCAGTTCGCAGGCAACGCCGACGATAGTGCCCGGCATCCACGATTTGCCTTCGCCATACCTTCGGCCACCCTGTTGCAGTAGCTTGCCGCCGATAAAGAGCATCAGGAGGCCGATGGCCCACATTTGCAGTGGCATGGTAAGCGTTAACAACATGGCGTCTCTCCAAGCCGAATACCTGCCTTTTGCTCGTGCAGCTCAAGGCGGCACACGACATGCGGAAAACGCCCGCGCAACTGCGCCCACTCGTTTTCCGCTTCACCGCTATCGTTGATCTCATCCATCAGCGGCGGCACTCCATCCCAATAGTCAGGCAGGTATCTCCCGGCTCGGTAGAAATCCCCCGCCTTATGACAGTCTTCGTGGAAATAGAGGGTGTAAGCGCGGCCATCCATCTTGCCGGTGAAAAAGGCGGCTTGGGTGCCTGCCGGAATGATGGTGTAGCAGTCATAGCACTGGTGCGGCTTGCGTGTCTTACGCTTGCCCCTGTCAATTTCTTCAACTTCCATCACGTCTCTCCTGTCTCGCGGGCGGCGGGCATGGTCAGTCCTTCGGGGGCAATTTGTCCACAAGCATATCGGTCGTGTGGGCAATGTTTCGGAGGATTTCACGCACGCGCATCGGTCCGTGCCCTCCGACAACTATTTCTGTGTCGTGGCCTCGGTCATGCGCCCGCACAGTGGCATGGGCCGCGCTGTTTAGAGCGCGGATGGAATCGGCAAAATCAGGCATCACGTCTCTCCTTCTGTCTCTGGCGCGTTCGCGATCTCCAGCAGCACATCGGCGTGGCACTCCTGATCCAGCGGGCACCAGCAGGCCAGATCGCGCCCGGCCAGTTCCTCGCGGATCAGCCGCCTGCTTTCGTCGTTCAGGTGGTGGTCACGGAAATTCCGCACTGCGATCTCGGGCGTCATCTTGGGGCAGTCCGAGTGCGGGTCTGGATCGCCAATTCGATACGGGTTTGCCCAGCGGTGAGGCCGCGCGACGATCACCGCGTCGGGGTGGTCCTTTCGCCACGGTCTCTGCCGGGTCATCTGGACGCGCTTAGGCATCGGTCGGCACCTCCTGTCCTGCCAGAGCGCGGAGACCATGCACTTGATCGCCTTCGATCCAGAGCCGGTAGAGCATGGCGATCAGTTGGGTCATTTCGGCCCTGACCTCAGCCGGGCTTTCCCGCCCCTCAGCGCAGTGGATCGCAGCCTTAACCACCTCCCCTGCTTCCTCGGCCACCTTGCTGATGACATAGTTCGGCTGGGGAAATGCCTTCATGGCGCGGTCGGCTTCGGCAACTCCCTCGGCACACAGGGAGAAGAACGCATCTTCCCGCGCCGCCTCCTCCACCGACATTTCGGTCTCAACCTGCTCCATCGGCTTACCGCCCTTGGCGTGAAACTCGGCCAGTGCCGCGCGGGCATCCTCTGCGTCGGTTTCATCCGACACAGGGGCGGGGGTGAGGGCGCTCGGTAGTGGCGGCAAGGGCATCCAATGGGTCGGCTGCTCAAACTCAGACAATGGCTGGCGATCAAAAATATTGATCCAAACTGCCGGGTGCTTTGGGGAGCCGTCGCCTTTATAGGCGGTGGTCATATTCCGTGCTATGCCGTCTTGGCAGATAAGCACGTTTTCTAAGACGGGTGCGGTTTCTATAGGTTTCCAACCCACCCCTGCACACGCCTCCCGCTCCGCTGCTACTAGTGCGCGGGCGTGGTCGAGTGTCACCAATTCCTCGACGCAGCCACCGGGATATTCTTCCAGCACTTTCGCTGCGGTTATTCCGTCATTCCAAAGGCCAATATGCACACCGGTTGCAGAGTAGACCGCAAATCTGTGGCCGTGCTCATCCGTCATTGTCTGTGCCCTCCTTCTGGATTTGGGCGAGGGCTTTTTCAGTATCCATGTAAACAACGGTTTCTTCGCGCGGCGTCATTCCCATGTTGTGCTGTGTCAGGTCTGCAATTCTGGTTAGGGAGGCCACCGCCACCGCCAGCTTGGCTTCTGCGGCCTCGGCGCGCTTACGGTCCTTCGCCAACATCTCTAATAGGGAGCATATCTCCCGATGGTTTTGAGCAAGCCGGTCCGCTGGGTTTTGGTGATCTTTCAGATACACCTTACAAGCGTCTATCTTCGCCTCTGCCGCTTCCTTGGCGGCGAGAAGGGAGCGGAGGGCTTGGCACATGTTTCCGACTGTTGCCCGATCTACGTCATCGGCAATGTTCGAATAGTGCAGGTGATGATAAAGGCCGTCAGCGGACTTCAACAGCCGCGCCACTCTCTCTCTGTCTATCGGGGTGTCAGTCATTGGGGTGGTCCTTTTGGCACCTAGAATTTATCCACTCTCCCCCACCTTGCAGGCAGGCGACGTGCAATTCATGCAAAGACTCCCGGTTCATCCGTTTTTCGCCCTGAATTGGTATGCCGATGATAACCCAGAGAAATAAACCGATGAGCACGGCTGCAATAGTGCAGGCTATCATCTGCGGTGCGATTTCACTCTCAGTCATCCGTGTGGTCCTCCTGTGCGATGAGGGCGATCAGCGCGCGAAGGATCGCGATCAGCCATGCGCGGGCGGTGGCATCGTTGTGCGCCTCCTCGTAATCCAGCAGCCCCGGCCCATACGAAACAATGCAGTGGCCGTCAGAACTGTAATATGACCAAGTTGACCCTTTCGGCAGCACCGCCTCGTGAAGCGCCTTGGCAGCGTCGAGAGAGCCGTGGTAAGCATCCATTGCTTTATAGGCAGACCACATGCCTTTGATTGGAAACAAAGCATATTCGTAGTCCGGCGTGTAATTTGGCGCGTGCCCCGCCTCCACCTTTTCCAGCAGCGCCTCTAGGGCCTCTTTGCGGGTATGTGTCATGGGGCGTGATCCTTTTCCATCTGGTCGATATTGCAGCGGTGAACGTCGAAGGTCAGCGCCGCCACCCACGGGTTAGCGTCCCATGCGTCGGGGCCGTGCAGGCTGTTCCAGAGGAGCGCAAAAGCCCCCATCCTGGTCGGTGAGGCTTGCCCTTCAGTGCCGCTCCACCAGCCTCCCGGAGCCGGAGATACGCCCTCCGCTTCTGCATCCGCCTCGCTGATCTCCCACAACCGCTGCACCCGCACATCGGTCACGGTCAGGGTCAGGCGGGACGCCCAGCGGGGCATGTGGATGGACGGGCGCTTGCGGCCTGATAGCTGCCGCCCGTTGCGTTTGGGATCGGTCGCCTCATACTGGATTGGTTCGGAGTGGTGAATGTGGCGCGGGCTGTCGTCGTCCCATACATCACGCGCACGCCAAGTCTCCCGCACCCAAAGCCGGTCGTCGGGGGCGAAAGGGGCCGGACGCGCAGCCTTATCCCCGGCCAATTGACGGATAGCCCAAATAGGACCGACAGGCCGACAGCCTTGTTCGTTGCTGAACCACTGATAATCAATGCCAGCAAGGTTCCGAACCGCCTCGACTGACGGCGGCTGCGGCTTCAACACCCGCCTCGTCTGCGTCTTGCGCCCGTCGAGTAGCGCCTGGATCATCGGCGCGCTGAATATGATCGGCTTGTCGCTCATGTCTCATCCCTCCTGACTGTCGGGCGTGTCTGCGCGATGTAATCGGTGTCCGGCCCGTTGCGTGCGGCCCATGTCTTTGAGCCGTTGTGGATCGCGAGCGGCCCGGTGCGGTGACAGGCGGCGCAGAGCGGGATAACGTCGAAATCGCTGGCCTTGCGCGATCCGCCCCGCCCGTTGATGCAGTGATGCGCCTCGCTGGGCGGTGGAGCGCCGCACACAACGCACGGCAGCATCTTCACGGCTCGCATATAGGCAAGTGCCTCCTGCCCCTCTGCGCTCGCCCTGTAGGCCCTGCGCTTGCGGCTGACGGCGTTGACGCGCTTGCGCTTTAGCTTGGCGCTGCCTCGGGCGAGGGGTGTCTTGCGGGTGAGGGTCATGCGAACTCAGCCTCATATTTAAGGGCCTCGGGATCAGTCAGCCGCACGCCCTGCCCGGAATAGTGGCGCTGCACACCGTCCAGGTATTCCGTCATTTGCTTCACGGTCATGATGCTGGTCATCGGCAATTCCGTCTGCTCGACAAAGCGCAGGATTTCCTCGTGCGTGAACCGCTGGCGCAGGCTTTCCCAAGATGCCCGGAACGATTCATTGTCCCGGCACAGGATGGGCGCTCCGAAAACCACCTTGCACTCTGCCCGCGTCTCGGCGGGCGTCTGGTCGCCAAGCTGTCGAGCGGCGTCCTGATACCAGCGAAACGAAAGGCGGCGCTGTGCGTCCGATAGGGGCGCTCCCTGTGCCCACGATACGGTGAGGGGCAGCTTGCGCTCCCGTAGCAGGGCGGCAAGGGCCTCGACGTGGATAGGCTCCCTTATGACCTTCGTGGGCATCAGTAGGCTTCCTTGTCCTGCCAGACGCGCAGCCCGTCCGAATTGGCGACAACCTTGTGTTCCTTGCGGGCGTATTCATCGAGGAAGGCCGTGATCGCGTCCCGGTCGTTCTCCGCGACCCAATGCAGGAAAGCGCGATAGTCGGTGATCTCGTATTTCGTGACCGTGCGCAGGCCCTTGACCTGATCTTTCTTCGTGGCTTGCGCGGCCTTCTCGGCCTGCATGGCGGCTTCCTTGGCGGCGGCGGCTTCGCGCTGCGCTTCAAGGTCGGATTCGGCGGCGGCGCGGGCCTTTTCCTCAGCCTCCCGGCGGGCCTTCTCTGCGGCTTCCCATGCGGCCCGTTCCTCGGCGCGCTTCTTCTCGGCCAGCTTGCGCTTGAACGCATCGACCGTGGCCACGAGCGCCTTCTCGATCCGCTTGGCGTCCTCGATTGTCGGCTTCCAGCGGTCGCGCTCGGACACATAGGCGTCATAGAGCGGTGCGGTCGCGGATTTCTGCCCGCGCTCCAGGTCGAGCCGCCATTGGCGCATGGCTTTGCGCAGGGCGTCCACCTCTTTCATCTGCGCCTCATTCTCGACCGGCGTTCCGTCCGTCCAGTTGGTGGATTCCTCGCGCTCGGCCTCATAGGCGGCGGTGATCTCATCTATTGGATCGGGCGGGTTGTTGTGGTCGCGGGGTGCGGGTGCTTGATCTTCCATGTCTCTGGTCTCCTAGTAAGGTATGCGGTCGCCGCCGAGATCGTCGGCAGGCGCGGGCTTTTCATCAGCGTCCTTGGCGTCCAGTTCGGCTTTGCGCTCATCCTTGGCGCGGATCACTGCCGGGGCCGATTGCACGGCCTTCGGCAAATCGCTCCAAATCGCGCGAAGCTGATCGAGGCTTTCCGCGTTCGCGAGGCTCGCCCTTGCCGTGTCGATAGCCTCACGGCTTGGGTCTTGCTGGCGCGGCTCTTGGCGCGGCGGTGCCTTCGCAGCGGCGTTGCCGTCATCATCCTCGGGCGCGATGCCAGCCATGCCCATGAGGCCATAGCGGCGCGCGTAGGTGACTGCCGAGCCGTAGCCCTGCATGTCGTTCTTGGACACGATGAGCGGCACGCGGCATTCGGCAGTCTCTCCGGTCTCGCCATGCACGAATATGGTTTTGACGAACCGCTCGCCGTCCTCATCAAAGGCGGGTTGCAACACGGCAATCCCATGCCGGGTAAGCGCGGGCATACAGGCGTCCATGACGCTGGACAGGTCCGCATATTTGCTCTTGAAATGCGGGTTGTTGCTGTCTTTCAGGGCGCGGCCCATTTCGGACTGCGCCGCCGCGAGGGCTGCATACAGGCTCTTGTGGGCGACGGTCGCGCCTTCCGTGGATTTCTGGTCAACAGACTTGTTCATCTAGCATCCCTCCGTTGTGCAGATTTCGTATCCCGGTCCGGTCTTGATCGGCGTCGGCTCTGGGAAAATAACCGTGCCGACAAACAGCGCGGTCACGAAGATCACGACGCCGCCAAACCATATCCATCGCATGGTGGACGTGGGCGGCAGGGCGCGATACGGCGGCTCGATATACTCGGCATCGACAACCGGCATGGTGGGCGCGCGTTGCGCCTCCTGAACAGCGCCCACCACAAGATCGGCAAGGCGGCTTGCGTCGTTGCCGTGGCGGCGGTGCAGGGCGTAGCCAATCGCGCGGGCCGTGGCTTCGGGGCTGGCGCGGAGGCCGTCAGTGGCATCGTGCAGCATGAGATCGGCGGGGTGTTTCATGTTCAATATTTCCTCACGTCAACGCCGCGCGCGACGGCTTGCTCAACCATGTTCGCGGTGCCGCGACCGCCGGGAAAGGCAAGCACCAAGTCCGGCTTGCCCTCGTCAAGCATCCGCCTGTTGCGGATAGGGCCAGCGGCCCGCCCGTGCTGTTTCCAGTCCGCGGCAAATTGCAGGTGCGGCGTGCCGGTTTTGTCGGCCCACTCAGCGGCGTAGCAGTCAGCGCCTATCGCCCCGCCTTCGATGATGAGTGAAACGCCATCCAAGGCATCCAGAGCGGCGTAAATTTTCTTTGGGTCGCGATAGTCACGCCCGCCGCAGACAAGCACTCGCAGTTGCTTTGCATCGGTCATGCGTAATACTCCTTACCTTGAACCGCGCGCACCGCCTCATCGGCGCTGTCACGCAGGCGGGTGGCTGCATCGACCGCGTTCTCTGCGGCGCTCAGGGCGTCCTCTGGATCGTTGGCGTTGAGCCAGTCACAGAGGCAGTCGAGCAGATCGGCCAGCCTCTCATCGTCGGACTTGCTTCCGGTGACACCACGCTTGGCGGCGCGGATCAGAGCGGCGATCTGCGCGTCTGTGGCGATCAGGGCGGGGCGGGGGAATGGGGCGTTCATGACGACGCCTCCGCGGGTGCGGCCAGCAGGTTTTCTGTCATGGCCTGAGAGCCTTCGCGAAGCGGTGCCATCACATCGTCTGGCAGGTTGAGAGCGTGCCCCTCGTCAATGACCTCGCCCAGCTTGCCCTGCCATGCACGTTTGGCGGCAACGTCAGGGTCGGGCATGGCGTTCAGCACGGCGAAGATCAAGGTGAACGCTTCTTCGGGGGTGTCGCCCATTTTACCGGCGATGTACTGCTTCATCGTGTCGTCAGCGTAGGCACCGCCGACACTCCAGCGGCCATTGTCGCGCAGCGTCAAATCGAGCCTGTAACGGGGCTGTTTCCCCAGCTTCTCGACCAGTAGCCCGTTGGCGCGGTCCAGTTCTGATTTCATCTGTTCGGGGGTCATGGGGTCAGTCTCCCTTGGTGGGGTGGGGGCGCATGGCCCCCGATTAGGCGGCTTCGCTCTGCTCGACGCGCTCATAGCGATCATCGAGCGGCGACTTGCTGACGTGCGCATTGATCCATGCGCCCATCTCAATCAGCTTGCCGTCGCGCACCCACTCGTGGCGCTGCTCCCAGATGCCCGCCGCGTGGTTCCAGCGCATCCAAATGCGGTAGCGGTCGCCAGCCTCGTTGATCGGGCGGCTCCACTCTTTGAGGCGGTAGGTCTCGAACTGCATCTCATCTCTCCATCTGTGTCCCGCGTCTGGCGGGGGTGATGGGAGAGTTTTACATCATGTGAAAATGTGGTGCAAGGGAAAATATTTACACTTTGTGAAAGTCGGTGCTACACTGCCCCCGCCAGCGACGGGCTGGCGGCATGAAAAAGCCCCGCGCGAGGGCGGGGCGGAGGGGTCACATGGAAGGCAAGGTCGTTCAGCTACCACCCGAAGAATGGGAAATTGAAATCAAAAAAAATGGCGTTTTGTGTTTTACCACCGAAGTAATTGTGAATCCGGGCCACCCGTGGTCGCCGCTCGCGGTGGTTCGCGGCTGCAAGCTGGAAGCGTTACCTCACTCGCCGGATGATTTCGCCCGTATCTCCGATCTTGAAGGTATCGGGTTCAAGCCCTACCGCAAAAATGGCACGCCCATTGGACAGGATTAGATCAACGCTTCCGCCATACTCTGATAGCTTGCCGTCTGTCGTTTTTGTTTGGTAAAATTTCTGCGCCATAACAACTGTGTATCGCGTCCCGTCTTCGCCTATGCAGGCGAAACGCTCAACTTCTCGCGTCCCAATATATTTCCCCTTGCCTACCTTCATAGCTTCTTCGCCAGCTCGGCAGGCCAGTGGAGGCGGACGCGGGCGGCCCATTTCAGGGGCACGTTCCACATGGTCTGTGCGCCGGGGTTGAGGCTGACCAGGTGGAACAGGCCGGGCTCGTCGCCGCGTCGGACTTGCTTGACCCAGCCCATGCCCTGCTTGTCCTCGACCACGCAGCGGTGGCCCACCACGTCATCGGGCACGCCATCATGCGTGACGCGGGTGTAAAACAGCAGATCGCCGTCCGAATAGAGGGGCTCCATGCTGTCGCCCTCAACCTCGACTGCGACCACGTTTGATGCGGGCAGGCCGGGTGGGGCCTCGACCTGCGGCCCGTCGCCTTTCTCGTAAGCGTCGAACACGGGCACCTGTGCCCCCGCGCCGACGCGGCCCGCGATGGCGATGGTGGGGCGATCTTCTATGATGAGATCAGAAACGGCAACGCCAAGAATCTTAGAGACTCCCTCAAGGTATGTCTCGTTCATCCTGCGGTTCCCCAGCTCCAAGCCATTGTAGAGCCCAACAGAGATGTCGAGCATCTCGGCCATGCGCTCTTGGGTAAGGCCCGCAGCCTTTCGTTTTTCACGAATGCTGAATTTCATGCCCTGTCTATGCGCGCAGAGCGTTGGTGAATCCATAAACACTATGTAAATTCCCTCTTGCTGGAAAAATTCACATAGTGTAAAAGCGCCTTATGAACATCACCGAACATATCGAGGCTCGCGGCCTCTCTCGCGGCGAAATTTGTGAGACAGCCGGTATTTCCCGAGCATATCTCAGCTTGATCGAGCGCGGCGCGCGCAAGGTTGGACCGGAGAAGGTTCAGGCCCTTGCAAACGCTATCGGCGTTTCGATTGCGGACCTTCGCCCTGATCTCGCCAAGCTTTTTGACGGTGAAGGAGACGCCGCCTGATGCTGTGTCCTGTCCCATTCTCACACGCTGCCATGCCAAGGCGGGCCACGCCATGAGCAACGGCCCCATCATCCCCCACGATCTTGCGGCACGCCGGATAGAGGACGCCCTGCGTCTCCGCGTCGGTCGCGGTCGCCGCTATAGCTTCGCGGCGCTCTCGGACGCAACCGGAATTCCGCACCGCACGCTGGAAAGCTACGTGCAGGGGGCAACGCCGGGGCTATCGGGGCTGCTTTCGCTTTGCTCTGTTCTCGGCCCGTCCTTCACGTCCGACATTCTCGCCGCCTGCGGTCAGGAGGCCAGCGCCGCCGACTGTGACGCGCCGGAGCACATGCGCCTCGTAGGCATGATGGGCGGCATGGTCTCTGCGGTGTCCGACGCTCTGGCCGATGGCCATGTAGATCACCGCGAGGCGGCGCAGATGCGCCCGATGGCAGCGGAGTTGATCGAGGCCCTGCAACCGCTGGCGCAGGGGGTGAAGGGATGAACGTGCACTTCGAGCATACGCCGCCCGAGGGTGTCGTTTTCCATGAATACGCCAATCTGTTCCCGATGCTTCAGGGTGAAGCGTTGGACAGGCTGCGCGAGGACATTCGAGAGCACGGGGTGCGCGAGCCTGTCGTCTTTCTTGGCAACGCCATTCTCGACGGACGCAATCGCTATATGTGTGCGCGCGACCTCGGCATCGAATATCCGCGCGTTGATTTTGAGGGCGACGACCCGCTCGGCTTTGTCATCAGCCACAACCTTCACCGCCGCCACCTGACGGAAAGCCAGCGCGCCAGCATCGCGGCGCGGGTGGCAAATATGCCGAGGGGCCGAAACTGGGGTAATTCGGCAAATTTGCCGAATAAGAGCGAGCCGGGGCTGCCACTTTCCGAACAGGCCGCACCCCGCCCGCCGCTCACTTCCAACGCAGATGCGGCGGAAATGCTGAACGTGTCCGAACGTAGCGTGCGGTCTGCCCGCAAGGTTCACGACACCGCCCCGCCGGAAGTATCGCGCGCAGTAGATGAGGGGCACATGAGCGTGTCGCTGGCCTCTCAGGTGGCAGAGTTGCCGCCAGAGGATCAGGAGTCCGTCACCAGCGCCGCACCTGACCAGATGAAGGATGTGGCGCGTGAGGCTGTAAAGCGGGCGCACGTCGCGAACAATTCGGGGAACAATGAATGGTATACGCCAGCCGCCATTATTGACGCTGCCCGCGCGGTAATGGGTGGCTTTGATCTGGACCCGGCTACCTCAGAGATTGCCAACCGCACCGTTGGCGCGACCCGGATATTCACGCAAGACGATGACGGTCTACGGCAGGAATGGCCCGTTGGCCGGATTTGGATGAACCCGCCCTATGCGCAGCCGCTCATGGGGCAATTCGCCTCAAGGTTTGCGAAGGAAATACGGCGCGGCTCAGAGGGTATAGTCCTCGTCAACAACGCCACAGAAACCGGATGGTTTCAGGAAATGGCAGCAGAGTGCAGCGCGATATGTTTTCCGCGTGCCCGCATCAAGTTTCTGGACCCGGATGGCAACCCCGGTGCGCCGCTGCAAGGGCAGGCGATCATTTATTGCGGCCCGGATGCTGATGCATTTGAGGAAGCCTTTCACGGCTTCGGATTGGTGGTGCGGCATGGGTAGGTTTGAGCAAAACCTTGCCAGCGGGCAAATGGGCGAAAGCCTTATCTCGCGTTGGCTGCAAGGCCGGGGCCATGCTGTTTTCCCAGCCTACCAGATTGAGCACCACACGGGCAAAGGGCCGCAGATGTTCGCCGCATCCGGTGATCTGGTGCTTCCCGATCTTCTGGCCTTCCGTTCCGGCGAAATAAGGTGGTTCGAGGCAAAGCACAAAACCTGCTTCACTTGGCACCGGATTTCCGCGCGCTGGACGACCGGAATAGACCTGCGTCACTACCACGAATATCAGGAAGTTGCGCATCGCACATCGCTGCCGGTCTGGCTTCTATTCTTTCACCCGAAATCGGATCCATCAAAAAGCGATCTCGCATATGGGTGCCCGCCGATTTGCCCCACCGGCCTTTTCGGAAACGACATTTCGGTCCTCATCGAATGCGAAAGCCACCGCTCCGACCGGCATGGCCGCACGGGGATGGTTTACTGGGCGCATGAGAGCCTGCGCCTTATCGCTCCCGCAGAGGATTTGGCATCATGACACCCCCCGGCCCCACATCCCTGTCGCCGGGGCTAGACCGGGCGGCGTCCCTCCCTGCGCCGTCCGGTCGCCTGTTTCTCCCCCAGCGGTTTTGTCTCGGTTTTCCGCTGGCAACTACCCCGGCGGCTTCGGTCGCCGGGCTTTCTCAGCCGCATTCCGGTCAGCGCATTGGCGTTGTCCCGAGCGCGGCGGGCGTCAATTCGGCGCGCTCGGTTTCGCCAGCAACAGAAGGATACCTGAAATGAGCGAAGGGAACAGCCATTTTCTGATGGCAGTGGGGCGGATTGACGGCGGATTGCCCGTCGAGACCGCAGACAACCAACTGCGCGACGTGATCGCAGCGGTTCAACGCACCGGGAAAAAGGGCACCGTGACCCTTACCCTCGAAATTTCCCCCAACGGCGAAATGGGCTTTGCCGCGTCCGCGAAGGTCAGCGCAAAGGCCCCGCAGATCGACTTTGGCCAGTCGTTCTTCTTCATGGGCCGCAACGGCGATCTTACCCGCGAAAGCCCGACGATGGAGCAAATGGGCCTGATGAAGGGGGATCGTGTCGATGGCTGATCTTACCGAACACGAAGCGCAACAGCGCAGCGGTGCGGCGGCGGCAGTCGATTTCGACCCCGCCAAGACCGGGCAGTTCGCGGTGGTGCCCGACGGCTACGCGATCACGGACTTGCAAGACTTTCAGGATCGCCCGAACCGGCACCAGTCAGATCACAAGTTCGTGGACGTTTCGTCTCTGGCGGAATACCTCAATCGGTTCGCTACCGACGACACCATGATCTGCGCGAATTATGGCGCGGCGACGATCAACACCACCATTGACGGAAACGCGCCCGACGCGCCGTCACACGGTGAGCATCTGGCGCGGTTTTGCGCCATGCAGTCCGATCAGGTCAAGGCATGGCTGGATATCTGCGGCAAGGGTATGAGCCAAGTAGCCTTTGGTTTGTTCCTCGAAGATCGCGCCGTTGACGTGGTGGAGCCGGATGCTGCCAGCGTCATGGACATGGTGATGACTTTCGACGCCACGAAGAAAGTGGCGTTCAAGTCGTCTCAGCGCCTGCACGATGGTCAGCGCCAATTCCAATACGTCGAGGAAAACGAGACGCGCGGCGCGGTGACGCTGCCGGATCACTTCATCGTTCTGGCTCCGATCTATCGCGGGATGGAGCCGCAGCGGATCAAGTTCATGGTGCGGTATCGCATCGAGGACGGATCGCTGCGCTTTCAAGTTGATATGCACGACAAGGATGCGGTTCTGCGCGAGGCGTTTGAACGCTGCGTCGATGCCCTCAAATCCGAGATCAACAAGGGCCTGCCGATCTATGTCACGGGTTGATCTTACCGCATATCCCCTCGCCCCTCGGGGCGGGGGCTTTTCTCAGCCGCTTTCCGCGCGGTGCTGTCAAGCCCGAAAGCGTCCATCCTACATGGATGGCGCGTGCTACCCGGAAGGATGCACGCCTGACAGCATCGCGCCGAAAGCGGGGAGGGCGTAACATGCCTATAAAAACAAAGCCGCTTCCAGATATGACAACCCTCCGCGCTGAATTTGATTGCTTTGCGGATGGCTCGATATTTTGGCGCAATCGTGGGGGTCTTCCGGCAGGCACATCGAGTGAGAGAGGTTACAGGTATCTATATTTCAAGGGCGAAAAATATTTTGTCCATAGAATTATCTGGAAATGGCACACTGGCAAAGAGCCGGAAATTATAGATCATGTAAACCACGATACAGCCGACAATAGAATTTCAAATCTGCGAAACGTTAGCCTGCAACAGAATAACAGGTATTCGCGCCGCGCACACGGGAAGAGCGCATTCCGTGGGGTCTACGCGGCAAAATGTGGCAAGTGGGGCGCGCGCATAAAAGTCGATGGCAAAACGCGCCACCTCGGGACATTTGAAAACGAACCTGATGCCGCTCGCGCATACGACGCGGCGGCACATTCTTTGCATGGGAAATTCGCCGTCAGCAACGCGCGACTAGGGATTTTTGAGCGTTTCAGAAAGGAGGCTTTGTGATGCCTCCTTTCTCGAGCGCGGCACAGCCTGACGGCTCCGGTTGCAGGACGCTTTGCGCAAATGCCCCGGATGGCTGGCACCGGCGGGAAGCCTGCGAACCGCCCCGGATGGCTGGCACCGGCGGGAAGCCTGCGAACCGCCCGCCGCGCTCGACCTGCACAGGAGGGTAGCCGCATGACCTGCATCAGCACCGCCGCAATGGCGCTCTTTCTCAACATCATCACCGTCCCCGTAACACCAACGCCGACCGGCCTCATCGTCCACGCGACGGAAGGCCCGGTGGAATACGTCCGGGCGGGGGATGTGTGGTGCTGGGGGGTGTCGGGATGACCCCGGAAGGCAAATCCTACGCCCTCATGAGGCTAAGAAACGCCGCCGATCTGACGGGCCTGCGCCGCGTCTGGGAGAGCCTCAGCAAGGAATACCAGAACGTGCCGGAGATAGAGGCGCACAAGGAAGCGATGAAGAAAGCATTGGAGAAATAGAATGGCTAAGAAAATCAGGGACGCGGTGGTGAAGGTTGGTGAATACCAAGATCGCAACACTGGCGAGACCAAGGCGCGCTGGCAGAATGTCGGCTCCGTCATGCAGAACGAGGATGACAAAAGCATTTTCGTCATTTTGGACCGCACTTTCAACCCCGCAGGCGTTCCCAATCCCGAAAACCGAAGCAATGTGATCCTGTCATGCTTCGTGCCGCAGGATCGCCGCGAAGGGAATGGTGGCAGTCAGGCAGGCGGCAATGAATCCCCACCGGCGGATAATGGCGGTGGCTCTCAGCAGATGGACGACGAGATTCCGTTCTGATGCTCGGCTGGCTTTTCAGATCACCCCGCCTGTCCCAGCTCAGAGAGGCCCGCCAGCGCGCCCTACAGCGCCTTGCGGACGCCAAGGCCAGGAGAGACACGCGAGACATACACCGCGCCTCTCAGGCCGTCCGAGAGGCCACACACGCGCTCATGTGGCAGGAGGTGCGGTAGTGGCCTGCAATCTCTGGCGCGTCAAGGCTGTAAAGCTACTCCGCGAGGGCTTCGGCGTCGAGGATATCGCGCTCAAGCTGTCCGTTCCACCCACTGACGTTCGCCAGCTTATCCACGCGCTCAGGGCATCCGGCAGGCTCACAGACGTTCTATTCGGGCGCAGATACAGGGGCGAGACATGAGCCGCGAATACCTCATCCGCCTCCCCTGGCCTCCTGCGGTGCTATCTCCGAACGCCCGCGCCCATTGGGCACGCCGGGCAAGCGCCGCGAAGAAATACCGGGCCGATGCCTGCTTGCTTTCTCAGGCAATGGGATGCCGCGCGCTCGACTGCGAAACCCTCACTGCGGAAATCACCTTCTACCCACCCGACAGACGCCGCCGGGACACGGACAACCTCCTAGCCCAGATCAAGAGCGGCCTTGACGGCATAGCAGACGCCACAGGCGTAGACGACAGCAACTGGCACTACGGCATAGCCCGCGATGAGCCTGTCAAGGGCGGCGCGGTGCTCGTGCACGTCATGCCAGGAAAGGGGGCGGAATGAGAAACGGCCTGCCCTATTATAAGGCTTACCCCCGCGATTTTGTCGAGGGCACCATCGGGATGCCGTTCGAGATCAAATGCGCATACCGCGTTGTTCTCGATCTCATCTACATGCAGGGCGGCGATCTGCCAGACGATGCGCGCTACATTTCGGGGCACCTCGGATGCAGCTTGCGGAAGTGGAAAAGCATCCGCGCAGAGTTGATAGAGAGGGGGAAACTAGACGTTTCGGGTGAGTTTCTGACCGCGCTGGTAATGGATATTTGGCGGAAAGAGGCTGCCAAGACAGAAAGCCGCCCAGCAATCCCCACTGACACCATTTTGCGCGTTGTCGAGCATTACGGCCAGGTCTGTTTTTACTGTGGAGATGAACACGGTCCGTTTGAAATTGACCATGTGCATCCGTGGTCGCGGGGCGGCGAACACACCTTAGAAAATCTCGTCATAGCCTGCCGATCCTGCAACCGAAGCAAGGGCGCGAAGACATTGGAAGAATGGGGTGGTCAAAAAAATGAGTGCTGATCCGTACATCCCATTTTACACCTCGGACTTTCTCGGTGGCACCAGCGGCATGACCGCATCATGCAAGGGTGTGTATATCACGCTCCTTTGTCTGATCTATGAAGCTGAGGGTCCGTTGACGCAGAAATGGGATATTCTCGCGCGGCGTTGTGGCTGCACGTTGCCCGCCTTCAGGCGCGCCGTTTCTGACCTTGAAGATGACGGAAAGCTAGAGGTCAGAGAGGCCGGAATTTGGTCACCGAAATGCGAAAAACACCTCACGCAACGTCGCGAGCGGCAGAGTAGCGCGAGGTCCGCTGCAAAAACACGATGGAAAAAAAATAAACAAAAACAAGGCAAGGCGGATGCGACCGCATTTAGCGCGCAATGCCAACCAGAACCAGAACCAGAACCAGAAAGAGAGACTAACGTCTCTCTAGCGCGCGATGCGCGCGATGATGAGTTTTCCCAATTCTGGGCGTGTGTTCCCAAGAAGGTTGGAAAGGGCGCAGCGGAAAAGGCTTTTGCCAAGGCCCGCAAGATCGCGTCCCTCTCGGAACTCATCGACGGGATGAGGCAATACGCCCATCAGCGCGACGGGCAGGACGCGAAATACACCTGCCACCCCTCAACATGGCTGAACGAAAAACGCTGGCTCGATGAGCACCAGCACACTCAAGCCGACTTCCACCGCGAGATTGACAGGATGCTAGGAGATTCCGATGGACTACAGCGAACGGATCAAGTTGATCATCACGAACCTCAACGCCTTTCTGCGCCAGTATCAGCGCCCGCCCCATCTGGACACGGACGGGAGCCTGATCGAGGTGAAGGCGATAGCCGAGGAAATCAACAACCTCATCTCAGCCTCGTCAAGCCACGACGCTTTGGTGGATCGTGTTGAGACGTGCTTTCGCTCTCTGCGCCGGAACTACACGCAACGGACATGGCCCACGGTCGCGCATTTCGTGAAGGCGATGAGCGAGGTTCAATCGAAGGCGGCTCAGATCGAGAGCGCGGACGTTGAAACCAAGTCTCCCGAACAGATCGCGGCGGATCGCATGAATGCCGGTGAGTCGGTTGGTGATACCTGGATTTACGGGCGCGGCGCGCTGACGCTCCTGAAGTCCGGCCTCGTCACGCAGGACGTGATGCGCCGCTACAGGTCAGCGCTCTATTTCTCAGCAAAGGAGGTGGGCGGAAAGGATTACGCGGAATCTTTCGAGGCGCGGATGCTGCGCCGCCACGAGGAAGCCGAGGCGATGATGGCAGGTGCGGCATGACTGGCAAGATCGACCGCCGCCGCGTTCTAGGCCCCCGCTGCAAGCCTGTGAAGATTTACGGGATGCTGTTCCCGAGCATTTCATGCGCCGCCCGATCTGTGGGGGCTGACGTGAAATACCTCTCGCACCGCCTCAGACAGGGCAAGCCGCTCGGGACCAATCTGCGCCGCCGTTTCGAGGATTTGCGCGCCGAACGCGAAAGGAAAGCCGCATGAAACACACAAACCCCCTCGCCGCCATGAAGGCCGACGCCGCAGCCTGCAACGCCGCCATGCGGCGCAACCTCGGCTCCCCAAGCGGCGGCTGGAAGGACGAAACGGCAAAAGACACCGTGAAGGACCGCGTTAGCCGGGTAGTCGGCCCCGAGCCGCAGACCGTCATGCAGATCGCCAATGCGGCAGGAGCGAATGAGCAGGGCGCGCGCCATGCGCTTAGGAGGCTGGAATTCGAGGGCTACGTTGCACCGGGGCCGAAGGTCAAGATCGTGACGGGCGGAATGGCCAAGACGTATCGGAGGGCGCGCGCATGACTTTCTTTGAACCAATCCCGCCAATCGAAGAACGCGCCCTTTCCATGCACGCGATGGAGGCGATGCTAAATGCCCTCGCCGGGAAGCACGAGGCGCTACACAAGACCGTCAACGGCGACAACATCTGGCGCGCGGTCAACATGACGGTTCACAACAAGGATGCCCACCTCGCCGCTGCTAGAGAGGCCGGGTTTCTCCGCGAGACGATAGCCGGGGGCAACATTCACCAGCAATACAGCCTGACCCCCAAGGGCTACGCGGCGATCAACCGGTCGCAGCCGTTCTGGCAGGTGGCGGCATGAGGTTTTCCGACATCAAGCCGGGCGATCAGGTGGAAATGCCCGCGCGCAAGGTGCCGTGGTTCGACTGCGATAGGGACAACAGAAACCCCGAGCGGGTGGCAAGGGTAGCTGTTGTCACGCACCGCTGGCACGATCCTGTGGAGTGCAAGGATTTCGTCGCGCTGGCGATGATCCTCAAGGGCGGTGAAATTACAGAGCCGAAGGAAAAACGCACAATCCGGGGTCTGGCGCAGGCCGGTTGGAGGCCAGCAAGTCAGGACTGGATTGCATATGCGCAGGCGATTGAAGCGCCGGAAGTGGTTCAGCTTGTAAGGAAAAAGAAATGACCGGCCCCCTCTCCCGCGCCGAGTGCGCCGCCTGCGGCTGGACCGGCAAGCGCAAGCCCGGAAACCCCGTCACCTGCCCCCGCTGCGGGGCGTTCGCAAGCTATCAGGAGTAGGCCAATGACTGACGCCCAAGCCGCCCGCCGATTGCTGGACCGCTTCCAGGACGCCAAGAACGCCGCCCTAGCAGCCGGGGACCACGAGACAGCCAAGGGCCTCATGGTGGTGCCGGTGCGCGTGTGGCTGGAAACGGTGGCGCGGGAGGCGGTGAGAGACACATGACCGAGGCCCAGCAGATCGAGCAGCAGGCCCGAAGCCTCAAAGCCGCGTGGCACTTGATCTGCAAGCTGCGCCGCCGCGTGGATGTTCAGCAATACATCATAGACGACCTACGGAGGCAGCTAGACGAGGCCACGAACCCGCACAGACGGGCAGAGGCCATTTTTCAGCAGGCAATGAGAGGGCAGTGACAATGGCGGCATACACCAAGGGCGCAAAACGCCGCGCCAAGAAAGCAGCCCTGCCGGGGCTGGCAGAGGTGCCGAAGAAAAAGCCCCGAGGCCGGAAGCGCATGGCCCAGATCAAGCGCGACCCCGAGGCAGAGCGCACGGTATTGCAGGCTCGCGCCCGACAATCCGGCAAGAAGCCGGATGATCTTACCGAAATGCGGGCTACGGCTTACGCAGAGGACGCAGGGCGCGCGATCTACGCCATTCACGAGGGTGACGCCGCCAAGCGCCTCTGGGACGCCTACAGCGCTCTCTCTGCGGCTTACAGGCGGTATCTCTCGATATGCATCGGCGCGAGCGTGGACGCCAAGACAGCCAAGATCGAAATGATGCCGGAGAGATTTGAAACCAGCGCCAGCGACACGCCCGACATGCGATCCGAGGACGAGCGGCACAGGGCGGCGGCGAACGCCTGGCACGGGTGGCGCGTTACACTCGACAAGCTATCGCTGGGGCACTCATCCGCGATCTACTCGGCGCTTCACGGCTGGGGCGATCTCATGGACGGCGGGCAGATCACCAGCCAAGGCGAGCGATTTGTCGAGGCGATGCACTCGCTTGACCGAATAGGCGGAACACGTTAGTATCTTGCGAAAGCAACTGGTGTTTAACTGCACCATGACAGCGCCCAGCCTCACCGGCTCGGGCGCTTTTCTTTCCCCCACCCTGAACATCAGGAGCCGCCCCGAGCGGAATGGAAGCTATGTCCGAAAAACAAACGGGCGAAAACCTCATCGGCAAAGGCAAGCCGGGGCCGGGCAGGCCGAAGGGTAAGCCGAACAGAACGACCACGCTGTTGAAGGATGCGATCCTCAAAGCAGCCGAGCAGGCAGGCAACAAGGTCGGTGATGAAGGTCTTGTCAGTTACCTTGAGAAACAGGCGGTGGACAACCCCGCGCCGTTCATGTCGCTTCTCGGGAAAGTCCTGCCGATGCAGGTTACGGGGGTGGATGGGGGGCCCGTTGAAACAATCACAAAGATTGAATTAGTCGCAGTGAAGCCAAGTGGCGACAGCTAAGCTTTGCATTCCCGAAAAGCTGGTTGATGTCTTTGAGGGCGAGGCCGATGTAAGGGGCGCTCACGGCGGGCGCGGTTCAGCTAAAACAAGAACGTTTGCAAAGATGGCGCTGGTCAAGGCGCACATGTTTGACATGGCGGGCCGTTCCGGGATCATCCTGTGTGGCCGACAGTTCATGAATTCGCTCGATGATTCATCGCTGTTTGAGCTGAAGCTGGCGCTAGAAGACGATGACATGCGGTGGCTGGCCCCGCATTTCGACGTGGGCGAAAAATATATCAAGACAAGAAGCGGTCGGGTTGAATTTAAGTTCACCGGTCTTGATAGAAACCTAGGGTCATTAAAAGGTAAATCACGCATCCTCCTTTGCTGGGTTGATGAGGCCGAATATGTCGTTGAGGCGGCTTGGGTCATCCTCATCCCGACCATCCGTGAAGACGGCTCGGAATTGTGGGTTACGTGGAACCCAGCCAGCAAGCGCAGCGCGACAAATCGTAGGTTTCGGGAACAGGTTGAGCCCGACCGCATGAAAATTGTGGAAATGAACTTTCGGGATAACCCATGGTTTCCTGCAAAGTTGGAGCGTGAGCGACAATCTGACATGCTCCATCGGCCTGATAAGTATTCCCACATCTGGGAAGGTGATTTCGTCACGGTCAACGAGGGCGCATACTACGCTGCCAGCTTGCAGAAGGCCCGAGAGGAAGGCCGGATCGGAAATGTCGCGGCAGACCCGCTGATGACGTGCCGGGCGATCTGGGACATTGGCGGCACCGGGGCCAAGGCCGATGCGTGCGCTATCTGGATCGCGCAGTTCATCGGGCGGGAAGTCCGGTGGCTGGATTACTACGAGGCAGTTGGCCAGCCGCTTTCGACGCACGTCAATTGGCTCCGAGACAATGGATACGGCAAGGCGTTGTGCATCCTGCCGCATGACGGCGCGACGAACGATAAAGTCCACGATGTGAGCTACGAAAGCTACCTGCGCGATGCTGGTTTCGCGGTCGAGGTCATTCCGAACCAAGGCAAGGGCGCGGCGATGCAGCGGGTTGAAGCCGCGCGCAGGCTGTTCCCGAGCATGTGGTTCAACGAACCCAAGTGCGGGCCGGGCATCGACGCAATCGGATGGTATCACCCCAAGCTGGACGAAGAACGCGGCGTTGACCTTGGCCCTAATCACGATTGGTCGAGCCATGGCGCGGATGCGTTCGGGCTTGGCGCAGTGATTTACGAGCCGCCGCGAGACAGAAAAACCCCGGACTTCGTGCCGAGAAAGGTTGTCGCCTGATGGATTACGATACCGACAACCCAATCATGATCGTCAACCGGATGGTTGAGCGGGCCGAGGAGTATCTTGACGAGCAGCAGCGCACCCGCACGCAGGCGCTGGAATACTACGAGGGCAAGCCGTCCGCCATCGACTACAACGAGGGGCGCAGCTTCAGCGTTTCTAAGGACGTGCGCGCGGCCATCAAGAAGCTGATGCCGTCGATCATGCGGACGATATTCGGCAGTGAGAAGGCCGTTCAATACGAGCCGATGCAGATGGAGGACGAGGAAGCCGCGCAGCAGGCCACGGATTACGTCAATCATGTCGTGATGCGCGAAACGGCCAGCAAAGCGGCTATCGAGTCTGCGATCTGGGATGCGCTGGTGCTGAAAACCGGCATCTTGGAATGGTGCGCGACCGAGAAAACCCGCGTTGTCGTGACGGAGCACAAGAACCTGTCAGATGAGGCGGTTCTCGGCCTGTTCGATGACCCGGAAAACGAGATTCTGGATTACACGAAGGAACCGGAGACAGACCCGGAGATTTTGGCGTTTGACCCGAACGCAATGCGGCACTCGTTTAAGCTGCGCCGCAAGGAAACGGAAGTCACGTCAGAGCTTAAAGCGGTGCCTCGCGGCTCATTCCTGATTTCCCCGAACGCGGACAGCATCGAGAACGCGCCGCTCGTCGGGAAAAAGATGGAAGCGAGCCGGTCGGACCTTGTGGCGCAGGGCTACGATAAAGAACAGGTTTACCAGCTTTCGGTCGCGGATCGCTACGACGACAACGACGATTTCGAGCGTTACGGCGATGACTGGACGCACCTTGACCAGGGCGCGGCAAAAGCGGCTGAGGAAGTCGAGTATTTCGAGGTCTACGCGCGCCTTGATTACGATGATGACGGCATCGCGGAGCTTTACAAGGTCGTTTATGGCCGTGGCGACATGGGCGACAAGGCTGATGCATCTTCGCAGCGCTACATCGTCTTGGAAAGCGAGCCGTGCGACGAGGCACCCTTTACCGAGGTGGTGGCCGAGCGCAGCGCGCACCAGTTTGAAGGCCATAGCGTTTTCGAGGATTTGGAGGATGTGCAGCGCATCAAGACCGTTTTGCTGCGCGCCACACTCGACAACCTGAACTGGCAGAACAACTACCAGCGCGCCGTGCAGCTTGATGCGGTGGAAAACCCGGAGAGCGTGACAAACCCGCAATTCGGGCAAGATATACACATCAAGCGCGGCGTGAGCGCCCGAGACGCGGTGCAGCCGGTTCAAGTGCCGTTCTTCGCGGCCAATTCGTTCGAGATGATGCGTTACATGGACGAGGTGGCCGAGGACCGCACGGGCATCACGGATGCAAGCGGCGGCATCGACCCCGAGGGCTTCCAGAACATGAGCGCCACGGCGGCGCATATCGCCTCGGAGAGCGGCGTTGCACAGGCCGACATGATCGTGCGCAATCTGGCGAACGGCATTGGCAAGGCGTTCAAGGGGCTGTTGAAGCTCATCGTGGCGCACCAGGACAAACCACGCACGGTTCGGCTGCGCGGTCAGTGGACGGAGTTCCAGCCCGATAGCTGGAATGCCGACATGGACTGCATCGTGAATACCGGCCTTGGCGGCGGCACCCGTGAGCGTGACATGGCGATGCTGCAAGTCGTCATGGGGCTGCAACGCGAGATTCTGACGAGCATCGGGGCGGATAACCCGCTTGTGAAGCCTGAACAGCTTTACAACACGCTTGAAAAGATCACCGAGGCGGCGGGCTTTGCGTCTGCCGATCCGTTCTTTACGCGCCCCGATCCGCAAGAGGTTCAGCGCCTCATGCAGCAGGGCCAGCAGGGCGATCAGGCCGAGTTGCAAAAGGCGCAGATGGAAGCGCAGGCCGACGCGCAGAAGATGCAAGCCGAAATGGAATTGCAGCGCCAGAAGGCCGAGGCTGAGCAGCAGTTGGCGCGCGACAAGATGCAGGCCGAGGTTCAGCTTTCGCGGGAGAAAATGCAGGCTGAAATGCAGATGGCCCGCGAGAAAATGCAGATGGAATACGCCACCGGGCAGAGAATGCAGGGCGGATCGTCTAGCCCGGTCCGGTTTGGCGGGGCGGTCGGCTGATGGATTACGAGATCGAGCCGAGCGGCGAAGCGCAAACGCTTCTGGATAGCCCGCTATTGAACGATATTTTCGATGACCTTGAGGCAAGCGCCTTTGAGGGCATCGTTTCGGCCAAGTCAGCCGATGACGAAACACGCCGCCTTCTGAGCATGGAAGTGCAGGCAATCAGATCGGTGCGTAAGCAGCTTGCCAGCAGAGCAGCAGGCAAAGCCAAGCCAAAGCGCACGGATTCCGCCGCATAAGCGACGGATAACCCTACCAGCGACATAGCTGAGACGAAAGGAACGCAAGCCCCATGGCAGGCGAACTCGAAGATATTGGCGGAGATATCGACTACTACGAACCGGAAGAGGACCAGGAAACTGACAACCTCGAAGGCGAGCAGGAAGCGCCCTCCGACGATGATGAAAACCAACCGGATCAAGAATCCGAGGCCGCGACCGGCGATCAGGACAACGAGGAAGACCCCGAAGGCGAGGAAGCCGAGGGCGAAGCCGAAGACCCTGTGATCGACATTGATGGCGAGCAAGTCCCTCTTTCGCAGTTGAAAGAGGAACGGATGCGCCAGCAGGACTATTCGCGGAAAACGGCTGAACTGGCTCGTGAGCGTGAGACCGTGCAGGAAGCGCGGAAGCACTACTCGCAGCAGTATCAGACCGTTAATTCATTGCTGCAAGAGACGGTGGAATTCCTCCAGGGAGTAATCCCGGACGAGCCACCTCTCAGCCTCGCGCAATCCGACCCCGCACAATATCAATACCAGAAGGAACTCCGCGCGCGAGCGCAACAGGAGGTCCAGCAGTTGGTGCAAAGGAGCCAGAAGGCTCAGCAAACCAACCAGCAGACGCAGCAGTATGACCAGAAACAGGTTTTGCAGCGTCATGTTGAGGGTATTGAACGGCGTTTTCCGCACCTGAGGGGCGATCAGCAAAAGCTGGTCAGCTTCGTGCAGGATACCCGGCAGAAGGCGAAGCAATTCGGCTTCACGGATCAGGAGGTTTCGAGCCTGACCGACGACCGCATTCTTGAAGCGCTGCACTACGCAGAACTCGGGAAGAAGGCCGAGCACAATCGGAACAACGCCAAGCGCCGCTTGCAACAGCCCAAGAAGGGCAATGCACGACCGGCGACCGGCACGGGGAATACGGGAAACCGCAAGGCCATGCAGCGTCTAGAGCAAACCGGCTCACTCAGAGACGCACTGAACATCGACTTTGACTGAGCCATCGCCAATGAGGTGATGACATGGCTAAGGTGACAAACACCTTCCAAACCACCAGTTCAAACACCAATCGCGAGGAACTGGCGGACGTTGTGTCTCGGATTACCCCCGAGGACACGCCGATCTATTCGATGGTCGAAAAGGTCAGCTTCAAGACGAGCCACCCCGAGTGGGCCGTCGATGATCTGGCCAGCCCGGCAGCAAACATCCAGCTTGAGGGTGACGACTACACCTTCGACGCGACGGATGCGCCGAACCGGTATGGCACCTATACGCAGATCATGCGCAAGACCGGCATCCTGTCTGAATCGCAGGAATACACCGATGAGGCCGGGAAGGTTCTCAAGATCAAGGAGCAGAAGCTCAAGAAGGGCGTGGAACTCCGCAAGGACGCGGAATTCGCCATCGTTGACACGAACGCTTCGGTCGGCGGTGCCACGCGCGAAATGGGTTCGCTGAATACCTGGATCGAGACGAACGTCAGTCGCGGCAGCAACGGTGCCAACGGCGGTTTCAGCACGGGCACCGGGCTGACCACCGCGCCGACCAACGGCACGCAGCGCGCGTTCACCAAGGCGATCCTTGATGACGTGATGCAGCAGGGCTACGTGGCGGGCGCGAATTTCCGTCATTGCTTCGTGTCGCCTTACGTCAAGTCGGTGTTCGTCACCTTCATGTCGGACAGCAACGTGGCGTCTTTCCGTTACGCGGCATCGAGCGGCAAGGACAACAGCATCGTTGCGAATGCTGACGTCTACGAAGGTCCGTTCGGCAAGGTGATGATCCACCCCAACCGCGTGATGGCAGGCTCCGCCTCGCTGGCGCGCAATGCCTTCCTTGTTGACCCGGAACACCTCTGCTTCGGCTGGTTCCGCAAGATCAAGGAAGACAAGAAGGTGGCCAAGACCGGTGACGCGAAGAAATTCGTGCTCCTCGGTGAGGGCGCGCTCAAGCCGAAGAACGAAAAGGGCCTCGGCGTTGCCGCTGACCTCTATGGCCTGACGGCCTCGACCTAAGGAGGGTCTGAAAATGGGAACGATCTACACCACCGATCAGGCGCTTGATATCAACGCTGCCGCAGTTGGGACGCTTGCGACCCCGGCTTCCGGCACGTTGACGGGCGTTCTGAAATATGTGGGCGGCTTCGCTCACATCACTCTGACGCTCGATGCGGTCCGCATTGCCGTTACGGATGCGGCGTTGTCAGGCTCCTACGGCTCCACCAAGCTGATGGACCTTGCTTCCGGGTCGTGGCACTTCCTGTCGAGCCGTGTTGACTACACCGCTTACGCGGCTGACGGCACGGGCGTTCCGAATGACACGGTCTTCGACATCGGCGTAGGCACCGGGGCAATCTCGGCGGCGGCAGACGGTGTTCTGACCGGCGACGCGACCTATGACAACGTCGCGGCCAAGGTCGATCAGACGCTCTCGGGCGGCACCACGACCGGCACGGCGCTGGACGCAGCCAATGCGGTCGTTGACGGCACCGGCACGGCGCTGGACCTGAACCTGAACTGGTCGGGCACGGCGGCAACGGTCGATGGCGACGGCACAATCGACGTGACCGGCACCATTACCATCGTCGCGGCCTATCTGGGCGACGACTGATAGCGGGCGGGGCTGTAATGGCCCCGCCTTACCCATTTTTTGGAGATTCCCGACATGACCGAAGAAAAGCGCGGCCCTGGCCGTCCGAAAAAGGATTCACTCGTGCAGTGCGTCGTCAACCGCGATTACTGGCCCACCGAGGGCGAGCGCGTGCGCAAGGGCACCATCATTGAAATCACGCCCGAGGAAGCCCTCGACGGCATCGAGACGGGCGCAATCAGCCGGTTGAAGAACGCATAAACCGCTTTTCTAAAAGGGGCGGTGGGGGTATAATCCCGCTATGCGCCTTGAGAGAAATCTAAGCCATGCGGCAAAGCAAGTTGCGTTTCGCGCGAAGCGCCTTCGTAAGCTGGCGGATCGAGCAAAAAAAGAAATAGAAAACCGCGAAGATCGGGACCGCGCCAAGGTCGAAGCCCTAGAGCTTGCGCTTTGGGATGAGCGGGAAAGCGACCCCGAATATATGGGCGCAATACACCGCAAAAATTGGGCTTCCTCACAGGCATTCGACGCCGAAGATGCGCTCGAAAGCATTGTCGTTAAAACAACCCTGCAAAACATGAATCACGGCGGCTTCGGGCGGTTTAGGTGCCTTCGTGATTTTTGGGGCCTGGACGGGAAGCGCAACAGGAAAAACAGCATCGTCGTTTTGGGAAAAGACGACGCCGAACTGGCAATCCAACTTGTAAAAAGCGGGGCGCTCGAAGTCGCTCCGTAAGGGGCGTTTCATGGCAGCAATTCGCGACGGCGACTGGATACTGTTCGACAGCGACATCAAGCTCGGTCGGCATGTCTGGGTCCGCTACAACGATGACGGATCGACCACCTACCGCACCGATTACGAAGTCCAGCCGACAATCGACGCAAATACGGCCATGCGCAACATGGCATCGCCGGGCTGGGCGGGCGACTGGCACAAGGTGGCCAGCGTTCCGGTCGGCATGATGCACGAGGGCTACTTTGCCGAGGCTGTCAAGGCTGACGACCAGAGGGCAATTTCCCGGTGGCTGAACGATAGCGACAACCGGGCATTCCGCACAAAGGATGGCAGCGTATGAGCATCGCAGACGTGTCAGAACTGGTGCTGGAAGCCTCGCGCGTTTCCGGGCGGGGCGATCTGCCGTCTTATGCGCCGATGCTCCTGGGCTTTCTGGAAAACACCCTGAACACCGAACTGCGCGTGCGTGACATGATGGCCACCAGCACGCTGACCACGAACAGCAGCGGCGTTGCGGCCCTGCCGTCCGACTATCTCGAAGCCATTTCCGTGACGTTCGGCAGTGACAAGAAGCACCTTGACCGGCTCACCCGCGAATTGGCGGATTTCGGGGTTGAGGGCTACATGATCGACGGCAGCAATCTGGAATCGTCCGAGGCGGGCGAGGATCACGAGCTGACCTACTACCAGACCATTCCGGGCCTGTGGGCCAACGGAACGAACTGGCTCCTGACCGCCAAGCCCGAGGTTTACCTTCGTGGGCTGGTGCTGGAAGCGCAGAAGGACGCGGGCGATCTGGACTCCGCGGCGGCGTCCAAAACGATGCTGAACATGGCGCTGGACGATGTGCGGCGCAATGACCGCACCGCGCGCCGGATCGACACCGTTGTCATGCCGAGGACGCAGATATGACCGCTGAAACCGTCCTCAAATCGGTCCTGTATGAAATCGGGGTCGAGAAAACCAGCCCGAACATCGCGTCGAGCGACTTCGACATGTCGCAAATCCGCGAATACATGAACCAAGCGGGAAAGGACATTGCGCGCCGTGCGGAGTGGGCGGGACTGTATAAAACGGACACCGTGGCGGGCAGCGTTTCGACGCATACCCTGCCGAGCGATTTTCAGGAAATGGGCGAGAGCGGAACGGTTTACCTCGCCAAGTCGTCAGGAACCTATACGCCGGTCAGGATCGTCACCAGCCCGGTGATGTTCGACTTCGTGTCACAGCATCCTTCCACGCAGCTCTACTGCCATCTGCGCGACGGCGAGTTGAAATTCAGCGACACGCTCGATGCGGACGGCGCGACCTTCACATATGTCTCGGAAAACTGGGTTGTGGGCGACAAGACGGCGGTCACGCAGAACGCGGACACGTTCCACATTCCCGAGCGGCTGTTGCGCGGCCTGACTGTGGTGCTTTGGCTGCGCGAAAAGGGCCAGCCGTATGACGATCAGCTTGCCGAATACGAGGCGAATTTGCTGGTCGATATCAAGGCCAACCGGGGTCAGAAATGATTACCGTCCATCCGCCCCGCACGCGCTCGGGGGATCGTCGCCAGTCGCAGACCGACAAGCGCCCGGCTGGGCAGGTTGTGACCTTCCCAGCCCCCACGGCGGGGCTTGTGACCAACCAGAATTTCTCGCAGCAGGAAATCAACACGGCGTCTGTGCTGGACAACTTCTGGCCGTCCTCGACGGGGATCGAGCCGCGCGGCGGATATGAGCCCCGCGTTGATATCGCCAATGATGTAACCGCGCTATTCGAGTATGCCGCCGGGTCCGAGTTTATCGCGACCGATGCGAGCAACATCTACACCTTCACGGCGGCAACGGCGGATGGCACCACGCTTTCGGCGGACGTGTCGAGTCTGACAAGCGGTGACTGGCAGGGCGTCGAGACACAAAACGATGCCGGGTCATTCTTCACGCTGGTGAACGGCACCGACAACCTGCGCCTCTATGACGGCACCACGTTCAACGAAGTCACGCTGGTATCCTCGCCCTACGCCATCACGGGCAGCGGATTCACGGCCACGTCTGACCTGTCCTACGTTGCCAACTACCGCGA
The DNA here is from genome assembly GCF_056859295.1 of Roseovarius sp. B-10. Lineage (NCBI taxonomy): Bacteria > Pseudomonadati > Pseudomonadota > Alphaproteobacteria > Rhodobacterales > Roseobacteraceae > Roseovarius > Roseovarius sp. B-10. Next base: position 38,436 of record NZ_JBSXOE010000023.1, on the reverse strand, counting down.
ACGCCAATGGTTCGTTGAAGGCGGCACGATGAATGCATGGTATCTCGGGGTCAATTCGATCTCGGGCACCATTACGAAATTCCCGGTCGCTGGTATCTTCAACAAGGGCGGCGCGCTTCACAGCATCACGACCTTTTCCAGCGATTCCGGCGACGGGCTTGACGACCGGATCGTGTTTCTAACCACCAACGGCGAGTTTGCGCTGTATTCCGGCGATCCATCCGGCACCATGAGCCTGATCGGTGTTTACGAGATTGGCGAGCCGCTTGCGCGCCAGCCGTTCATCCGTATCGCAGGTGATGTGCTGGTGGCCACAAAGGCCGGTCTGGTGCCGCTTTCGGCGGCGGTGCAGAAAGACCCGTCGCAACTCAAGGCCGCGTCTGTATCGCGGCCTATTGAGAGGGATTGGGAATACTGGCAGAACGTCCAGCCAAGTGGGTGGAAGTTCACCAAGTGGGCCAGCCGCAACATGGCGCTTGTGTCCGTCCCTGTCGTGGGCGAGCCGTTCGTATTCGTGCTGAACCTCGAAACAGGGGCATGGGCGCGCTTCACGGGCTGGACCGTGGACGCAATGGCGGTTCTCGGGGACAGTCTGCACTTTGCGACCGGCGTGAACATCTACGAGGGCGACACGGGCGGGCAGGACAACGGATCAAACTTCGTCTGCCAGATGTGCGGTGCGTTCCAGTCCTTCGGATCGCCGGGCTTCAAGGCTGCAAAGCGGGTGCGGGGGAATTTCCGGTCAAGCGTGAGCTTCACCCCGAAATTCTCGATTGCAACGGATTACACGTCAGACTTTCCGACCGCGCCGAACGCGGCTTCCGTTACTTCGCTGGACGCGGGCGTGTGGGATGCGGCGGAATGGGACGTGGCGTCATGGGGCAGCTACGGCAACGACAAGACCGGCGTGTCCAAGTGGCACGTTGTCGAGGGGCACGGCTTTGCCTTGGCGGTGCAATTGCAGATCACCAGCGCGGACAGCGTGAAGCTCGATTGTGAGCTGGTGAATTACGATCTGGCGTTCATGCCCGGCGATACATGATCCGGTCAACATGGACGCATCCCGATGAGGTTGCGGCGTTCGTTTCTCTGGGCCTCTGGGGTGGCCGAAGGGAGATATCCAACTGTCAGGCGGTCGGCTTCTACAGCGAGATCGAGGGCCTGATCGCGGGCATCCTGTTTCACAACTACGACCCCGACACATCGGTGATCGAGATCACCGCCTACAGCGCGCACCGCAGGTGGCTGAACAAGGCCCGCGTGCGTGAAATCTTCCAATACCCGTTCGATCAAATCGGCCTGCGCCTGTGCGTGGCCCGGTTCTCTGAGAACAACACCCGGTCGGCGCGCATCTGGCGCACGTTCGGAGCAAGCCTGCATCGCATACCTGACTTGAGGGGCGATGGCGAGGCCGAGATCATCGCGGTTTTGCGCCGTGACGACTGGAAAAATTCAAAATTCGTGAGGTAGGACATGGGTAAGCCCGATCCCCCGCAGCCGCCCGATCCCAAAGAGACGGCGGCGGCTCAGACTGGCACGAATGTCAGCACAGCGATTGCCAACGCGATCCTGCAAAACCCGAACCAGTCAACGCCCTACGGCGATTTGTCTTACAGCTTCGGCGGCGCGCCTGACTATTCGGGTATTCCCGAGGTCGAGACGTTCACCACGCCGGGCACGCAGGGGGCAACCGCCGCGCCGAGTTACGGCTACAACCGCGAGGGCGGTGGCGGCGCACCTGCGCCGAGTGGCGGCAGCGGGCCAACCACGCAATACCGCGTGGGCGATAACACCTTCGGGTCGCTGGACGAGGCGAACGCCTACCGCACGCAGCAGGCATCGGGCAACGACAATTACACGTGGACCGACCCCTCTACTGGGGAGACCTACACCATCCCGCGCGTTTCGGTCGAGCAGTCGCTCTCCCCGGAACAGCAGGCGATTTTCGAAAGCGAAATGTCGGCCAAGGGCAACCTTGCGGACATCGCTGACACGCAGTCTGCGCGGCTTTTTGACCTCCTGAACCAGCCGTTCACGCTGGACGATCTGCCGGATCGCGCATCTTTCGATCCGTCGCAAACCCCGGAAATGGGGCGCGTCGGCAGTGGGCCGAGCCTGCAAACCGGCGTTGATCCGCAAATCGGTGTGACGGGCAGCTTTGACGCAGGCGGGCCGATCCAAACCAGCGTAAACACGCCGCAAGGCTACACGAACAATGTGGCACGCGGGGACATTACGCGCAGCGTGAACCTCCCCGGCGTTTCCAGCGGCAGCATCGGCAGCGGCTTTCAAATGCCGGATATCCAGAGCGAGATTGACCTGTCGCAAGCCGGGGAAATCCGCCGCGATGCTGGATTACAGGGTATTCGCGACGTGCCGAGCGGGTCCGATATTCCGGGCATCAACTACAACCGCTCCGATCTTGGCGATATTCAGAACAGCTTTGATCAAGGGCGGGATATCCAGTTCGAGACCGGGGACGCGGGCGATATCACCCGCACCTACGGCACCGATTTCAGCGAGGACCGCCAGCGCGTCGAGGATGCGTTGATGGAGCGCATGAACCCGCAGCTTGATCGCCGCCGGGAGCAGCTTGAAGCGCGACTTGCCTCACAGGGTATTCGCATCGGGTCCGAGCAGTATCAGGATGCGATGTATGACCTGAACCGGGGCAGCAATGATGCGCGTCTCGGGGCTATTCTCAGCGCCGGGCAAGAGCAATCGCGGCTGGCCGATCTGGAAGCGCGCAGGGCCGGGTTCGAGAACGCGGCGCAGCAGCAGGCGTTCAACCAGCTTCGCAGCCGTCAGGACGCCTTCAACAGCGCACAGGGGCAGGAGTTCGGCCAGAACCTCACCGGGGCGCAGTTCGCCAACGCCGCACAGGCGCAGGGCGCGGGCCAGACGCTGCAACAGGATCAACTCGACTTGCAGGCGCAAACGTCAAACGCCGATGTGCAGCGCCTTTTTGCCCAGCTTGGCATCAGCCGCGACGTGGCGGCGGGCAACCAGCAGCTACAGGGCGCGCAATTCGAGAACCAGGCGCAGCAGCAGGCGGCAGACCAAATCCTGTCCGAGGGGCAGTTTGGCCAGAACGCGGCGCAGATCGAGGGGCAGCTCGGGCTTGGCGCGGATCGCAACAGTATCCAGGCGCAGACCGCGACGGCGGATAACCAGCTTCGCGCCGACCTTGCAAACCAGCAGGCGGCGCTGCAAGAGGCGCAGTTCGGCAATCAGGCGCAGGCGCAGGACTTCACGCAGGGCCTTGCGAACGCGAACCTGAACAACCAGACCCTGAGCGAGATTTTCGGCAACAACCTTGCGGCGGGCCAGTTTGCCAACGCGGCACAAGGCCAGCAGTTCGGGCAGAACGCGGCGCAGGCGGGCTTCCAGAACGACGCATCCGGGCAGGAGCTGCAACAGCTTCTCGCGCAGATGACGGCGGGGAACGACGCCGAACAGCAGATGTTCCAGAACGAGCAGGCGGGCGTGTCGCAAAACAACGCGGCGGCGCAGCAGGACTTCTCGAATTACATGGCTGGCCTCGGGCAGACGAACGCCGACCGCGCCTCTGCACTTGAGGAAATGTTTGCCGAGCGCAACCAGCCGATCAACGAGATCGCCGCGCTTCTCGGCGGGTCCGGTGTGCAGCAGCCGCAGTTCACGAACCCGAATATTGGCGGCATTCCGACCACGGATTACGCCGGGATCGTGAACGAGAATTTCCGGCAGCAGCAGGCGAATTACCAGTCTGAAAACCAACGCTTCAATGATCTGTGGGGCGGCATCTTCGGGCTTGGGGCTGGCGGTCTCAGCGGGGGGTATTTCTGATGAGCTTTATCTTCGGCGGCAATACCGGCCTGACGTATGAGCAGGCAAAGCGGCAACGCGAGATTGCCCAGCAACTCGCGGCCCGTCCCAAGCGGCCCGAGACCTTCGGGCAGGGCCTTTCGGCCATTGGCGAGGCGCTGGCAGCGCGCGGAATGCGCAAGCGGGCGGACGAGGTAATCGGCAAGAAAAAGAGCGAAGCAGACGATCTTTGGGGGTCTGTGTTCGGTCAGCGGTATGGCGGCGCTCCGACCGGCCAGCCGCGCGGCACGGACTTCAACACAGCCCCCACACGCAACGACGCTCTTGCCGCTAATGGCGGGCCAACGATTGCGGCGGCAGAGGCGGCGAACACGGGCAGCCTTGTCGGCGGCGAAGCGGGCACCCGGATCAGAGGCAAGCTCATTGAGCGGGGCCTTCCCGAGCATGTCGCGGACGCTTTCGTTGTGAACATGCGCGATGAAAGCGGCCTTGATCCAAGCATAAACGAGCGCAACCCGGTTGTGCCGGGGTCGCGCGGCGGCTTCGGACTTTACCAACTCACCGGCCCGCGCCGCAACCAATACGAGGAATTTGCAGCCGCGCGCGGCGCCGATCCGTCCAGCGAGGACGCGCAACTCGATTTCCTCATGTGGGAGTTGCAGAACACTGAGAAGGGCGCGGCAGAGGGCATTCTTTCTGCGCCTGACACAGCGACGGCGGCAACGGCTATTGTCAACGATTTTCTGCGCCCCGCAGAGGAACACCGCACCCGCCGGGCGCAGCGGTATAGCAGCCTAGGCGGTGGCCAGCCTCGCACGTCAGCACAAGGCCAGCCCCCGCAGGGCCAGCCGGTCGGCACCGCCGATGCAGGGCAAGCGCGCCTGCAACAGCTTTACGGGCTTCTGTCCAACCCGGTTATTGCGAACGATCCGACCAAGAGCCGCATCGTGGCGATGGAGATCGAGCGCCTGCAAAAGCAGAACGCGCCGCAAAAGCCAAACATGAAATTCATTCCCGGCTACGGGCTTGTGGATATGAACAACCCGCCGCGTGAGTTGATGGCGGGGAATTTTGAGCCGCAACCCGAGATGACGTCGGGGATGCGCGAATACGAGTTTGCGCGCCAGCAGGGCTATAAGGGCACATTCCAAGATTACAAGCGCGACATGGCTCAGGCGGGCGCGCCTTCGGTCAGCACGACCGTCAACACCGGCGATCAACCCGACACGCGCCCGATGGCCGACAAGCCCGCCAAGGGCTTCCAGCGCCGCTGGGACCCGGAGCGCGGAACGTGGGTTGATGAGCCTATCCCCGGTTCGGGGGTTGACGCGGAGCGGGGCGAAGCGGCGGATAAGAAGGCAGAGCGGGAACGGCAGCGCAAAATCAAAATGGGTCCGACGCTTACCAATCTGCAAATGAACATCAATGAAATTGAGGATGGCGGGTTCCCGGTGACTGGGCCTGTTGGCGCGGTGGCGGGGGCTATACCAGGCACGCCCGCGTCCGATTGGCGCGTTCGCAACGCTCAAATCACCACAGAAGGCGCTTTGGCTGAAGTTCAGAGGATGCGCGACAACAGCCCAACGGGGGGCGCAGTCGGGCAGCTTACCGACAGCGAACGCGAGGCCATCGCCCTTGCTGCAACGGGCATGTCCAACGCGCAGAGTTCCGAGGAATATGTGCGCGCGGCCAAAGCCTACCGCAAGACGCTCTTGGATATTGCCCTTAAAGACCCGAGCGGCGGCGTTCTCCCGTATGAGGTGGATGAGCAGGGCAATGTGTTGCTCGACGGGCAGGTGTGGTTTGAGTTCGGGCCGGGTGAGGGCCAGGCCGAACAGCCCGCACAGGGCGGCGAAATGACGTTCGAGCAGTTCTCGCAAGACCCCTCGGCGCAGGCGGCGGCGGATCGCTATGGCGTGACGCTTGAGGAAATGTGGGATATCAAGCGAGGGATGCAGTGATGGACGAAATGGAAGCCCTCGCCCTTGCCGCCGCTGCGAAGAAAAAGCGGGGCGGGCAGGAGACCGGCTTGCGAGATCAAACCATGAGCGGCGTCAATGAGGGCTTGGCGTCGGCACTAGGGTTCCCTGTGGACGCCGTGACGGGGGCAATAAATGGCCTTACCGGCGGCGTGAACAGTGTTGCGGGGACGAGTATCCCGCCGATTGAAAAGCCGGTCCTTGGCTCCGCAATGATGCAGCAGATGCTTGACCCGGTAATTTCGGACGCGCAGCCGCAAAACACCGCGCAGAGGTTCGGGCGGCGCATGGGGCAAGAGGTTGGCCAGACTGTCCCGATGGCCCTCGGCGCTTTGGGCGCTCCTGGCCGTATTGGGAATATGGCGCGCTCGAACATCCCGCAGTTTGCCGCTGCGGAAACGGCGGGTGCATTGGGGTCTGGTGCAGCAGCAGCAACCGCCCAAGAGGTGGCCCCCGGAAACCCGCTTGCGGAGATTGCGGCGCAGCTTGCGGGCGGCATGACGGGCGCGGGGGCAGTATCGGCTATGACGCCAAGGCCTCGCGCGCCCTCACTGGATGACCTGCGCGCGCGCCAAAGCGAAGCCTATGGGCGTGTAGATCGCTCGCCTTCTCGCCTCACACCGGAGGCGACCGAAGGTTTGCGCTCATCGGTCACGGCGCGGTCGGCTCGCGATAACATGGACCCGATCTTGGCCCCCAAAGCGTCCCGCACGGCGCAGAAAATCTCTGAGCTTGAAACGCCCACGATTTCCGAGGTGGAGAAAATGCGCCGCCTGTCTGGGCGTGTGGCTGGCAACGTAGACCCGACCGAAAGCGAACTCGGGATGGGGATGAAAGAGGAAATCACAAAGTATCTCGACAGCCTTGCGCCGGATCAGGTCACGGGCGGCGATCCAGAAGATGCGATTTCCGCCTTGCGCACTGGCCGGAACACGACCCGCAGGATCAAGGCAAGTGAATCTCTGTCTGACGCCGTCAAGAAAGGTGAGCGCCGCGCGGCAACCAGCGGGACGGGCGGCAATGAAGTTAACGCAATCCGGCAAAATATCCGGTCAATCCTCGACAACCCCAAGAAGCGGCGCGGCTTCACGGCAGAGGAAATCGCGGGCATGGAGGATATTGTTCGCGGCTCTCCCACGCAGAATGCGTTACGCATGATCGGCAGATTTTCGCCAACATCGGGATTTCTGCCAGCGTCCCTCGGCGTCGGTTCTTCTGCGGCGCTCGGCCCGTTGGGCGCTATTCCCTCTGCGATTGGCGCGGGCGCAAAGGGCTTGGCGGAAATGAGCACAAACCGCAGTGTCTCTGCGCTTGATGAGCTTATCCGAAATGGCGGGCCGGTAGCCCCGAAGGTTATGTCGGACGCTCAAAAGTCAGCAATCGCTACTCTTTTGGCCGCGCAGCTTTCCGGCGCTTCCACCAACCGATAACGCCCCCCGTCGCGATCACGGCCGCGACGACCAAGCCGCTCGCGGCCCAACCTGATGGAAACAGCACACCGGCTGCAATGCAGACCGTGAGCACAACGGCCAAGGTCAGGTCGGTGTTCCAGTGCCTAAACATCCCCCCAAAATAACCACGAGAAGGTGAAACGCAATGCCTTTCAACGGAAGCGGCGTTTTCGAGCGCCTATACAGTTGGGTTACGGACCTCAACAACGGCACGAAAATCATTGCACTCCGGCATGATCAAGAGGATGACGGCTTTGCCGCAGCCCTCAACGACGTGGTGGACGGCACACAGGGCTTCATCGGCCCCGTGAAGGGCACCAACGGCACTGCGGCGTCACCGGCTTTCAGCTTTACCGATGACACTGACACGGGCGCATATCGCGTCTCTGCGGATGTTCTCGGCTTTGCCGTGAGTGGCACGCTGGAAATGAAGGTGGAGGCCGGATACGTCGATGCGGTGAACGGTCTGAAAATCGGTGGTGTGGCGGTTACGTCCACGGCGGCTGAGTTGAATTACGTCGATGGCGTAACCTCAAACGTCCAGACGCAACTTGACGCAAAACTGGTTGCCGCAAGTAACCTCTCAGACGTCGCGAACGCCGGGACGGCGCGGACCAATCTCGGCCTTGGCTCGATCTCCACGCAGGCGGCAAGTAACGTCAGCATTACCGGCGGCTCGATCAGTGGCATCACCGATCTGGCCATTGCGGACGGCGGCACCGGGTCCAGCACTGCCAGCGCGGCGCGGACGGCGCTTGGCGTTGCCATCGGCACAGACGTGCAGGCGTATGACGCGGATACTCTCAAGGCCGACACGCATGACACGCTGACTGCGGGCTTTGACAGCGATATCGAGGCACTCGGCACGATCACGATCGGGACAGTGACGCCCGAGGTGGACGCGGACACCAAGGAGAATTTCAAGACGCTCACCGCCAACGGCGCTTTCACCTTGGCCCCGCCGTTCACGTCGAGCAACTGCACCATCATAATCCAGGTAACGAACGGGGCCAGCGCGGGCACGATTACAACGTCCGGCTTTACCATCGTCAACGGCGACGATTACGACACCACGAACGGCAACGACTTCCTGTTTCACATCAAGAAAGTCGGCAGCTTTTCCTCCCTGACGATTGAGGCCCTGCAATGATTATGCCGATGCCTTTCTATATTGCGGGCGGTTTTGTAGTCACTGTGGGTGATGTGGACATTACCGTGGGGTCAGGCGGCGCGGGGTTCGGCTACACCTCGACCCTTGGCAGTAAGGCAAACGATAATCTGATTTCAGTGAATGGGACGATTTACCCCGTTGATCAGTTAAGAACAGCAGCCGGAACGAATACCTTTGAGATGTCGTTTGACAGCAACGAAATGGCACAGGCTGTTAAGGACCATCTGACCGCGAATTATACATCGCTGCAAGACTCTCCGGTCACATGGTCTATTGCCGTGAGCGACATATCCGTTTCGTTAACTGACCTACTGGCGTCTTTTGTCTCGTCTTCAAATGTCTGGGACGCGGGCGACGTTGGTAACACCTACACAATGGGATGGGTATAATGCGCTACGATCCAGAAACACAGACACTCTATCGCAGCCAATCCGAGGCGAAAATCCTTGGCCTGCCCAAAGTGCGCCGCTTGCCCCGCCCCGATGTAAAGCCGGGCGAGACCGCCACGCCTAACGATCTGCCGCACGAAGATGGTGGGGAGTGGGTGATTGGGTGGACCGTGGCGCGAAAGGCCGACGCGGAAATCATCGCGGGGATCAAACGCGAGGCCAATCGCCGGATTATCGCCTTCGTGCCGGAATGGAAACAGCGCAATCTCTTGGCACAAGCCACACTCCTGACCGAGAAGGGCCGCGCCAACTGGACGGCGGCAGAGACTGCGGCATGGGAGGCGGGCGAGGCCGTGTGGTCTCAGGTGGAATCCATCCGCGCCGCGTCCGATGCTATCGAGGCGATGAACCCGCTGCCCGTCGATTTCGACGTGGACGGCTACTGGCCATAACCCATGCCCGCCACCTTCGCCTTCTACCGCGCGCCGGGCGACTGGCGCGACCGGGTGATCCGTGCCGCAACGGGGCATCCCTATTCCCACGCGGAGCTTTTAAGCGGGCCGCCGATCAATGGCGAAGCGATCTGCATCTCGGCCAGCAAGCGCGACGGCAGCCGGGTCAGGATCAAGCGCATCCGGTTCAAGACGGGCCATTGGGATTTCATCACCGTGCCCTCGCTCGACGCGGACGAGTGCTGGGATCGCGTGCTGCCCCATCTCGGGGAGCCGTATGACACATGGGGCGCGGTCCTGACTGTCACGCCTTGGGCACGGGCAAGGCCGGGGCGATGGTTCTGTTCCGAAACGCTCGGCCTCGCCGCCGGGTTGCACGAGCCTTACCGGCACCACCCCGGATCACTCGCCGTCACGTTCCTGACCGAACTCGGCGGCACACGAGTGCGCCAGCCCTCGCTGGGCGGCGCGGCCCATTTAGCGGGAGAGACGATTTGAGCGACCAGGACATGAGCAAGCGGCTGGAGCGGATCGAGGACAAGCTCGATGAATTGGCGACGGCTGTCGTCAGCCTCGCCCGGGTAGAGGAGCGGATGGTGACGCTGTTTCGACGGATGGACGGCTACGACGCAGAGCAGAAAGACATCTTCTCGCGCGTGACGTCGCTTGAGCGGTCGGTCGGCACCAACGGGCAGCTCCTGCGCTTCGCTGAGCGGATCTTCTGGATCGCGTTGTCAGCGGGAGTGGCAGCCTACATGACAGGAGGATTCGCATGATACGCGCTTTCGATCACTACCGAGACTGGCCCATGGACGAGTGGCCCTGGCTGGATTTCAGCCCGCGCGAAATGGCGTCCAAGCGCGAAGGCGCGCTCAAGTTGGACACCAACGCGATGGACAAGCTGCAAGCCCTGCGCACGCGCCTCGGCAAGCCCATCATCATCACCAGCGCCTATCGCAGCCCCGAGCACAACCGCGCGGTCGGGGGCGCGCCGGACAGCTATCACATGCGCGGGATGGCGTTTGACGTGCGGATGGAGAACCACGATCCGCGCGAGTTTGAAGAGGCGGCGCGCGCTGTCGGATTCACTGGCTTCGGGCACTATCCCAAGAGCGGATTCATGCACATCGACACGCGGGCCGCGCCGTTAACGTTCAGGGGCTCGGTGGCCGACTGGCGCGGCAGCGCCACGGGGTGGCCGGTCGAACCTCGGCGCCAGCCCGAGAAGCTGTCCGAGAACCGCCGCGCGCAGGCCGCGGGCGGGATCGCGGTTGCCTCGGCGGGCGTGGGCCTAGCCGACCAGGTGACGCGCGAGGGCGGGATCGTGGATCGCCTGCAGGACCCGAGCGTGCTGCTGATCGTCGTGATCGGCGTGGCGGCATGGCTGTTCTGGCAGAACTGGAAGGGTTGAGATGAGCGCGATTGGCAATAAGCTACGTCGCGCCGAGGGCGGCCGTATCCTGTTCTGGTGCCCGGGCTGCAACACGGCTCATCAGATCATCGTGGACGGGTCACGCGGGTGGATGTGGAACGAGAATGCGGTCGTGCCCACCTTCACGCCGTCTGTCTTGGTAAGGTCCGGTCACTATGCTCCGGGCCATACGGGTGACTGCTGGTGCAATGCTCGTGACGATGACGGGCAACCTTTTGGGCCAACCTGTTTTTGCTGCCACTCGTTCGTGACCGATGGACGGATCAGGTTCCTGCAGGACTCCACTCACGATCTGGCAGGTGAAACCGTTGATCTGCCTGACTGGCCGGGAGGTGAGGCATGATCCGCCTCGTCGCCCCCTATGTCGCCGGTGCGGCGCTGTCCGCCCTCGTGGGGGCTGTCCTGTGGATCATGATCCTGCAAGGCGACAAGCGCGAGCTGGCCGCCGAGGTCGCACGGCAGGCGCACGAGATTGCGACACAGAAATGGATCGCAGAGCACAACGCGCTCGCCCGCGCCGTCGAGGCCGCGCACCGCGAGCGCGAAGCCAAGCGCGCCGCCGCCCGCCTTGCCGCCGTCGAGCGGCTTCTTACGGAGGATTTCACCAATGCCGATACGCCTGTTGATCCTCGGATCGCTGATCTTCTTGACTGCCTGCGTCAAGCCGAAGGTGGAGACGCGGATCGTTGTGCCGGCGGTCTCGGCCGACCTGCGGACGCCGGTGCCGATCAGTGACCGCCGCGCCGAGACGCTGCGCGATCTGAGCATTCTCGCCACCGAGCACTTGGTCGCGGCTCAGACCGCCAACGACAAGATCAAGAGCATCGACGCGATCCTGACCTGCGCCGAGGCGCGGGCCGAAGGCGGGGCGTGCTGACATGATGTGGACCCTCATCCTCGTGGCCTGCATGTCACCCACCGACTGCGAGACCGAGATCGTGCGGCCGATTCCAGAGCGGATCGACTGCCTGCACCTGCGCAACGCGATCCGCCGCGACTGGTGGGATCGCGGGGTGACGGACGTGAGAACCCGGTGCGAGCCGGGGCTGTTCGTCTGAAATCCGCGCCCGGCGGTTCCGGGCAATCCAGTCAGAAAAAGGACACTGACATGCACGTGAAGATTCACACCGCCGCCGTTCCCGACGGCGAAACCCACATCTCGAGCGCCGCCGCGAAATTGGTGCGCATGGGCTTCAATCCGTCTCGGCTTGAGCCGGTCGATCGCATCAAGGCTCTTGCCGCTGCGCTCGTGTCCGAGTGCGAGGCGATCCGCGATGCGAAAGGTGAGGGAGCGCGTGAAGCCGCCATCGCCATCACCGAAACGCAGAAGGCCAGCATGATGGCTGTGGCTGCTGCGACGGCCGATCTGTAATTCCGGCGCCAGCCGGTTTCCGCGCGCCCCGGCCCATGTGGTCGGGGCGTTTTGCGTTTGGGGACAGACTCACCTCAAGCCATTGAAAACCAATACGGGGCGCGCGGCCCCAAGATTTATGCAACGCATTGATATTAAAGGATTTTGGTAGGCCCGGAGGGACTCGAACCCCCAACCAAGGCGTTATGAGCGCCCTGCTCTAACCAATTGAGCTACAGGCCCGACCTGACCGCGCGTCTTGGTAGCAGGTCGCGGGCATTGGTCAAGAGGGCGTTGATGGTCTGGACAGGGCGGGCGGTGCTGCCTAGTCTTCTCACCATGAGCGATACGACGGGACGACGCTGGCACGACATGGGCGGGCAGGACGCAGGGCCTGTGCCGATGGATGGCCATGATTTCGCGCTTTGGGAAAAGCGCGTGGATGCGCTGATGGTGCTGTGCGGGCAGAAGGGGCTGTTTACAGTCGATGGCCTGCGCCGTGCGCTCGAGGACATGGGCGAGGACGCGTTCGAGAGCATGAGCTACTACGAACGCTGGATCGCCGCCGTAAACCAGAACCTCGTCGAGGCCGGGGCCTACACGCTGGAGGAACTGGGCGAGCGGATGCAGGAGATCGCGGCGCGCGGGGGCACCTATGGCGAGGCGCAGTCGGATGGTTGAGCGGGTACGCGTCAAGGCGCTCACGCCGCCGGGCCATGTGCGTGCGCCGTGGTACCTGCGCGGCAAGGAGGGGGTGATCGAGCGCCCCCTGGGCCATTTCGCCAACCCCGAGCAACTGGCCTACGGCCTCAAGGCCGATACGAAACCGCTCTACCGCGTGCGCTTTCGCATGGCCGAGATATGGGGCGAGGGGGCCGAGAACCCCGACGACACGCTCGATGCCGAGATCTACGGCCACTGGCTGGAAAAGGTGGATACCCATGCCCCATGATCACCACGACCATTTCCACCACGAGGGCATGAGCCCCTCGGGCCACCCCTACCGCGCCGACAATGACACCCCGCTCAGCTATTGGCAGCGGATGGAGATTGCGGTGCGCGAGTTGCTGGTTGAAAAGGGCCACCTGACCCCCGCCGAGATCGCGGCACAGATCGAGGCGATGGATGCCCGCAGCCCCGCCAATGGCGCGGCGGTGGTCGCGCGGGCATGGACCGATCCGGCCTTCAAGGCGCGGTTGCTGGAGAATGCCTCGGAGGCGAGCCGCGAGATGGGGTTCGACATAGGCCCGCTTAACCTGATCGCGGTGGAGAACACCGCGGACACGCACAACCTCATCGTCTGCACGCTCTGTTCGTGTTACCCTCGCAACCTGCTCGGCCTGCCGCCCGACTGGTACAAGACCCGCGCCTATCGAAGCCGCGCCGTGCGGGAGCCGCGCACGGTGCTGCGCGAATTCGGCCTCGAGTTGCCCGATCATGTCACCGTGCGGGTCCACGACAGCACCGCCGACATGCGCTACATCGTGCTGCCCGCCCGCCCCGAGGGCACCGCGGGCATGGACGAGGCGCAGCTTGCCGCGCTGGTCACGCGCGACTCGATGATCGGCACGGGGCTTCCGCACCGGCCCTGACGGGCTTGTGATCGGGGGCCGGGCCGCGTATCCCGGCGCCATAGCAGCAAGAGACCGCCTGATGAGCGACGACGACCGTCCCCCCCTTGCCGCCCGTGCCGCGGATACTGCGCTCGGGATGGCGATGTACGCGCCGATCGCGCTGTGCAAGATCCTGCCCTATCGCTGGCGTATCCCGATGATGGGGTGGCTCACCGCGCGGGTGGTGGCACCGCTGGCGGGCTACGGGCGCCGCGTGCGCGAGAACCTCGCCCACGCCGTGCCCGACCTGCCCGAGGCCGAGGTGCGCCGCCTGATGCGCGCGGTGCCTGACAATGCCGGGCGCAACATGGCCGAGCTTTACTCCACCGACGAGTTCATCGCGCGCACCCGACGCTCGTCCGTGATTGGACCGGGGCTCGAGGCGGTCCGAGCGGCGCAGCGCGAGGGGCGGCCGATCATCTTTGTCACCGGCCATTTCGGAAGCTTCAATGCCGCGCGCATCGCCATGATCGAGCAGGGCTTCTCGATGGGTGTGTTTTACCGCAAGATGCACAACCGCTGGTTCAACCGCCGTTACGTGGCGGCGATGGGCGCGCTCAGCGAGCCGATGTTCGAGCAGGGGCGGCGCGGCATGATGCAAATGGTCAAGCATCTCAAGCGCGGCGGCGTGCTGGCGATCCTGACCGATCTCAACGCCCATGACGGCGTGCCGCTGTCATTCTTCGGCAAGCCCGCGCTGTCGCCGCTGGCCACCGCCGAGCTTGCGCTCAAGTTCGACGCGCCACTGGTGCCGGTCTGGGGCATCCGCCGCGACAACGGTCTCGATTTCGAGATCGTCGTGGAAGAGCCGGTCCCGATGAGCGATCCCGTCACCATGACGCAGGAGGTCAACGACCGGCTGGAGCGGCAGGTGCGCGAGCGGATGGATCAATGGCTGTGGATCCATCGGCGCTGGAAGGACGGTATCGGGCCGTTGGCGGATCGCGGCGAGGCGTATCTCGAGGAACTGCGCCGCAAGGACTGATCTCAGCGCTTGCGGTCGCGACGGCTCGACATCGGCTGAAAGGCCACACCCACATGCGCTTCGCAATAGGGCTTGCCGGTCTGCACAGGCAGGCCGCAGAACCAGAAATCGTCGGTCGCCGGGTCGCCCACGGGCCATTTGCAGGTCCGCTCGGTCAACTCCATAAGCGAGAGCCTCTTGGCCTTCTTCTCGATCTCGCTGACCTTGGCGAGCGCCTCTGGGTCGATCTCGTTGGCAGAAGGCTGCGGCGGCAGCGGCTGGCCTGCCGGGATGATCGCCTTGACCCGGACGCTCGTGGTGACCGGCACGGCGTTCTCTTCGGTGCTCTCGGCGGGGGCGGCAGGCTTGGTGGTCGGCTTCGGCGTGGGCTTGGCCGCCGTTTTCGGTGCCTCGGCCTCTGGCGTCGCGGCAGGCGCGGCGTTCGCCCCCGGGGCCGAGCCGTTGCGATTGGACAACCCCAGCCGGTGCACCTTGCCGATCACGGCATTGCGGGTCACGCCGCCAAGCTCCTTGGCGATCTGGCTGGCAGACTGACCTTCGCCCCACAACCTCTTCAACAGCTCGACGCGCTCATCGCTCCACGACATTCGGGGCTTCCCTTGCATTGAAAGGCGGCACAGGCCCTTTCGGCCCGCCGCCTTGTCATCTTGATCGGCCTCCTATTCTAATCACTCGACGATGAGTTACAAGGCATCGAATCGCAGGCAGCATCGCAGACAGGAGACCACCCATGACCGAGCCCGCATCCTCCGCCTCAATGCCAATGGGCGCGCGGCGTTTCGGGCGGGTCAACTGGCTTGGCCTGATGACGCTGGCGGAGCGCGAGAACCGCCGGTTCCTCGCCGTCTGGACGCAGACCCTTCTCGCGCCGCTCATCACGGCGGGGCTGTTCATGATGATCTTTTCCATCGCCATCGGGCCGCGGCGGGGCGATGTCATGGGGGTGGATTTCACCACCTTCATCGCGCCGGGCATCCTGATGATGACGGTCATTCAGAACGCGTTTGCCAACACCTCGTCGTCGATCGTGATTTCCAAGGTGCAGGGCAATATCGTCGATACGCTGATGCCGCCGCTTTCGGGTGGTGAATTGGTGCTGGGCTATCTGGCCGGGGGCGTCGGGCGCGGTCTCCTGGTGGCGCTGGCGATCGGTGCCGGGCTGTTTCTCGTTCTCGGCATTGCCCCGGCCCATCCGTTGCTCGCGCTGGCCTTTGTCCTGCTGGGGGCCGCGTTCATGAGCGGCGTGGGGATCGTCGCGGGGATTTTCGCTAACAAGTTCGACCAGATGGCGGCGATCACCAATTTTATCGTCACGCCCCTCGCGTTCCTGTCGGGCACCTTCTACTCGGTAGAGGCGCTGCCGCCGGTGCTCTATTCGATCACCCATTTCAACCCGGTCTTCTACCTGATTGACGGGGTGCGCTTCGGCATGATCGGCGTCTCCGACAGCGCGCCCGCGCTTGGTCTCGCGGTGGGGGCGGCGGCGACGCTCGCCGTCTGCCTGCTGGCCTGGCTGATGCTGGCGCGGGGCTACCGGCTCAAGGTCTGATCGCCGGGATCATTTGCAGACGCGGTCGGCGCGCTCGGCATAGGCGGTGTAGGCGGTCCAGAACCGCTGATCGCCCGAGCGCTGCGACTGCCTGATGTCCTGCGCCGATTGAAGATCGCGATAAAATGCCACCGCGCGCCGCTGCTCAAAGCCGTTCAGCGTGTCATTGGCCACGGCCTGGATGCACCCGCACAGCGCGACCGAGCGTGCCTTGCGGTCCGAGGCGAGACAGGCATCGGAAATCGGACCAGACGCCATCGGCCTGCCGCCACCGGCACCGCCCGCAAAGCGGCCCGGCCCACCGCAGGCCGCAAGGCCAAGGACAAGCCAGAGAAGAAGAACCGTTTTCATTGCCCGTTGCCTCGTTTCTTGTTGCCGCGTCCATGCCGCATATGCCGGGATTTTTCAATTCACATCCGCCGCGCGGGCTGCGATGGTTTCGATGGTCGGCCTCAGCAGGAACGCAAGCGCGATGGATTTCACCTTCTCCAACCTGATCTTTCTCGCCTTTCTGGTGATCATCCTGCAACCGTTTCTGACGGGCAGGATGTTCGCGCTGCGGCGCGCACAGGCCATCAGCGTAATCCAGAGGCGCCGCAAAACCCGCATCATCACCATGATACACCGGCAGGAGCGGCGCAGCCTGTTCGGGATGAACATGTCGAACACGATCGGGCTCGAGGATGCGCAATCCATCATTTCGGCGATCAAGGCGACGCCGCGCGAGATACCGATCGACCTTGTTCTGCACACGCCGGGCGGGTTGGTTCTGGCGGCCATGCAGATCGCCCGCGCGGTCGAGGCGCACCCGGCCAAGGTAACCGTGTTCGTGCCGATCTACGCCATGTCCGGCGGCACGCTCATCGCGCTGGCCGCCGACGAGATCGTGATGGGCGAATTCTCGATGCTCGGCCCGATAGACCCGCAAATCATGGGTGTCTCTGCGGCCTCGATCCTCGCCGCCCGCGACGCCAAGCCGATCGAACACGTCTCGGACCTCGCCCTTGTCCTCGCCGATGTGAGCGAAAAGGCCACCGCACAGGTCAAGCGCGGCGCGGTCGAGATCATGACCCCCCGCCTGCCGCAGGACAAGGCCGAGGCGCTGGCCGATACGCTGACCGCGGGGACATGGACGCATGATTACGCGCTCACCCCCGCCGAGGCGACCGCGTTGGGCCTGCCGGTCAATGTCGGGCTGCCGCAGGACATACTCGACCTGATGAAGCTCTACCCCTCCCCGGTGCGGCAATCGGCGGTCGAGTTTCTGCCTTTTGAGCCGCCCGGGCGGCGGATCAGCTGACCCCCTACGTCGGTCGGCGCCTACCCCGCGCGCGCCAGAAGCGCCTCTTCCACCATCCGGTCGGCGATCGCGTTGGGGCTAACCGCCTCGCCGGCAGCCCGAGTGAGGATGTCATCCATACGTGCTCGTATCGCTTCAAGCCTCTCGCTCACCCATGCCGCGCGATCCTCGATATGCAGGATCTCGGCGGCCACGTTGATGATCCCGCCGCCATTGGCCACGTAATCGGGCAGGTAGAGGATCCCGCGTGTCAGCAGCCTGTCCGCATCCTGCGGCGTCGAGAGCTGGTTGTTGGCCGCGCCGCAGATCATGCGGGCGCGTATCTCCGGGATCGTTTCCGCGTTCAGCACCCCGCCGATGGCACAGGGCGCAAGGATATCCGCTTCAATGGCGTGGATCGTGTCCGGTGCCACCGTCTGCGCACCAAATTCCCGCGCGGTCGTGGCCACGCGCGCGGCGTCCGTATCCGCCACGCTGAGCCGTGCGCCCGCCTCGTGCAGGATGCGGCACAGGTGCCAGCCGACATGGCCCAGCCCCTGCACCGCCACGTGCCGTCCGCTCAGATCGTCACTGCCCCAGAGCCGCGCCGCCCCCGCGCGCATCGCCGCCGCCACGCCGCGCGCGGTGACCGGCGAGGGGTCGCCGCTCGCGTGCCGCCCCTGATCGCGCCCGGCGACATAGCGCGTCTCGCGCGCGATCTCGGCCATGTCGTCCGGGCTCATGCCCATGTCCTCGGCGGTCCAGTACCGCCCCCCGAGCGTGTCGATGGCCCGCCCCATCGCGCGCAGCAGCGCGGGCGTCTTGTCAGCCGCCGGCTCGCCCACGATCACCGCCTTGCCGCCCCCGAGCGGAAGCCCGGCGGCAGCATTCTTGTAGCTCATCCCCCGCGACAGGTTGAGCACATCCTCAAGCGCCGCGTCGTCGCTGTCATAGACACGCATCCTGAGCCCACCCGCCGCCGGGCCAAGCCGCGTCGAATGCAGCGCGATGAACCCGCGCAACCCGGTCTCGGCATCATCGACGCGGTAAACCTCTTCGTGCGAAGAAATGGAAAGACGTGTCAGCATGGTGGAATCCTCCTCAGCATGAAGGTAAGAGCGTTCAGACGCGAAAAAACGCCAATTGCGGCTCACAATACCGCACGTTTTAGAGATCATCGCCGGAAAGGGCCGAAATTTTGGTGAAAATGGACAGGATGGACCGCAAGATCGTCGCCGCCCTGCAACGCGAGGGGCGGCGCAAGCTCGCCGAGCTGTCGGCGGAGGTGGGGCTCTCGCCCACCCCGCTCGCGCGGCGGATCGCCCGGCTCGAGGCCGAGGGCGTCATCACCGGCTACGGCGCCCGCGTCGATCAGGACAAGCTCGGCCTGCCCCTCAATGCCTTCGTCTTCGTCGAGCTCGAACAGCAAAGCCGCGACGCGATCCGCGCCTTCGAGGCCCGGTTGCGGCAGTTCGACGAGGTGCTGGAATGCTACCTCATGACCGGCACGCGCGACGTGCTCATCCGCGTGGTGGCCGCCGATCTGTCAGCGTTCGACCGGTTCCTCGAGGACGGGCTGATGCAGACACCCGGTATCCGCGCCATGCGCACCAGCTTTGCTCTGCGCACCATGATCCGGCGCGAGGCGCTGCCCGAACACTGAGGCGGCCCGGCCTCAGAGCAGCGCGCCGATGCGCGTCATCGCCTTCTCGATGGCCTCGATGGAATTGGCATAGGAAAACCGCAGGAACCCCGCGCCCTCCGCGCCAAAGGACGTGCCGGCGATGGTGGCCACCCCCGCCTCGTCGAGAAACCGGTCCTGCGCTTCGCTCGCGCTCATCCCCGTCCCTTGGATATTGGCAAAGGCATAGAACGCCCCGCCCGGATCGGTACAGCGCACCCCCGGCAGCGCATTCAGCCGTGCCACGATCAGCCGCCGCCGCGCGTCGAAGGCGCGCATCATCTCGTCCACCGCGTCCTGTGGCCCGGTCAGCGCGGCGATCCCGGCATGTTGCGCGGCGGCATTGACGCAGGAATGATCGTTGATGCACAGCCGCGTGACATGCTCCACAAGGCTCTCGGGCCAGACCGCATAGCCCAGCCGCCAGCCGGTCATCGCATAGGTCTTGGACCAGCCGTCGAGCATGATGAGCCGGTCGCGGATCTCGGGGTATTGCAAGAGCGAGACATGATCCCGCCCGCCATAAAGCATCCGGCTGTAGATCTCGTCCGACAGCACCGCCACGTGTGGATGATCCGCCAGCTCCGCCACCAGCCTGTCCACCTGCGCGCGCGGCGTGACGCCGCCGGTAGGGTTGGCGGGGCTGTTGAGCATGATAAGCCGTGTGGCGGGCGTGATCCGCGCCAGCACCGCCTCGGCATCGAAGGCAAAACCGTTCTCTTCGGCCAGCGGATAGGGGACGGCGCGCGCACCGCTGTAGTCGATCACCGACTTGTAGATCGGAAAGCCCGGGTCGGGATACATGATCTCGGCTCCCGGCTCGCCGAACATCAGCCCGGCAAAGAACATGGTCGGCTTGCCGCCCGGCACCACCACCACGCAGCCGGGATCGACCTCCGCCCCGTGGCGCGCGTGCAGGTCGGCGGCCACCGCTTCGCACAGCGCCGGGATACCATTCGCGGGCGTATAGCCGTGATGGCCGTCCCGCAGCGCCTTGACGCCTGCCTCCACGATATGCGGCGGCGTCGGGAAATCCGGCTGCCCGATCCCGAGATTGACGATGTCGCGACCGCCCGCCGCCAGCGCCTGCGCGCGCGCCAGAACGGTAAAGGCCGATTCGGTTCCAAGCCGCGACAGGCTCTTGGCAAGTATCATCCCGGTCATTCTGATATCTCTCCTGTCATGCCTCAGCCCCGCCGCAGGATCGTCGAATAAAGCAGCAGGCCGTGATTTCCCAGTTGCCGCTCGACCGGGGCCCAGAGCGACGCGAGCGCGATCGCGTCGATCCCCGCCTGCCGCCCGATCTCGGCCAGATTGCGCCGCCCGTCGACGGCGGCGATGAGCGGAGCGGCCCCGCGCGGCAGGTCGGGCCGTGCCTCGACCCCTCCCATGCGCAGCACCGGGCGCTGCCCCTGCGCCACGGCCCGCGCTAGCTCAGCGGCGCGCACGCCCTTGAGATGCGGCACCAGTCCCGGCTTGCCGCCCTTCGCCGGGCCGCGCGCCTCTGCTCCGCGCACGGCATAGCCCACATGGGTCTTGATCGTGCCGGTGAGCTTTTCGGCCAGCGCCATTCGCTCTACAGGACCGAGGTGACCGGGCGGCTCGGTGATGCGGCCCAGGTCGTATAGCGCGGGCATGGCAAAGCCTGCCAGCGCCCAGCCCGTCTGCTCCAGCATCGCGACCAGCGCCGGCACGTCAAACGCCCTGTCCTGGCTGTGCAAAAGCAGGTCGTAGAACCCCGCATCGCTGTCTTTGTGATCGCCCAGGTTGGGATTGCAGCGGAACGGATGCCCCTCGGGCAGCCCCGCCACCAGCTTGCGCGCCGCCTTCAGCCGCGCCTCGGGCGGTTGCCCTTTGAGGAGCTGTCCAAACGCCTCCTGCAACGGGTAGACGCCCGACCGGCCATAAGGCGCATAGACCATGAACCCCATGCCGCCCCCGGGCGCCAGCGCCGCCAGGAGCGCGCGAAACCCCGCCGCCGGATCGGGCAGGTGATGCAGCACGCCGCAGCAGTCGATATAGTCGAATTCCCCGAGGTCCGCGGCCTCCATCAGGCTGCCGGTCACGAACCGGATACCCTTTAGCCCCCGCACACGCGCCCGCGCCTCGGCCACCCGGCGCGCGGCGGTCGACAGGTCCAGGTAGGTGATCTCTGCGGCGCGGCCCGCGTCGGCCATCTGTTGCGCCACCTGAATCAGCGCGTCGCCTGTGCCGCCCCCCGCCACCAGCACGCGCAAGGGCCGCGACCAGTCGCGTTCGCCGCCGTAGATGAAATGGTCGATCTCCAGCACATGCGAGGGCGAGCCGGTTACCAGCCGCTTGCGCTCGTCTTCGGGGTTGCGCTCGGGGTATGGGTAGGCCTCGTATTGCGCCCTGACCTCGCTCATGCGCGCGCCTTCGTCTTCTTCTTGGCAAAAATACCCAAATCCCGCACCCGCCTCACTCGAAGAGCTTGCGAAGCTCGCGCTTGGCGCGGTCCTCGAGCTTGTCCTTGGCCGCGTCCTCTAGGCTCTGCCCCTCTTCGGGCGTGATGTTGAGCCGCTCCTGCACCTCGCGCTCCAGCCGCTCCTCGGCCTTCTTGCGTTCCTCTTTCAGGTTCATGTCGATGGCCTTTTCCAGGTCGGGCACGATGCGCGGGTTCTCCCACGGGCCGCGGATGCGCACAGGGATCGCCAGCCCCTGCGAGGTCTCGCCCTCGAGCAGGACGGGCGTGAACAGGTAGTCGATATCGCGCGCGCCCAGCCCGATCCGTCCCTTGCCCTCCGCGCGGATGAGCGGCAGGCGCATGACGAGGTCGTCGTTGAAGAGATTGCCCTTGTCCATCGTGAAGCTCGCGTTCATCGCGTCAAAGATCGTGGTGCCGCCGGTCACGTCGCCCGCGCGCATCAGCCGGTCGAGGTCGATGCCCGAGATCACGCCGCGCCCGGTCTCGAATCGCCCGTCACCGCTGAGGCTCTTCATGATCGCGTCCACCGAATTGCCGACGCCGAGGAAATTCAGCGTGCCGCCCGCCTTGGTGGAGAACCGCGTGATCCCTGCGGCGTCGGTGAGGAAGCGCTCCATGTCGAGCCCCTCGGCCCGCAGCGTGCCCCCGACCGAAAGCCCGGCGCGGTTGTTGACCACGAAATCGCCGGTCACGAGGCCATCATAGCCCCGCACCTCGCGCAGCGCGAACACGGCGCGCGACTGATCGAGCGTCATCAGCGTGCGCGTGCGGCCCAGCTTGAGGTCACCGAGGTCGATGCTGTCGGCGGAGAATGCCATCTCGCCATTTGCCAGCGCCAGTGCGCTGGCGTCGATGGGCTCGGTCGACCAGCCCTGCGCGCCCCCGCCGCCACCGGAGCCGCCCCCCGCCTCGCCGGTCGAGTCGGCCCCGGCCAGGCGCGACAGGTCGAGCGCGCCTGCCGCGATCTGCGCGTTGACGCGGGGCACGTCCCCGGACAGAACGACATCCGCCGCGCCAGTGAGGCTGTTGCCGCCAACCTGCAGGTTCAGCCCGCGAACCGACAGGTTCATGGCGTCGGTCAGCGTCACATCGGCCCCGCCTTTCAGGCTCTGGCCCAACCCTTCGGGCAGGGTGACCCCGGCCACTCCCAGCGCGCCGAGAAAGGCCCCGGTATCGGCGAGGTCGAGATCGAGCCGGCCTTGCACCTGCGGCTGCGCGCCTGCGCGTCCGTCAAACGCCACGCGCCCGCCCGCGGCCTCCATAGTCGCGGCGACGGCGGTCACCGCCCCGTCGATGAACCGGCCCACCTGATCGAGCCGCCCCGTGACCGAGACTGGCCCGCCGCCCCGGGAAAAGGAGGCCTCGAAATCCGCCGTTCCGTCATATTCGGGCCAGCGCAGGTCGAGGTCGAGATCGCGCAGCTCCTCCACCGTGCCCGCCGCGTGATCGGTGTAGATGAGCCGCGCCCCGGTCACCAGCGCCCGGTCGAGCGTTAGTGCCAGCCGTTCGGAGGTGGCGGGCGCGGCGCTGTCCGTTGCCTGCCCGGAGGGCGCTACGCCCTGCACCCCCAACTCCCAGTTAACGCGCCCGTCGGCGGCGCGCTCCAGCCGGATGACGGGATCGACGGCTTCCAGTCCGGTGATGCGGATATCGCCACCAAAGAGTGCCGCCGGTTTCACCCCGATCTTGAGGCTGTCGGCTTGCAGCATCGGCCCGGCATCGGACCAGTCCGCATTGGCGACCTCGACCGTGCCGGTCGCCACGCCGAGCACGGGGTAGAGGCTGATCCGCGTCTCGCCCGACAGCGTCACCTTGCGCCCGGTGGCCTTGGTGATCTGGTCCGCGGCAATCGCGGCGACACGCTCGCCCGGCAGAAAGAACAGCGCGCCGACGAAGACAGCCGCGATCACGACGACCAGACCGATCAGCCGGAATATCCACCGCATGACGCACTCCCTCCGTGTCCTGGATCAACATTAGGGTTGGCGCGCGGGCCGGAGCAACCGCTTTTGCCCTTCCCGCACGCAGGCTTGATGGTTATATCGCGCCCATGTCGCAGAACCCTCCCGATCTTCGCCCCGATCTCGCGCCGCGCGCGCGAGTCACAGAGTCGCCCCGTACCGGCCAGCCCTCTATCGGAATGGTTTCTCTGGGGTGCCCCAAGGCGTTGGTGGACAGCGAGCGCATCCTCACGCGGCTGCGCGCCGAGGGCTATGGCATTTCGGCCGATTACACCGGCGCCGACGCGGTGATCGTCAACACCTGCGGCTTTCTCGACAGCGCCAAGGCCGAGAGCCTCGAAGCCATCGGCGAGGCGCTGGCCGAGAATGGCCGCGTGATCGTCACCGGCTGTCTCGGGGCCGAGCCCGATTATATCACCGGCGCGCATCCCAGGGTTCTGGCGGTGACCGGCCCGCACCAATACGAGCAGGTTCTCGATGCCGTGCACACCGCCGTGCCACCCAGCCCCGATCCATTCGTCGACCTGCTGCCCGCCTCGGGCGTCCGCCTGACACCGCGCCATTACAGCTATCTCAAGATTTCCGAGGGCTGTAACCACAAGTGCAAGTTCTGCATCATCCCGGACATGCGCGGGCGTTTGCAGTCGCGCCCCGCCCATGCGGTGATGCGCGAGGCCGAAAAGCTGGTGGAGAACGGGGTCAGGGAACTGCTGGTCATCAGCCAGGACACCTCTGCCTACGGCGTCGATATCAAGCACGCCGAGGCCAACGGCCACCGCGCCCACATCACCGACCTCGCCCGCGACCTCGGATCATTGGGGGCGGGGGTCGGAAAGGATCTGTGGGTCCGGCTGCATTACGTCTACCCCTATCCGCATGTGCGCGATCTGATCCCGCTGATGGCGGAGGGGCTGGTGCTGCCCTATCTCGACATTCCGTTCCAGCACGCCCATCCCGACACGTTGCGCCGCATGGCGCGGCCCGCAGCGGCGGCGAAGACATTGGACGAGATCGCCGCGTGGCGCGCGATCTGCCCGGACATCGCCCTGCGCTCGACCTTTATCGTGGGCTATCCCGGCGAGACGGAGGGCGAATTCCAGACGCTGCTCGACTGGCTCGACGAGGCGCAGCTCGACCGGGTCGGCTGTTTCAAATACGAGAACGTCGCCGGTGCGCGGTCGAACGCGCTGCCCGACCATGTGGCCGAGGAGGTCAAGCAGGACCGCTGGGAGCGGTTCATGGCCCGCGCGCAGGCGATTTCCGAGGCGAAGCTGGTTGCGAAGGTCGGTCAGCGCATGAGCGTGATCGTGGACGATATCGACGAGGACGGCATCGCGACGACCCGCACGATGGCGGATGCGCCCGAGATCGACGGCAATCTCTTCATCGACGAGGGCGCGACGGGGCTGTCGGTGGGCGATATCGTGACCGTCGAGGTGGACGAGGCGGGAGAGTATGATCTGTGGGGTGTCCTGTGTTGAGCGGGCGTGGCCACGCGGGTTGCCAGACCGGCGCAGCGATGGGATGGTCAGGTATGATTTCCATGACCGGTATGGTCCTCTCCGGCAGGTCCGCGCGGTCCGCCGGACAATCGGGCGGGTGTGACGAGCGGTGAAAGTCTTTCTCACGGGCGGTGCGGGCTATATTGGCACCCATGTTCTCAACGAGCTTCTGGGGCGGGGCTGGCAGGCCTGCGTCTTTGACAATTTCAGCAACAGCACGCCGTTGGCGCTCGACCGGGTCCGGGCACTGACCGGGCTCGATTTCGACGTGGTGGAGGGCGATATCACCGATCACGGCGGGCTGTGCGCGGCGCTCTCTGCCTTTCGTCCCGACGCGGTGATCCATCTCGCCGGGCTAAAGGCGGTGGGGGAATCCGTCCGCGATCCGCTGCTTTACTATCGCAACAACGTATACGGCGCGATGACGCTGTTGCAGGCGATGCAGGACACCGGGGTGGCGCGGATCGTGTTTTCCTCGTCGGCCACGGTTTACGGGATTCCGCTCTACATCCCATATGACGAGGTGCATCCGCTCGCACCGGTCAACCCCTATGGCCGCACCAAGTTCTTCATCGAGGAGATCATCCGCGACTGGATCGCCGCCGGAAACGGACAGTCGGCCGTTCTGTTGCGCTATTTCAACCCGGTCGGCGCGCATGACAGCGGGCGGATCGGTGAAGACCCGACCGGGATCCCCGACAACCTGATGCCGTTCGTCTCGCAGGTGGCGGTGGGGCGGCGGTCCGTTCTCGATGTCTTTGGCGACGATTACGAGACCCGCGACGGGACTGGAGAGCGCGACTATATCCACGTCGTCGATCTGGCGCGCGCGCATCTCGACGCGCTGAGCCACGCGGTGGGACACGAGGGATGCGACGTGTTCAACATTGGTACCGGGCGGGGGGCGACCGTGCTGGAGCTTGTGCGCATGTTCGAGCAGGTGACGGGGCGCGAGATACCCTATCGCATCGCGCCGCGCCGCGACGGCGATATCCCGATCATGCGCGCCAACCCGAGCCGCGCGCACGAGGTTCTGGGATGGCGGGCAGAGCGCCAGTTGGACGAGATGTGCCGCACCGCGTGGAAGTGGCAGTCCGACAACCCCGAGGGCTATCGCTAGCCCCGGCACCGCGGGGGCGCACCGGCCTTGTCGGTTAGGTTGCGCACATGCTAAAGCCCTCTCAACGCCGAAACATTTTCCAGGCTGTGTTCAGGAGGCCCGCCATGCGCAAGCGACTTTTCGGCACCGATGGCGTTCGCGGGCAGGCCAACACGTGGCCGATGACCGCCGACATGGCGCTACGGCTCGGGGCGGCGGCGGGGCGGTATTTCCGCACCGACAAGCAGGAACACCGCGTGGTGATCGGCAAGGACACGCGGCGCTCGGGCTATATGCTGGAATACGCGCTGACCGCCGGGTTCACCTCTACGGGGATGGACGTGTTCCTGCTCGGTCCGGTGCCGACGCCGGCCATTGGCTATCTCACGCATTCGTTGCGCGCGGATGTCGGCGTGATGATCTCGGCCAGCCACAACCCGGCCTCCGACAATGGCATCAAGCTCTTTGGCCCCGACGGGTTCAAGCTCAGCGACGAGGCCGAGGGCGAGATCGAGCGGTTGCTCGACGAGGGTGTGACCCTGTCGGCCCCCGACAATATCGGCCGGGCGCGGCGCGTGGACGATGCGCGCGGGCGCTACGTGGAATACGCCAAGACCACCTTTCCCCGCCGCCGCCGCCTTGGCGGGCTGCGCATCGTGATCGACTGCGCCAACGGCGCCGCCTACCGTGCCGCCCCCGAGGTGCTGTGGGAGCTGGGCGCCGAGGTGATCCCGCTCGGGGTGAACCCGGACGGCTACAACATCAACCTCAACTGCGGCTCGACCCGCCCCGAGGCCGCCGCGCGCAAGGTGCTGGAGACGCGCGCCGACCTGGGCATCTGCCTCGATGGCGATGCCGACCGCGTGGTGCTCATCGACGAGCAGGGGCGCGTGGCCGACGGCGATCAGTTCATGGCGCTCATCGCCACCCGCTGGGCGCGCGAGGGGCGGCTGGCGGGCGATACGCTGGTGGCCACGGTGATGTCCAATCTCGGGCTGGAGCGGCATCTGGCAGAGCAGGGCATCGCGCTCAAGCGCACGCCCGTGGGCGACCGTAACGTGGTCGAGGCGATGCGCGCGGGCGGGCACAACCTCGGCGGCGAGCAATCCGGCCATATCGTGATGACCGATTACGCCACCACCGGCGACGGGCTGATCGGCGCGTTGCAATTCCTCGCCGCGATGGTCGAGACCGGGCAGACGGCG
Organism: Roseovarius sp. B-10; assembly: GCF_056859295.1. Lineage (NCBI taxonomy): Bacteria > Pseudomonadati > Pseudomonadota > Alphaproteobacteria > Rhodobacterales > Roseobacteraceae > Roseovarius > Roseovarius sp. B-10. The sequence goes on along the minus strand of NZ_JBSXOE010000023.1, from coordinate 11,084 downwards.
AGCACGCTTGCGCAGGTGTTCGAGCCGGTGCCGCAGCGCCTCGTCAACGTGCGCTTTGCCGAGGGCAAGACCCCGCTCAAGACCGACCGCGTGCAGACCGCGATGGCCGAGGCCGAGCGCGAGCTGGGCGGCGACGGGCGCCTCCTGATCCGCGAGTCGGGAACAGAACCGCTCATCCGCGTGATGGCCGAGGCGGTGGACGCGCGCGTGCTCGACAGGGTGATGACCCGGCTCGTGGACGCGGTGGAAGAGGCAAGCTGAGCGGCGGGAGCGGCGGCCGGGTTCGGCCTATTCCTGCCGTTTGCCTCCTGCCCCGCGCGGCTCATCACCAGATGTTTCAACGTCCGCAACAGGCCAGACCCTACGCCCTCACAGGAGCGCCGCCCGCGCGGCACATCGCCTTGAGCGCGGTGGCGTGGTCGTGGTCGGCGGCGAGGCTGTCGGCGACCAGCCCCCGCGCGCTCTCCATCAGGTCGCCGCGCGGCACGACCCGGTCAAAGAGGCCCCAGGCCAGCGCCTCGTCAGTCCCGATCTTCGCGCCCGCCAGCAGGATCATCTTGGCCCGCGCCGGACCTACCAGGGCGGCGAGCCGTGCCGGGTCGCTGGGTTGCGGGCGAAAGCCGAGCCGCATCACCGGGTAGAACGCACCTGCGCCCTCGACCGCGATGCGCAGGTCGCAGGCCAGAACCATCCCCAACGCGCCGCCCGCAACGGTCCCGTTCAGGGCCGCGACCGTGAGGTTCGGGAGCGTGGCGAGCGCACCCGAGAGCCGTTCCCACTGAGGGCTTGTCGCGAGGCCTGCGCGCGCGGCTTCGAGGTCGGCGCCGGCGGAAAAAACCTTGCCCGACCCGGTCAGGATCAGGGCCCGGGCGTTGCCGTGGGCGGCCTCTGCAATATCGGCCAGCTCGGCCAGCATCGCCTCGGTCAGCGCGTTTGCCTTGTCGGGGCGGTTGAGGGTGACGGTCCATAGACCGTCCTCGCGCGCCAGCCCGATCATGCGAGTCCCGCCCGGTCGCGGATATCCGGGTCGCGCAGCGAAATCTCCTGCCCGGCGAGATCGCTCGCCTCCGGCCCGCACATCCACAGAAGCGTGCGCGCCGGCCAGTCGGCGGGGATATGCTCGGACCAGTCGAGCGCTGCCACCGCGTTGACGCCGCTTTCCTTGATCTCGCGCTGCATGTCGGTGGCGACCGTGCCGGGCGACAGGCCCATCACCCGCACCCCCGCGCCGCGCGCCTCGAGATCGGCGCTGCGCGTCAGCATCGCCGCCCCGGCCTTGGACGCGCAATAGGCGCTCCAGCCTTCCAGCGCGTTGTGCGCGGCGCCGGAACTGACGGTGATGATCGTGCCCTCGCACCGTGCGATCATGCCCGGAAGCGCCGCGCGCATGCCGTTGAACACGCCCTTGAGGTTGATGTCGATGGCATGGCCCCAGGCGTCTGGATCGACCTCGGCCAGCATGGAAATCGGTGCGATCACGCCGGCGTTGTTGATCAGCACGTCAAGCCGGTCAAAAGCGGTATGGCAGGCCTCGACCGCGGCCTCCATCTCCCAGTAGCGGCTGACGTCACAGGGGATGGCGATGGCGCTCGGCCCGATCTCGCCCGCAAGTTTGGCGATGGCGTCACCGTTACGCGCCACCAAGGCCACGTTCGCGCCCGCCTCGGCAAAGACACGCGCCGTCGCCGCTCCGATGCCTTTGCTCGCGCCGGTGATGAGAACGCATTTTCCGGTCATGCTCATGTCAGCCCCCTTGTGGTATTCCGTCGGTTTCTATCCGGCGTGGCCACCGAATTCCAGACGGATCGTCACTTGACCCGGGGTGTGGCAGGGCCGACATTGTTTCAGACCGTTCCGATGAAAAGGATTTGACGATGCCTCCTTGTCTCCGCGCCGCCCCGTTGCTTGTTCTCGGCCTTTCCGCCGGTCCCGCCTTCGCCGACCTGACGGCCGCGGATGTCTGGCAGAGCTGGCAGGGGCAGCTATCGCAGCTCGGCTACGAGATCACGGGCACGCCGCAGCAGGGCAGCGACGGGATTGTGATCCCCGACCTCGGCCTGACGCAGGAGCTGCCGGATGACGGCGGGCGCGTCGAGATGCGGATGGGCCGGATCGAGATGACCGAAGCCGGCGACGGCACGGTCGAGCTGATCTATCCGCCCACCATGCCGATGGCCGTTGCCGTCACGCCCGCCGATGACGAGCCACTGACAGCCGTACTGACGCTCAGCCATGATGGCCTGTGGATCACCGCCTCCGGCACACCGGAGGAAATCGACTATGCCTATGCCGCGCAGATGATGCGCATCGAGATCGGCGACGTGACGGTGGGCGGCAAAGCTATCGAGACCCTCGCTGGCGGGTTGACGTTCGAGGATCTGGAGGGGAACAGCACAACCCGGTTCAACAAGGATGTGCGCCGCGTCGAGCAGCGCCTTGCCTCCGGCACCATCGGCTATCGGTTCAAGATTGTCGATGAGAAGACGGGCTCGGCCCTCGATCTCGCGGGCGAAGCCGACAGCATGACCCACGAGTCGCGCATGCACATGCCCGGGACCGGCGATCCGTCGGACATGGTGGCGGCGCTCGAAAACGGATTTCGCCTGGAAACCGACCTCGCCTTCGGCGCAGGCTCGACGCAGTTCGAGGTCTCCGAGGACGACGAGACCATGACCGGCTCCTCGCGCAGCGACACGGTCCGGATCAGCGGGGCGTTCTCGGCGGATGGGCTGGTTTACGAGAGCGACGCAAGGGGGCTGGAGGTCACCACAGAGCTCGACATGTTCCCGACGCCGCTGACCTATGCCATCGACCGCGCCTTCGCGCGGTTCCGGCTACCTGTGGCACAGGGCGAGGAATTACAGGATTTCGGCCTGTCGATAGATTTCGCCGGTCTCCGGCTGCCCGATGAGTTGTGGTCTATGATCGACCCGGAGACCACCCTGCCGCGCGATCCGGCGAATCTCGCGGTGGACCTGACGGGCAAGGCGCGGCTGACGACGAATATCTTTGATGAGGCGGAGATTGCCGCCCTCGAAGAGCGCGGCGAGACCCCCGGCGATCTCGACAGCCTGTCGCTTGAAAAGCTGGCGTTCTCGGTGGCGGGCGCGCGCCTCACCGGTGAGGGCGCGATCACGCTGGACAATGCCGAGGGGCTCGACATGCCGCCGGCGGAGGGCACCGTCGATCTGCGGCTCGAAGGCGGCGAAGGATTGCTGCAGAAGCTGGTGGATATCGGCCTGATCCCCGAGGATCAGGCCGTGACCGCGCGGATGATGGCGTCGATGTTCGCCAATGCGGTCGAGGGCGAGGATACGCTGACCTCGCGCATCGAGATCGAGAAGGATGGCACCGTGACGGTAAACGGCCAGCGGATGCGCTGAGCTCTTGCACCGGGGGGCGCGGCGATCTACCTCCCGCGGGGACCGTGAGGAGGGACGATGCCGGATACGCTCGATGATCTGACCCATGCGCTCGTCGATGCGGCGCGCAAGGCCGGGGCCGGGGCCGCCGACGCCATCGCCATGCGTGGCCAATCGGTGATCGTGGACATGCGCGGCGGCACGCTGGAACAGGCCGAGCGCGCCGAGGGCGTCGATATCGGTCTGCGCGTGCTGGTGGGCAGGCAACAGGCCAATGTCTCTGCGTCGGATACCCGGCCCGAGACCATTGCCGCGCTGGCCGAACGGGCCGTGGCGATGGCGCGAGAGGCCCCCGAGGATCCGTTTGCCGGGCTCGCCGATGCAACACAGCTATCCGAGCGGCGCGATGCAGCCGGGCTCGATCTGTGCGATCCCGGCCCCGCCCCCGCCCCCGATGCGCTCATGCGGATGGCCGGGGAGGCCGAGGCGGCGGCGCTGGGCGTGGCTGGGGTCGCCCAAGTGCAATCGGCCTCGGCCGCGTGGTCGCGCCGCGAGATGCACATCGCGGCGAGCAACGGCTTCTCCGGCGGCTATGCGCGCAGCGATACGAGCCTGTCCTGCGTGGCCATTGCCGGGACCGGCACGGGGATGGAGCGCGACCACGATGCCGACTCTCGCGTGTTTGCCGCCGACCTGCGCGATCCATCCGAGATCGGGCGGCGCGCCGGGGAGCGCGCGGCCGAGCGAACCGGCGCGCGCAGGCCGCGGACGGGCGCCTATCCGGTGATCTTCGACGAGCGGGTGGCGGGCACGCTGATCGGTCACTTGCTGTCGGCGGCCAACGGCGCGGCGGTGGCGCGCGGGTCGTCCTGGCTGCGCGACCGGATCGGCACGCCGGTGCTGCCCGATACGCTCGACCTGCGCGAGGACCCGCACCGCGTCCGCGTGTCCGGCTCGCGGTTCTTCGATGCAGAGGGGCTGCCGACGGTACCGCGTGCGATCGTCGAGGGGGGCAGCTTGTGCGGCTACACGCTCGATCTGGCCTCGGCGCGCAAGCTGGGGATGACGCCCACGGGCAACGCGGCGCGCGGGGTGTCCGGTGTACCGTCGCCCGCGACGTGGAACGTCGCACTCACCCAAGGGGAGCAGAGCCGCGCCGACCTGTTGCGCGAGATGGGCGCCGGGCTTCTGGTCACCTCGCTTATCGGCGCGACGATCAACCCCAATACCGGCGACTATTCGCGCGGGGCCGCCGGGTTCTGGGTCGAGGGGGGCGAGATTTCGCACCCGGTCAACGAATGCACCATCGCCGGGAGCCTTCCCGACATGCTGCGCCGGATCACGCCCGCCAACGATGCGCGCACGCATCTGAGCCGCGTGGTGCCGTCGCTTCTGGTCGAGGGGCTGACGCTTGCCGGCGCATGACCTCGCGCTGCTGATCGAGGCGGCGCGCGAGGCGGGGGCACTGGCGAGCGATCTCGTGACACGCCCGCTCGACACGATCAACAAGCCCGGCGGTGCCGGTCCGGTGACGGCGGTGGACCTCGCTGTGGATGCTTGCCTCGCCGAGCGCCTGCGCACCGCGCGTCCCGATTACGGCTGGCTGTCGGAAGAGACAGAGGACGATCCCGCGCGGCTCGGGGCTGACCGGGTGTTCATCGTCGATCCGATCGACGGCACGCGCAGCATGATCGAGGGCAGTGGCCTGTGGGCGCACGCGCTGGCGGTGGTCGAGCGCGGCGTGGTTACCGCCGCCGTGATCTATCTGCCGATGCGCGACAAGCTCTACGCCGCCGCCGCGGGGCAGGGGGCCACGCTCAACGGGATGCCGATCCGCGCGGGCGCGCGCCGCGCCCTGCCGGGGGCCACGTTGCTCGCGGCAAAGCCCGCGCTCGACCCTGCGCATTGGCGGGACGGGCGGGTGCCGCTCTTGCGCCGGGGCTTTCGGCCCTCGCTTGCCTACCGGCTCGCGCTGGTAGCGGAGGGGCGCTATGACGCGATGCTGACACTGCGCCCGACCTGGGAATGGGACGCGGCGGCGGGTGACCTGATCCTGCGCGAAGCCGGGGCAGCGACCTCGGACCGGCGCGGCGGCCCGCTCGTGTTCAACAACCCGGTGCCGCAGGTCAAAGGGCTGGCCGCCGCCAACCATACGCTTCACTCCGGGCTCATCGCTGCGCTCGCGGATTGAACGCGCTTGTCATTTCACCTTGGGCCAAATACTCCGGGGGTGCGGGGGCTGGCCCCCGCGTTTCAGCCACCTTTCGGTCCCGCAATGCCCCGTTCCGACAATCTTACCGGCGCGCTCCTGATGATGGGGTCGATGGCGGCGTTCACCTTCAACGACGCGATGATAAAGTCGCTGTCGGGGCAGATATCGCTGTTTCAGGTGATGTTCCTGCGCGGGGTGCTGACCACGGCGATGGTGGCGGTGATCGCCTGGCGCATGGGGGCGTTGCGCCAGCGCCTGCCGCGCGCCGACCGGTGGCCGGTGTTCTGGCGGATGGTGGGCGAGGTGGGCTCGGCCTATTTCTTTGTCACCGCGCTCTTTCACATGCCGATCGCCAATATCAGCGCGATCATGCAGGCGCTGCCGCTGACCATCACGCTCGCCGCCGCGCTGTTCTTTGGCGAGCCGGTGGGCTGGAAACGAATGTCGGCCATCATCGCGGGGTTCATCGGCGTGATGCTGATCGTGCGTCCGGGTACCGAGGGGTTCACCATCTATTCGGTCTACGGCCTCGCGGCGGTGGCGATGGTCACGCTGCGCGATCTCGCCACGCGCAGGTTGTCGCGCGAAGTGCCCTCGATGCAGGTGACGCTCATCACCTCGGCCTGCATCATGGTGTTCTTCGGCCTGGCGACCGTGCCGCAAGGCTGGGCCCCGGTGGACGGTCGCGCCGCCCTGCTGATCGGTGGGGCGGCGGTGATGATCATCGGCGGATACCTGTTTTCCATCATGGTGATGCGGGTAGGCGAGATATCGTTCGTCGCGCCGTTCCGCTATACGAGCCTCATCTGGGCGCTGATCCTTGGATGGGTGGTGTTCGGCGACTGGCCGCAAACGATCACGCTCGTTGGTGCTGGGATCGTGGTGGCCTCGGGTGTATTCACCCTCTACCGCGAGACGCGGATCAGCCGGCGTGCGCGGGCCTTGCGGAAAAAAGAGCTTTCACTCGGTCCTCGTCCACGTTGAACCGCTCGCGAAAGAGCGCGCGCCGCGCGTCGTCGAGCGGGCTGAGCGCGGGCGGGTGCTGTGCCTCGCCGGTGTCGTTGTCGTCGTGCAGGGCGCGCAGGTACATCTCTGGTCCCGGGTTGATGAGCGTCGGCATCTCGTAGTGCAGCTTGTGATGGCCGTAATTCATCACCGTTTTCGCATCACCGGGGCGGAACAGCACGGCGAGGCCACAGGCCCAGAAATGCGTCTGCACCGCCTCGGCCTCGATACCCTGCTCCGACAGGCGCACCGCATAGCCGCGATTGTATTCGAACGCCACGTTGCGCCATGCCCGCCGCATCCGCCGCGTGTTGCGTTCGAACCAGCGCAGGCTCTGCACGAATCCCACCGACACCGCGTCGTCATCGTCGAGCCGGAACTGGATCGACTCGGTCTCGTCCTCGCCGAGCGCCTGCTTGATGGCGCGGCGCATCGCGTCGCGGTGGCGCATCGGCTCCATCTCCACGATCCGCATCTGCGGCACATCTGCGGCAAGATCGTGCAGGCGCGACCGCCACGGCTCGGGCAGGCTCTCTCCGGTGACCACGAGAAATGTGAAATCGCCGTTGGATTGCGCCGCGATAGAGGGCAGGGTCAGGCTCTCGAAATGCGCGAAACGCAGTGCCATCCGGTCGGGCGCGTAGAGATAGGCCTCGCGTTCGGCCACCGATCCGTGCATCCGCTTGAACCCGCCGAGGGCGGGGTAGGAGAAGCGGCACAATCCGATGACGCGCATGGCGCGGGCCTCGCGGGTGGTCTCGGGTGGCCCAAGTCTTGGCATCCCGGGCCGCTGTTGACAAGCATGGCGACTCTGCCTATACGCCGCTCAATCCACAGGCGCGGGGCGGGTTGCCCTGCCGTCTGTTTCATAACTTGAGTGGTCATGATCCGGGCGAATGCGCCCCGATCCTCTGGAAGCCCGCCGCGTCGCACCGGATGAAAAGGTGCGGATGCGGTGTATGCGTGTTGCGGACGCGCAGCGCGTTTTCGATGAACCGCAGGGGCGTGCCCTTGCAGACACATGTGTTGAGAGACGGGGAAAGAACCGGAATGCCAACGATCCAGCAGCTGATCCGCAAGCCGCGGCAGCCGAAAGTCAGAGCCACGAAATCGCAGCACCTTCAGGGCTGCCCGCAGAAACGCGGCGTGTGCACGCGCGTCTATACGACGACGCCGAAGAAGCCGAACTCGGCCATGCGCAAGGTTGCCAAGGTGCGCCTGACCAACGGCTTCGAGGTCATCAGCTACATTCCCGGCGAAAAGCACAACCTGCAAGAGCACTCGGTCGTCCTGATCCGCGGCGGCCGCGTCAAGGACCTTCCCGGCGTGCGCTACCACATCCTGCGCGGTGTGCTCGACACGCAGGGCGTCAAGGACCGCAAGCAGCGCCGTTCGAAGTACGGGGCGAAGCGCCCGAAATAAGGATTTCGGGCGTCCCGGCATCGCGCCGGGGCATCGCCCGCAGAGGAACAAGAGGAAGATAAGATGTCCCGTCGTCACGCCGCCGAAAAGCGCGATATCCTGCCCGACGCCAAGTATGGCGACCGGGTCCTGACCAAGTTCATGAACAACCTGATGGTGGATGGCAAGAAATCCGCCGCGGAAAAGATCGTCTACAACGCGCTCGAGCGTGTCGAGACCAAGATCAAGCGCGCGCCGGTCGAGGTGTTTCACGAGGCGCTCGACAACATCAAGCCGTCGGTCGAGGTTCGCTCGCGCCGCGTCGGCGGGGCCACCTACCAGGTGCCCGTCGAGGTCCGCACCGAGCGCCGCGAGGCGCTGGCGATCCGCTGGCTGATCAACGCGTCGCGTGCCCGCAACGAGAAGACGATGGAAGAGCGTCTGGCGGGCGAATTGCTCGACGCCGTCCAGAGCCGCGGCTCGGCCGTCAAGAAACGCGAAGACACCCACAAGATGGCCGACGCCAACAAGGCGTTCAGCCACTACCGCTGGTAACCCGAGAGGCATTCTCCGATGGCACGCGACTATACGCTGGAATACTACCGCAACTTCGGGATCATGGCCCATATCGATGCAGGCAAGACCACCTGCACCGAGCGGATCCTGTTCTACACCGGCAAGTCCCACAAGCTCGGCGAGGTGCATGATGGCGCCGCGACGATGGACTGGATGGAGCAGGAGCAGGAGCGCGGCATCACGATCACGAGCGCCGCGACCACCACGTTCTGGGAAAAGACCTATACCGGCACCGAGCCGGCCAGCTCGAAGCACCGCCTGAACATCATCGACACCCCCGGTCACGTCGATTTCACCATCGAGGTGGAGCGCTCGCTCGCCGTGCTCGACGGCGCGATCTGCCTGCTTGACGGCAATGCCGGTGTCGAGCCGCAGACCGAGACCGTCTGGCGCCAGGCCGACCGCTACAAGGTGCCGCGGATCGTGTTCGTCAACAAGATGGACAAGATCGGCGCCGATTACATCAACTGCGTCAACATGATCAAGACGCGCACCGGTGCGACGCCGCTGCCCGTGAACCTGCCCATCGGGGCAGAGGACAAGCTCGAGGGTATCATCGACCTCATCACCATGGAGGAATGGACCTGGCGCGGCGAGGATCTCGGTGCAAGCTGGACCCGTCAGCCGGTGCGTGACGAGCTCAAGGACATGGCCGACGAGTGGCGCGCCACGATGATCGAGACCGTGGTCGAGCAGGACGACGACGTGATGGAGGCCTATCTCGAGGGCGAGGAGCCCGATATCGAGACGCTCCGCCGCCTGATCCGCAAGGGCACTCTGGCGCTCGATTTCGTGCCCGTGCTCGGTGGCTCGGCGTTCAAGAACAAGGGCGTGCAGCCGCTGCTGAACGCGGTGGTGGATTTCCTGCCCTCGCCGCTCGACGTGCCGGATTACATGGGCTTCTCGCCCGATGACGAGACCGAGACCCGCAACATCGTCCGCAAGGCCGATGATGCCGAGCCGTTCTCGGCGCTCGCCTTCAAGATCATGAACGACCCGTTCGTGGGCAGCCTGACCTTCACGCGCATCTACTCGGGCACGATGAAGAAGGGCGATGCGATCCTCAATTCGACCAAGGGCAGGAAAGAGCGCGTCGGCCGGATGATGATGATGCACTCCAACGATCGCTCCGAGATCGACGAGGCGTTCGCCGGCGATATCATCGCGCTCGCCGGGCTCAAGGAGACCACCACCGGCGACACGCTGTGCGATCCTGCCAAGCCGCTGGTGCTGGAAACCATGACCTTCCCCGACCCGGTGATCGAGATCGCGGTCGAGCCCAAGACCAAGGGCGACCAGGAGAAGATGTCCGCAGGCCTCGCGCGGCTCGCCGCAGAGGACCCGTCCTTCCGCGTCGAGACCGATCTGGAATCGGGCCAGACGATCATGAAGGGTATGGGCGAATTGCACCTCGACATCCTCGTCGACCGGCTCAAGCGCGAGTTCAAGGTCGAGGCCAATATCGGTGCGCCGCAGGTGGCCTATCGCGAGACGATCAGCCACAAGATCGAGCACACCTACACCCACAAGAAACAGTCGGGTGGCTCGGGTCAGTTCGCCGAGGTCAAGCTCGAGATCGCGCCGACCGAGCCGGGCGAGGGCTTCTCCTTCGAGAGCCGGATCGTCGGCGGCGCGGTGCCCAAGGAATATATCCCCGGTGTCGAAAAGGGTATCCGCTCGGTCATGGACAGCGGTCCGCTCGCCGGCTTCCCGGTGATCGACTTCAAGGTCGCGCTGGTGGACGGCAAGTTCCACGATGTGGACAGCTCGGTCATGGCGTTCGAAATCGCCGGTCGCATGGGGATGCGCGAGGGTCTGCGCAAGGCCGGGGCCAAGCTGCTCGAACCGATCATGAAGGTCGAGGTGGTGACGCCGGAGGAATACACCGGTTCGATCATCGGCGATCTCACGTCGCGGCGCGGGCAAGTCTCGGGTCAGGATACCCGCGGCAACGCCATCGCGATCAACGCCAACGTGCCGCTCGCCAACATGTTCGGCTACATCAACACGCTGCGCTCGATGTCCTCGGGCCGCGCCCAGTTCACGATGCAATTCTCGCATTACGATCCGGTGCCGGCGAACATCTCCGAAGAGATCCAGTCGAAATACGCATGAACCCGGGTGGCGGGGTAAACCCCGCCCTACCCAAACCGTAGGGTGGGCAAGGGCCCACCATCCGTAATGAAAAAGGAGCCAAGACGATGGCGAAGGAAAAGTTTGACCGTTCGAAACCGCACGTGAACATCGGCACGATTGGTCACGTTGACCACGGCAAGACGACGCTGACGGCGGCGATCACGAAGTATTTTGGCGATTTCCGGGCCTATGACCAGATCGATGGCGCACCGGAGGAGAAGGCGCGCGGGATCACGATCTCGACGGCGCACGTGGAATACGAGACCGACGCGCGCCACTACGCCCACGTCGACTGCCCCGGCCACGCCGACTACGTCAAGAACATGATCACCGGTGCGGCGCAGATGGACGGCGCGATCCTGGTTGTGAACGCGGCCGACGGCCCGATGCCG
>NZ_JBSXOE010000022.1:0-56725 GCF_056859295.1 Roseovarius sp. B-10 | reverse complement strand
GGCGATCGTGTTCAGCTTTCTGGTCCCGATCTTCGGTCTTACAATCGGCGCGCTGTTCTTCGGGGAACGTCTGTCCGGCATTCAGTTTTCCGGTATTGCGCTGGTCGTTCTGGGGATCGTGTTCGTCAATCTCAAGGGCAGACCACAAGGGTAGTCGTACCGCGCCGAAGGGAAACTTGAAGCCAGAAGGATGCAGTGCGACATCCTGGCCATCCCGTCATCGCCGGAATCCACCTTGTCGCAGACGGACAGGAAACCCATGTCTTTCAGAGCGGCGGGACGGGCTACAACGCACTTGATCCATGTCAACGCCGGCCCGCATTGAAACTGCAAGATGCAACAGTCACACCATTGTTGCTTGAGAGCGTAAGATGCGCGGAAAGGGCAGGGACATCATGGCATCGCAAGACAGTCGCAAGCGGGAGGTGTCCGACACTTCGCCGGAACGCGCGCTGTTGGACGGGCGCGGCGCGTTCATGGGGTTCCTAGTCAAACGGCTCGGCAATCGTGCGGATGCAGAGGATGTGTTGCAGGAGTTCTGCATCCGGGTGCTGACGCGCAAGGATCAACTCCGCGACGTGGAACGGATGGATGCGTGGCTCTACACGATCCTGCGCTCCACCCTGAACGACCACTACCGCAAGGGAACCCGGCGCAGCCGTCTGGCGGCAGCGGCGGCGCGCGAACCCGAAGAATGGATCGCAGATGCGCCCTCCCAGATGGCGCGGCTATGCACCTGCCATAACGGGCTGATTTCCGAACTGCGCCCGGCGGAGTCCGAGCTGATCCGGCGCATAGATTTCGGCGAAGAGGATCGCGAAAACGTGGCGGCCGATCTCGGACTGACGCGCAACGCCCTCGGTGTCCGGCTTCACAGGGCGCGCAGCGCTTTGCGCGAGGCGCTAACGGCGCATTGCGGCTCATGCTGCCGGGAGGACCGCGACGATTGTTCCTGTCTGCCCAAAGGCTGCGAGAACGTCGAACACGAAACCGATTGCGAAGACGTGGGACAGGAACACTGAACGCCCTGTCGGCGGTTCTGTAACGATCTCCATCTTCCGGCGTCTTCTTCTGTGACCAAGCCCGAAGGCTCAACCACAGGAGTCGTCCAACCATGCCACGCAAGACGATGGATCGGAAATCAGGGGGAACCCGTCACCCATCATCCGACGACGATGAACTTCGCATCTTGTTCTCCCGGATAACCTGTGCCTGTGCCGAGACCGCAGAGCACGCGGACGCCCCGATGGCGCGCGCGTTGTTCAACCGGGTCGAAATGATGAAACAGCCTCCTCCACTCGCGGCGCGCGCATTGGGCATCGAGCCTGGCGATGCGTCCTATCTCCTGACCGGTCTGCGCGAGGATGTCGCGGAGGATCTGGTGCTTGTGATGCTCGCTGGACGGTCATCCACCACAAACCCTCAGTCAAAAGGAAAACGAACATGAACAAGAGCCTGCGCCTTGCGGTGGAGACGCCCGAACACGCCGCCGGACCTGTCTTGGATGCCGCGAAAACGGGCGGCCAGATGCCCTATGCCCAGGACGCCCTTGAACGCTGGATTCTGTTCCTCGATACCTTGCGCGAACGCGCCAACAACATGATCGCGCATGAACGGCAGGGCATGCCGCCGCTGCTGGATTTCGATTACGAGCTTTTGCTGGACGGGCGCAATTTCGACCGGTCGGCCAACTATGCGCTGCTCAGGATCACGCGGGTCGGCGACGATTGCTGGGACGATTGCGTGGACGATTCGAAGCCGCCCGTAATCATCATAGATCCGCGCGCAGGGCACGGGCCTGGCATCGGCGGGTTCAAGCGCGACAGCGAGGTCGGCATGGCGATGCACGAGGGCCATCCGGTCTATTTCGTGATCTTCTACCCCGAGCCCATGCCAGATCAGACGCTGTCGGATGTGCATTATGCCTTGCGCGACTTCGTCTCCGAGGTCGCTCGCCGTCACCCGGACACAGCCCCCGTGCTCTACGGCAATTGCCAGGCCGGTTGGGCAGCCACGCTGCTGGCGGCGGATTGCGACGGTCTGACCGGTCCGATTGTACTGAACGGCTCGCCGCTCAGCTACTGGTCGGGCGAGGCGGCAAGCAGCCCGATGCGGATGATGGGCGCACTGTCGGGCGGGGCATGGGCCGCCCATATGATCTCCGATCTAGGTGATGGCCGCTTCGATGGTGTTTGGCTGGCGCAGAACTTCGAGACGCTGCAGCCAGAGAAGGCGATCTGGGATAAGTACGCCAACCTCTTTTCCCATGCCGACACTGAACGCGAGCGGTTCCTTGAGTTCGAACGCTGGTGGAATGGCTACTATACGCTCAGCCGCGAGGAAATCCTTGGGATCACGCAGAACCTGTTCATCGGCAACAAGCTGGAGCAGGGCGAGATGCAGCTGGACGCGCATTGCACCATCGACCTCAAGCGGATCAGCAATCCGCTCATCATCTTTGCTTCGGAGGGTGACAACATCACGCCGCCCGAACAGGCAATGGGGTGGATCGCCAAGCTTTATCCCGACACCGATGCGCTGAAGGCGGCTGGGCAACGCATCGTCTACATGACGCACCCGCATGTCGGCCACCTTGGCATCTTTGTCTCGGGGTCCATCGCGAAGCTTCAGCATCGGGCGATCCTGGAAAGCCTGGACGAGGTCGAGGCGCTGGCGCCGGGGCTCTACGAGATGGTGATCGACAACCCCACGGGCGACCCGGACTGCAAGAGCGGCGATTTCAAGGTGCGGTTCGAGACGCGCGAGGTCGATGATCTCGGTATCGCCTCCGACGATGCGGCACTGGCGCAGGTTGCCCAGATGTCGCGGATCAACGAAACGGCCTATTCGGCTTTCGTCAGCCCGTGGCTTCGGGCCGCGACCACCCCGGGCAGCGCCGAGGCCCTGCGTGTCCTGCATCCCATGCGGTGGACCAGAACGATGTTTTCCGAACGGGCGAACCCGTGGATGTCGTTGGTCAAATTCACTGCCGACACACTGCGCGAGACGCGCGACCCCTTGCCGGAAAGCCACCCCGCGATTGTCACCGAACGCGCGCTTTCGGCGCGCACCGGCGAGGTTCTGGGCGCATGGCGCAAGGGGCGCGATGCGTGGATCACCCATGTCTTCGGCGCAATGTTCGGAAACCCTTTTGGCACCCTGAAATCCCCACAGGCGGACAATCTGACCGCCTCATCAAACAAGGAGTGAACGATCATGGAATGGCTGGTTGAAAACTGGTTCCTGGTTCTCGTGTTCAGCGGAATGGCTGCAACGCACCTTTTTGGGCACGCTCACGCAAGAATGCCCATGGCCACGCGGAAACCCATCGTAATCCTGAGGGCGAGACCCCGGAGGCATCTTTTGAATCAGGTAAGGGGACAAGAGCCGTCCCACGAGGCGTAGCTCACCCGCAGCGCCCTCGAATTATTCATTACCGCTTCTCACGGAAGGGAATGATACGTGCCTGACTTCGACGACTGCTGCGATCCTGCGGAACTGCTCGATCTGTCCGGCCGCAAGGGTCTGGTCGTCGGCATCGCCAATGATCGCAGCCTTGCCTGGCCCGCCGCCCTGCATTTCCGGCAGGCGGGGGCCGAGTTGGCCATCACCTATGTCGACGAACGCACCAAACCCTTTGTCGCGCCACTTGCCGCACGGCTGGAGGCACCGATCCTGCTGCCCTGCAATGTGAATACCCCGCACGAACTTGACGTTGTATTCGATGCCATTGCGGACCGCTGGGGAAAGCTAGACTTCATCCTTCATGCCGTGGGCAGCGTTCCGCCTGCCGACCTTCATGGTCGCCTGACCGATTGCTCGGCGGAAGGGTTCGCCCAAGCGATGAACGTCTCGGTCCATTCCCTTATCCGGATGGCGCATCTGGCCGAACCCTTGATGAGCGGTGGAGGCAGCCTGATCACGCTGAGTTATCTCGGCGGGGAACGCGTCGTGGAGAGTTACAATGTGATGGGGCCGGTCAAGGCCGCGCTCGAAGCCACGGTGCGCTATCTGGCGCATGAACTCGGGCCAACCAACATCCGCGTCAACGCAGTTTCGGCGGGGCCGGTGCTGACCCGCGCGGCGTCGGGATTGACCTGCTTTACGGGGCTTCTGGATGCGACCGCGCGTGCCGCCCCCCTGCGGCGCAATATCGAGGCCGACGAGGTGGGTCGAGCCGCTTTGCTTTTCGCCAGCGACTATACCAGCGCCATCACCGGCGAGGTGCTGCATGTCGATGCGGGCGTTCACGTCGAAAGCCCGGTCTTTTCAGCCGAGACTAACGCCAAACCGGAGGAGTCATGATGAGCCATACCAGCAACGAGACCAAACAATTGCCCTCGACCGAGCGCCGCGATTTCCTGTATTATGCAACCGCCTCTACCGGCGCGGTTGCCGCAGGGGCGGCGGTCTGGCCCTTGATCGACTCGATGAATCCTTCAGCCGACGTGACCGCCTCCGGTACCGTCAGAGTCGATCTTTCGGGCGTCGAACCGGGCCAACGTATTACCGTGAAGTGGCAGGGGCGCCCGGTATTCGTCTGGCGCAGGTCTCCAGCCGCGATCGAGGCTGCACGTGCCGTCGATCTCGACGACCTTCCCGATCCTGTTGATGAGGCGAGCGAGAATCCGAACGTAAGTAGCGAAGAGCCGGCACTGGATGAAAATCGCGCGGCGGGCGAGGATGATGAATGGCTGGTCGTCATCGGGGTCTGTACGCATCTGGGCTGTATTCCCCTGGGCCAGGATGGGTCGGCGGTGGGTGAGTTCGGCGGTTGGTTCTGCCCGTGCCACGGATCGCATTACGACACGTCCGGCCGAATCCGAAGAGGACCGGCACCACGCAACCTCGACATCCCGCCTTATGCTCTGGGTGACGATCTGCAACTTGTCATCGACACCTGACCGGCGAATCGTCCAGTAGTCCAAGAAGGAGACCATGACATGCAAGCCAAGGATATCATGACAACATCCGTGATCTCGGTCCCGCTGGAGGGACAAATCGAAGACGCGGTGCGCCTGATGCTGGACCACCACATTAGCGCGCTGCCCGTCGTTGACGCACAGGACGGCCTCAAGGGACTTGTCAGTGAGGGTGACTTGATGCGACGCGTGCGCGAGTCCGAGAGCCCGCGCCGGCCATGGTGGCTCGAAGTGCTGGGCGGATCGAGCGGTTCCGCCAGGGATTTCGTGAAACTCAAAAGCCGCCGCGTTGAGGATGTGATGACGCGGGATATCGTTTCGGTCGAGGAAGACACGACTGTCGCCGAGATCGCGCGTCTCTTGGAAAAGCACCGGATCAAGCGTGTGCCGGTGCTGCGATCCGGTCAAGTGGTCGGCATTGTCAGCCGGGCGAACCTGCTCCACGCCTTGTCGGCACTTAAGGACAGGGTGCTGCCGGAGCCTTCGGAAGATGACCGCGTGCTTCGTGCGAAGATTGAAGAGGCCCTGAAAGACGTGCCCGGTGCAGCGGTCAACCTGATCAACTACACGGTGGAAGACGGGAAGGTCGCGGTCTGGGGTGTCGCCGACAGCGATTTCCAGGAGAACGCAATTCGTGTCGCCGTCGAAAACGTGCCCGGTGTCGGGAAGGTGGATGTCAACATGGGCCGGCTGCCGGCTTGGTCCTACGGGATCTGACGCCAACGCGGACCTGATCCCGACCCGTCAATACGTCAAGCCCGCCCAAGAGTAAAAGCATGGATGCAACTGTGCCGATCCGTCCCGAAGCCAAGCAAGGAACGATTGAAATCGTCGGCGCCGGCCCGGCGGGGCTGGTCTGTGCAATCGTTTTGGCAAAGGCCAATCGTCGTGTCGTAGTGCGAGAATGGCACCAAGATGTTGGCCATCGGTTCCACGGCGACTTTCAGGGTCTGGAAAACTGGAGCGACGCGCAGAACGTTCTGGACGAACTGGCCGATGCCGGTGTTGCCGCCGATTTCGATCATCGCAGTGTAACCGAAGGCATCGTCTTCGACAGCCATGCCAAGGCGCACCGGGTGCATGGATCGAAACCCATGTTCTACCTGGTGCGGCGCGGCAATGCAGCGGGAACGCTCGACCGGGCCTTGCTGGATCAGGCGCGTACGGTCGGGGTAGAGGTGCGATTCAATGATCGCGTGAAAAGAACCGCGGGCAATATGATCCTGGCGGGCGGGCCGCGGCGGGCCAATATCATCACCGTGGGCTACGTCTTTGACACGACCATGGCCGATGGCGCGTGGCTGGCGTTCGGGGCGGAGATTGCCCCGAAGGGCTACGCCTATCTGCTCGTGCGTCAGGGGCGCGGCACGGTGGCCAGTTGCATGTTCTCGGGCTTTCGCGATCAGGCAAAATATCTTGCCGCGACGGTGGCATATTTCGAACGTCACGCCGGGTTGCAAATGCAAAGACCGAGAGGCTTCGGGGGTTTCGGGAATGTCCGATTGCCGCGCACCGCGATGCAGGGCGGAAACCCGGTGATCGACGAACACGCGGGTTTTCAGGACGCGCTGGCGGGATTTGGGCTCCGCTACGCGATGCGATCTGGGCGGCTGGCGGCACAAAGCGTGATCAGCGGTATCGATTACACGAAAGCCTGGCGTCAGGCGTTGCAACCCGACCTGCATGGTGGCGTGGTCAATCGATTCTTGCTCAACCAGACGGGGCCTCGCGGGATCGACTACCTGGTCGGAAAGCTGGGATCGACCGACACGGGCGACGCCTTGGGCCACGCCTACCGGCTGTCATTGCCTAAGCGCCTGCTGCTGCCGCTCGCCCGATTTCACTATCGCAACCCTTTGCAGGATCGCAGTTGCAGCCACAACAACTGCGATTATGTCTGGTGCCAGCACGGCGCGCATGAAGTAGCGGACACCTGACGGATGTGTGTCCTTGTGAATTCGCGTTGCAAGCATGGCGCCGGCGTCGTGACGCCGATGTTGCGACTGGACCGGTGGGGCGGTAAGCCGCGATCATGAGCAACTCGCGCGCACCTCGTGAAAACCCCCTGACGATGCCGCAGGCGCGGGCAGCGATCTGTGTGCCAAATCTGGGCGAAGGGTCCAGCTGTTTGCCGAGGGAGATGCTCTCTTCGATGCGATGATCGCGGCGATCGAGGGCGCGACCGAAGCGATATGGATGGAATCCTACATCTTTGTCGCCGACGAAGTCGGGGCGCGTTTTGTCGCCGCGCTCGCAGCCAAGGCGCGAACCGGGCTTGATGTCCGGTTGCATCTCGACGCTTTCGCTGCCGGCCATTGGGATTTCGACAAGTTTCGGCGGGAACTGGAACGAAGCGGCGTGCGGTTTCGCTGGTTTCGTCCCTTTGATCTCCGACACCCGCTGCGATATTTTCAACACAACCACCGCAAGCTTCTCGTCGTGGATGGCCGGGACGCGTTCCTGGGCGGTTTCAACATCCGCCAGTTGAACTCGCGTCGGCTTCACGGTTCGAGCCGCCAGCGCGATACCCATGTGCGCGTCCAGGGGTCGTTGGCGACGCTTGCCGCAAGTCACTTCGACCGGCTCTGGCGGGACGCCCGCCCGCTTCCCGCAAACGCCATCCCCGAAGAGGCCGGCGGGATCGAAGGACTGCTGGTGCCAAGCTACTCGCGCAAGTGTCAGAAGAGGCTTGCCTGTCTGCACGCGGGACTGATCGGAATGGCACAGACCCGCATCTATCTGACGTCGCCATATTTCAGTCCGGGCACCGTGGTCCACCTGGCGCTTCAGGATGCCGTGCATCGCGGCGTGGACGTCCGTCTGCTGGTGCCTCGCAGGAGCGATCCTTTGGTCGCTGGCTGGGCGACGCGGGCGGCATATGCGCAGCTTCTTTCGGCGGGCGTGAGGGTCTACGAGTATCTGCCCCGTCAACTGCATGCCAAGACTTCGGTCGTCGATGCCGGCTGGTCGATCGTCGGGTCGGCAAACTTCGACTACCGAAGCCTGTTCATCAATCAGGAGCTGGTCCTGTTCGCGCCTGACCGCGTCCTGGCAGGGCAGTTACAGGCGCAACATCTGCAAGATTTTCGGATGCCCGCGAAGTCACTCTTCGGACCTGGCATTCCCGCGGCTGGCACGCGCGTGGTTTCGAGTTGATCGGATGGGCCGCGCGACGGCTGCTGTAACCGGCAGAACCGGTCAGCCGACAGCCTGCCGGGTTGCGGTGGCTCTGTCGGCAATATCGACGCCTTCCTACGGTCGACCGATACAGTTGTTCCTTTACCAACGAAGCCCGACAGGTTGCCAATCCTTGTAATGTTTTTCTTCAAGCCGCGTCTTTAGATCGAAGCCAAACAAAAGGAGGTCCGGATGGACGACCGTTCAACTTCTCAGACACAATACACGACCAAGCAGAAACAGGGCGGATGTTGCGGTGGCAAGACCGACGCGCAGCCGAAAGCAAATGTCGAACCGCAGGTCGCGGAACCCGCAAAGGCGAAACCGGTCAAATCCGGCTGCTGCTGCGGCCAGAACTGATGCCACGCTTC
This sequence comes from Roseovarius sp. B-10, assembly GCF_056859295.1. Classification (NCBI taxonomy): domain Bacteria; kingdom Pseudomonadati; phylum Pseudomonadota; class Alphaproteobacteria; order Rhodobacterales; family Roseobacteraceae; genus Roseovarius; species Roseovarius sp. B-10. The sequence goes on along the minus strand of NZ_JBSXOE010000022.1, from coordinate 48,255 downwards.
GCAGGATGGGCGTCTTGCACCGGCCAGGCACTCATCCTGAAGCGGGGACGTCCGGCGCAGGCGTTCGCGCTCGGGCCTGATCATCGGCAAGAAAGGAACAAGCCATGATGCCGCTCATCTATTTCACCGCAGTCGCGGCGATCGTTTTCCTGGCTCTGCGCCTGACGTGCGGGGCCTGCGTCATGGGCGGGAATGACGGGGCAGGGCATGCGCATCTGCCCATCGTGTCGCTGGGTTGGGCGCTGAGCCTGTTTCTGGCTCTGACATACGTGGTTTGCGTAGTATTCGATCTGATCTTTCCCGGCTACGCGATGTACGAGGTCTGGTCTGGCCTGCTGCCCGGTTTTGTCTGGCTGACCCCAGCGGGCTTCATCATCGGTCTGGTCGAAAGCTTTCTTTACGGATGGTACGCCGCGTTGATCTTCGGGGGGCTGTTCAACGCCATCGCGGGCAGGCGGGCAGGGGCATGATCCCGACCGCACGTCCGAAACTGCGCTTTCTCGGTGCCGCCGTAACGGTGACAGGATCGCGCTACCTGATCGAGGCCATGGGAAGGCGCATCCTCGTCGATTGCGGTCTGTTCCAGGGCTTCAAGCAACTCCGTGCGCGCAATCGCAAGCCGTTCCCGGTTCGGGTCAACACCATCAATACTGTGTTGTTGACACATGCCCATCTGGACCATTCGGGATATCTGCCAGCACTGATCCGGGCGGGCTTTCGCGGGCGGGTCCTTTGCACCGAGGCAACAGCAGATCTTTGCGGACTTATCCTCCCCGACAGCGGGCATATTCAGGAAGAGGAGGCGCGCTATGCCGCCAGAAAGGGATATTCGAAGCACAAGAACCCAAAACCACTCTACACGCTCAAGGATGCAAAGGCTGCGCTGGATCGCTTTGATTCCCACCCCTTCGATCAGAGGATCGAGCTGGGCGACGGCATCGCGGCTAGTTTCATTCCGGCTGGGCATCTTCTTGGGGCGGCGCAGATCCGGCTAGAGATCGGCGGCAGGGTTGTTCATTTCAGCGGCGATCTGGGTCATGATCCCGATCCGCTGATGCGACCGCCAATATCATTCGGTGGGTCCGATGTGCTGGTCTGCGAATCCACCTACGGCAACCGGTCCCATCCCGACACCGACCCCGAGGCCGAACTGGCTCCGATCCTGAAACGCACCTTTGCCCGCGGCGGCACGGTACTGATCCCGTCCTTCGCGGTTGGACGGGCTCAGGGCCTGATGCTGCATATCGCGCGATTGATGGAGCGAGGCGACATCCCTCATGTTCCGGTGTTTCTCAACAGCCCGATGGCTGTGGATGCGACCGAGATTTATCACCGCCACCACGACGAACATCACGTCAGCCGCGAAGACTGCGTCTCGATGTTCGAGATCGCCAAGCGCGTGAACACGGTCGAACAATCGAAGGCGTTGAACACGCGCCGGGGCCCGATGATCATCGTCTCCGCCAGCGGAATGTTGACCGGCGGGCGTATCCTGCACCATCTGGCCAGCTTCGGCGGTGATCGGCGCAACACGATCCTGCTGTCGGGCTTCCAGGCCGGCGGAACGCGCGGCGCGTCGCTGGCCGGGGGGACGCGGAGTTTGCGCATGTTCGGGCGCGAGTTCCCGATCGAGGCCGAGGTGGTTCCGCTCCAGTCCTTTTCCGGGCACGCCGATGCCGACGAAATCCTGCGCTGGATGTCCGCCGGTCCCGCCCCGGCGATGACGTACCTGACCCATGGAGAGCCGGTCGCGGCGGACACCCTGCGATTTCGCGTCGAACATGAGCTTGGGCGACCCGTGCGCGTCCCGGAACACCTCGAGTCCGTTTATCTGGACCGGCCGCGATGACCGAAACCCTCACTCTTGTCCCTTCCGGCATCGACACCTACCGGCAACCGGTCGTCTACATGCATGAAGATTGCCATGTCTGCCGCTCCGAAGGGTTCGCCGCGCAGACCCGCGTACGGATCGACCTGAAGGACCGTTGGATCGTTGCCACCTTGAATGTGGTCGGCCACGGGGCATGGCTTGCCGTGGACCAGGCGGCATTGTCCGCTTCCGCCTGGGCGGCGCTTGGCGCGCAGGCCGGGGAAAAGGCCGTGTTCTCCCACCCTGAACCGCCCGCTTCGGCGTCCAGTATCCGGGCGAAGGCCTACGGCGAGAGGCTGGATCAGGCCGGGTTCGCGGCGATCATTGGCGACACGCTCGACGATCGGCTTTCGGATCTCGACCTTGCCGCCTTCATCACGGCCTGTGCGGGCGACAGGCTGGACGAGGCGGAGACCGTGGCGCTGACCCGAGCCATGCAGGATGCCGGGCAGACGCTCGACTGGGGAGACCGGGCCGTCCTCGACAAACATTGCGTCGGCGGATTGCCCGGCAACCGGACGACGCCGATCGTTGTCGCCATCGTCGCGGCGGCGGGGCATCTGATCCCCAAGACATCCAGCAGGGCGATCACCTCGCCGGCGGGGACGGCCGATACGATGGAGGTCATGGCTCCAGTTGCTCTTGACGGTGATGCGCTGCGCCGAGTGGTCGAAGCAGAAGGCGGCTGCCTCGTCTGGGGCGGCGGGCTCGCGCTCAGCCCCGCCGACGATCATTTCATCCGCATCGAACGCCCGCTCGATTTCGACTCCACCGGTCAACTTGTGGCGAGCGTGCTGTCTAAAAAGGCCGCGGCCGGTGCCACGCATGTCCTGATCGACATGCCGGTCGGACTCACGGCCAAGGTGCGGTCGGCCGGGGCCGCCGAAGCCCTCGGTGCCCGGCTGTCATCAGTAAGCGAGGCGTTGGGTCTGAAACTGGCGCTGCACATCAGCGACGGCGTGGCCCCTGTGGGACGCGGCATCGGTCCGGCGCTGGAAGCCATGGACGTGCTTGCGGTTCTGCGGCGCACACCGGAGGCTCCCGGCGACCTCGGCGCGCGAGCGCTGGATCTGGCCGGGCATCTTCTGGGCCTCGCGCCGGACGCCGTGGCGGGGCAGGGACGGGACCGTGCGCAGGCGCTTCTCGACAGTGGTGCGGCGGAAGCGAAGTTCATGGCAATTTGCGCGGCACAGGGCGGTTTCCGGGAGCCCGGGAGCGCGGCACAGCGCATCGACATACGCGCCCCGTACACGGGCGAATTGACTGCCGTGGACAACCGCCGGATCGCACGCATTGCAAAGCTGGCCGGTGCGCCGCGTCAGCAACGCGCCGGCATTCGATTGCTGGTGCGGATCGGTGATCGGGTGGAGAAGGGTCAGCCGCTCTATGAACTCCATGCCGAAACACCGGGTGAGCTGGCCTATGCCCTGGCCTATGCCGAGTCCCAAACCGGAGTGCTCACGCTATCCGAGGAAGTGACATGATCCTTGCTTCGTTTCCCGAGATGCGGCCGCTGGCCAAGGCCCTTGCCCCCACGCTAGAGGCGGAATTGCGCCCGCTTGACTGGCACCGTTTCCCCGATGGCGAGAGCCTGATTTCCCTCTCGGGCGATTTGGAGGGGGCAGACGTTGCGCTGCTGGCGACATTGCGCGATCCCGACCGCCTTGCCCTGCCATTGCGCTTCGCCGCGGCGACGGCCCGCGAGATGGGCGCGCGCCGCGTCGGATTGATCGCCCCCTATCTCGGCTACATGCGGCAGGACCGCCGTTTCGAAGCCGGGCAGGCGGTCAGCGCGCCACTGTTCGCACAATTCCTGGGGGAGAGTTTCGACTGGCTGGTGACCGTCGATCCGCATCTGCACCGTATCGCGCGGCTGGTGGATGTCTTCCCGATGCCTGCCATTCGCGCCGCGTCCGCCCCACTGATTGCGGACTGGATCGGGACGAACCTGCCAGACGCCGTTCTCCTTGGTCCCGATAGCGAGAGCCAGCAATGGGTGGCCGAAGTGGCCCGACTGGCCGGACGGTCCCATGAAGTGCTGCGCAAGGTGAGGTCCGGCGACCGCCGGGTCGACATCAGCGTGCCCGAAAGCGCAGCGTTGCGGATTGGAACACCGGTGATCCTCGACGACATCGCATCTTCCGGCGTCACGATGGCACGTGCCGTCGAAAGGTTGCTTGCGGCTGGAACCACCGCGCCTGTCTGCCTGGCTATCCACGCGGTCTTTGCGCACGGCGCCCAGGACGCCATTCTGTCGGCCGGTGCGGCAAGGATCATCACCACCGACACCATACCCCATCCAACGAATGCGATCGGAATTGCCAGTCTATTGGCCGAAGAGATCCTTTCGGTCGTGACAGGCCTTGACCTTCCAGTTACTGGAACAATTAGGTTGAACCCGAATCCCGCTGAGAGGACATCCGAATGAACGACCAAGCAAGCTGTACCGCACATGAAACCGAAACCAACTTCTACGTCTGCCCGATGCACCCAGAGGTGCGGCAGAACGGTCCGGGCGATTGCCCGAAATGCGGGATGCATCTCGTGCCCGAAGAGGAAGTTGCCGCGCCCGATCACCAGGCGCATGACCACCACGCAAGCGCTGCCCCGGCGGACGGCAGATACGATACCGTCCCCGACGGCTATGATGGGGCAGTCTACACTTGTCCGATGCATCCGACCGTGCGCCAGACCGAGCCGGGATCCTGCCCGATCTGCGGCATGGGGCTGGAACTCGAGTCGGCGGCGATGGCGGAGGACGGTCCGAATCCAGAGCTTGTCGATTTTACCCGACGTTTCTGGGGCGGCACGGTCCTGACCATCCCGCTTCTGATCCTCACCATGGGTCCCTATCTCGGCTTTCCGGGAGTGCGCGAGATCTTCGGCGAGCGGGCAACCCTCTGGATAGAGCTGGTTCTCGGAACCCCGGTGGTCCTTTGGTGCGGCTGGCCGTTCCTGGTTCGGGGCTGGAATTCGTTCCGGACAATGAACCTCAACATGTTCTCCCTGATCGGCATGGGCGTGATGGCGGCCTGGCTCTTCAGTGTCGTCGCCGTTCTGGCGCCAGGTATATTCCCCGACGGATTTCGCGACGCCGAAGGGCATGTCGGCGTCTATTTCGAGGCGGCGGCGGTGATCGTCACGCTGGTGCTGCTCGGCCAAGTGATGGAGCTACGTGCTCGCGAGGGGACCGGCAAGGCGATCCGCGCACTTCTGGACATGGCAGCCAAGACCGCGCGGGTCATTCGGGACGACGGGTCTGAGGAGGAAATCCCACTGGAGAACGTGCAGGTCGGCGACCGGCTGCGCGTGCGGCCCGGCGACAAGGTGCCGGTAGATGGCGTGGTTCTGGAAGGCCGCTCCTCGGTCGACGAAAGCATGATCTCCGGTGAACCCGTGCCGGTCGAGAAGACCGAGGGCGACCCGCTGACCGGAGCCACGATCAACGGCACCGGCAGCCTGGTGATGGAGGCGACGCGGGTCGGGGCCGACACGATGCTGGCGCAGATCGTCGAGATGGTCTCCAACGCGCAACGGTCGCGCGCACCGATTCAGAAGTATGCCGACAAGGTGGCGGGATATTTCGTTCCGGCCGTGATCGGTGTTGCAATTCTGTCCTTCATCGCGTGGGGGCTCTGGGGCCCGGCGCCTGCGCTGTCCTATGCACTCGTCTCCGCCGTCGCGGTTCTGATCATCGCCTGTCCTTGTGCCCTTGGGCTTGCAACACCGATGTCGATCATGACGGCGACGGGGCGGGGGGCCCAAGCCGGGGTACTTATCAAGAACGCCGAGGCGCTGGAGCGGTTCGAGAAGGTCGATACCCTGATTGTCGATAAGACTGGGACGCTGACCGAAGGCAAACCGCGGCTTGTCGCCGTCCTGCCAGAGCGCGGTCACGATGAGGCGGAGGTCCTGCGTCTCGCCGCATCGCTTGAGCGCGGATCGGAGCACCCTCTTGCCGAAGCGATCGTCAGGGGTGCCGAGGAGCGGAGTGTGAAGATGGCTAATGCCGACGACTTCGAGGCGGTCACCGGCAAGGGCGTCAAGGGGGTCGTCGACGGCAAAGCGGTCGCGCTCGGCAATCTGGCGATGATCGGCGAATTGGGGCTCGAGGCGGGCGACCTGACCGCCAAGGCCAATGCCCGCCGCGACGAGGGTGAGACGGTGATGTTCGTGGTGCTGGATGGCGACATTGCGGGTCTTGTCGCTGTCGCCGACCCAGTGAAGGAGACCACACCCGCCGCCATCGAGGATCTGCATGAACTGGGGTTCCACGTCATCATGGCGACGGGCGACAACGAACGCACCGCCAAAGCCATTGGCGCGCGTCTCGGCATTGACGAGATCCGGGCCGATGTGCTGCCCGAGGACAAGGCGCGGATCATCCAGGAGTTGCAGCAGGAGGGCCGCAAGGTAGCCATGGCGGGAGATGGCGTCAACGACGCCCCTGCACTAGCGCAGGCCGATGTTGGTATCGCCATGGGAACGGGCGCTGATGTGGCCATCGAAAGTGCCGGCATCACGCTGGTCAAGGGCAACCTAGACGGAATCGTGCGCGCGCGGCGGCTGGCGCGGGCCACCATGCGCAACATCCGCCAGAACCTGTTCTTCGCGCTGATCTACAACGCCTCCGGCGTGCCGGTCGCGGCGGGAGTTCTGTTCCCCTTCTTCGGCATCCTCATCAGCCCGATGTTTGCTGCCTTCGCCATGAGCGCCTCATCGATCTCGGTGGTGCTCAATTCACTGCGCCTTCGCGGTGCAAAGATATAGGAACGGACAGAAAAAATGACACATCAACCTGATCCTCCACATGCCAATCAAGATCAAGTGGAGCATGCCCCCCGCCCGCCCTCGTTCTGGCGATCACGAGCCGGCATCTATTTGATTGTCGCCCTCGTCGGAGGTGGCCTGCTCTTGGGCTACGAGCATCGTGTGCACCTTCTGGGAAGCGGATTGCTGATATGGCTACCGTTGCTGCTCTGCGTAGGGATGCACTTTTTCATGCACGGGGGTCACGGCGGACATGGCTCCGGAAGCGATGAGACATGACCGAACCCGGAACGGCATATGGCCTTTGGTTGCTGGCATTCATCAACTCCGCAGTCTTCATCATCTTCGCCTTCAGCTTCTTCAAGCCGCAGACTTCGCGAGACTGGCGGAGTTTCGGGGCGTTCAGCGCCTTCATCGTGGCGCTTTTCACCGAGATGTACGGGTTTCCGTTGACGATCTTCCTCTTGTCCGGCTGGCTGCAATCGACCTGGCCGGATATCGACTGGCTTGCCCACGATAGCGGACATCTGCCTGAAATGATGTTCGGCTGGCAGTCAAACCCACATTTCGGCCCCTTCCATATCCTGAGTTTCGCCCTGATCGGAGGCGGCTTCTGGCTGATATCCGTGGCGTGGCACCATCTCTGGTCGGCGCAAAGGCAGGGGCGGCTGGCCACGACCGGCCCCTATACCCGCATTCGTCATCCTCAATACGTGGGTTTCGTTCTCATCATGCTAGGCTTTCTCGTGCAGTGGCCGACCATTCTGACGCTAGCGATGTTCCCGGTGCTGGTCTGGATGTACGCCCGGCTTGCGCGTGCCGAAGAGGCGGAGGGCCGCGAACGATTCGGCGAAAGTTGGGACAGCTATGCAAGCCATGTTCCCGCTTTCATCCCGAGTTATTGGACTGAAATGAGTAAGGGTTCCCGGAGCAACTAATGCACCAAGGAGGACACTACCATGAAAGCACATGTATTTTCACTTGCCACAATTGCCATGCTTTCGGCAACACCGGCAGCGTTGGCCGGGTCACACGGTGATCAGATGAGCATGATGAGCCCCGGACTGATGATTCCGTCCATGAATTCGTCCGAGGGCCGAAAGCTTTTTGCATCGAAGGGATGTGTCGTCTGCCATTCGATCAACGGTGTCGGCGGAGTGGATGCGCCGATGCTGGATGCGGAGTTCATGGACATGCCGATGAACCCCTTCGAGTTCGCCGCCCGCATGTGGCGTGGCGCCCCTGCGATGATCGAAGCGCAGGAGGACGAACTGGGATATCAGATCGAGTTCACGGGTGAGGAGCTCGCCGCGATCATTGCCTTTGTCCACGACCCAGGCGAACAGGCAAAGTTCTCCGAGTCGGACATCCCGGACGAGCTCAAGGAGATGATGAAGCATATGGAGAAAGAGGGAGGCCACGACTAGGCGGAAGTGTAGCCATCAGGCATTCGCCCTCATCCCCGTAACGAAGATTCGGGAGCTTCGCCAAATGACCCGGTCGAAAATGCCCGGTTGGGCAGGGGATAGGATTGTCGGAAGCGAGTTCATTCATCGAAAGGAAACGGGAAAAATGCTCAGGATGGCTGTAAAGAGGTTTACAATTGCGGTGCTTATTGTTGGCGGACTCGCGACAGGTCTTGCGGCCCAGTCAGATGAAGGGCGAGACCGGCCAAGGGTCAACACACAGATGCACGGCGCCGACGCCGGAAACCCCGCACCTGATCCCGAAACAATCAGCGTGCCCGAAACCCTGAGCGCGCCAGGCTATTTCGGTCAGATTGCTTTCGAACGCTCCTGCGCGTCTTGCCACGGCACCAACGCTGCTGGCGGAACCGGCAAGGGCCCGCCACTGATCCATCCGATCTACGAACCCGGTCATCACGGCGATACGGCTTTCCTTCGTGCGGCTACAGCCGGGGTGCGCTCGCACCACTGGGATTTCGGTGACATGCCCCCCGTCGAGGGCATCACGGATGAAACCGTCGCCTTGATCGTCACCTATATCCGCGAGCTGCAGCGCGCCAATGGAATCGAGTGATGGCACGGCACGCTGATCGGACATCGGAAATCTCGGGGATGATCGTGCTGATCGGCGGCACGGGCGACGTCGGCGAGCGATTGGTGTCTTTGCTGCTGGATCACACGGCGGCCAGTGTTCTGGTGGCCTCGCGCCGCAGCGGGGCGCGGGACGATCAGGTTAAAACGCTTCGGCTGGACATCGCAGCCGCCGATGCTGCCGTAGGGATTCCACTTGGCGCGACAGTGGTCAATCTGACCGAGGCCACTCCGCCATCGGTCGCAGCCGACGTCGTTCGCGCAGGCGGAAGCTTCCTGGAAACTTCGGCCTCGCCAGATTATGTGCAGGCGGTCAGCCGGGAGGTCGCCACCACCGGCGGCCCGGGCACGGGCGTCGTCTGCGTCGGGGCCGCGCCGGGCCTCAGCACGTTGATGGCCGCTGATGCCGCGCGAACCGAAGGATGCGCGAGCATCGACATCGGTTTGGAACTCGGTATGGGGCGGCATTACGGCAGCGCCGCGATGAAATGGTCGATCGGTGCCCTAGGCGACCAATACCAGGTTTCCGGTGTCACAAGCTCAACGGTGCGCCCCGGATATCTGCGCCGCCGCTTTACCTTCGAGCGGGGCCGGAGGTCGCGAAAGGCGCTCGGGCTCGGCTTCGCGCAGCAGGGTATCGTGGGACAATCTGGGAGGCGCTCGCCTGTCCGCGTCCGTACCTTTCTGGCGCTCCATCCGCCTTTTGCGACGCATCTGACCGGCCTGCTCCTGCGCTTAGGCCTAGGGCCCACCTTGGCGCGGCACAAGCGTGGACTGACGCGCATCTTGATGCGGCTACCACCGCCAGGGCGCGTCGGCACCCGGATCGCGGTGGAAGCGCAGGGGCCAGACGGCGGCGTTTTGGCCGCCCGGCATCTCGCGGCCGGCGACCAGGCAGAGGTTACGGCCGCGATGATCCTGGCGGCGATCCGCGCTGTCAACGCAGGCGAGAAGCCACTGCGCGGCTCCACAACCATCGTCGACCATATGACGCTGACCGAGGCATTCGACGCCTTGCGCCGGTTCCTTCCCGACATGCCGATCGAGACGTGGTCCAGCGGAGCCGCGGGAGATCGGGCATGAAGCCAGTCGGGAACCTGCTCCGGCTTGTCCGGATTCTCACCACCCTGTCGCCGGACATCTGGGCGCTTCGGCGCTACGACCCTGATGGCTGCGACATGCGCCCACCAGACCGCTTTGCGCAGGACCTAATCACGCTCGGCCCGGTCTTCGTGAAGCTAGGACAGATTCTCAGCACCCGCCCCGACATCCTTCCCGAAAGCTACATCGCACGGCTGGCGGAATTACAGGAGCGCGCGCCCGAGATGGATTTCGCGACGATCAGGCGGGTTGTCGAGGAAGAGCTCGGCAAGCCACTCGAAATGGCCTTTGACAGCTTCGAACACATGCCCGTCGCTGCCGCGTCGCTTGCCCAGGTGCACAAGGCAAGGCTGGCGGATGGCACAACCGTCGCCGTCAAGGTGCAGCGGCCAAGGCTGGAGGCCCTGTTCCGCCGCGATCTTGACGCGCTGGGGCTTGGACTGCGGCTGTTGGACCTGCTGGCACCTCGTCGGCTCCGCCGTACCAACCTGCGGGCATTCCTGGCGGAGTTCCGGCGCTACTCGATGGGCGAACTGGATTTCCGGGCCGAAGCCCGCGTCATGGACCGGTTCCGCGTAAACCTCGCCGGACAGGACGGCGTGCGTATCCCAATGACCTTTCCCGACCACACGTCGGCCCGCGTGTTGACGATGGATTGGGTCGAGGGCATGCGCCTGTCCGAGGCGGCGGCCAGTCTCTCGGGCCAAACCAGATCCGCGCTGGTCGAGAGGTTGATGTCCATGCTGCTCCGGATGTTCGTCTCGGACGGGCTGTTCCACGCCGACCTCCACCCCGGGAACATCGTCTTTCACGCCGATGGCACGTTCACGCTGCTCGACTTCGGCATGTATGGCGAGTTGAACGCGGCGGAGCGCGACCGCTTCGTGCTTTACTGGATGGCCGTGGCGCAGCGGCAGACCCGGCGCGCCTACCATCATTTCAGCCAGCAGACCAAGCCGCTGCAGGACGCGGATCACGCGCGCTTCCGGCAAAGTTTCGACGACCTGGCCGCGCGGTTCTATGCGGTGCCCTCTCTCGAGGCCAGCCTGGCGCGGACATACCTCGCGATGATGCGCGCGGGGTATCGCGCCAAGTTCGTCTTTCCCGCCTCGCTGATGCTTCACGCCAAGGCGCTGACGACGGCCGAGGCGCTTCTGTTCAAGCTGGCGCCGGATGCGCGCTTCGACGACCTCTCGCGGCCGTTCATCACGCGAGAGGTGGCTGCAAGGTTTGCGGCAAGCGACCCGGTAGGACGCATCACGCAGATATTGCCCGAATTTCTGCTGACAGGTGCCATTCCACCCGCCGAGGCGATGGACGATGCCTGGGACAGGTCAGCGACCCACGACATGTGGGAAAGCGTGATGGGCGCCTTCGGGCCGGCGGACAGGGGCCTTGGGAGGGCCGGGCTTATGGCGCTGTTTCACCATTTCGCGCAGCGCCACCTGGGGCAGGAGACGGAGCGAGTACTTTCGGAGACCTGGGCGACATACGATGTTCTGGAGGCGGATCTTCCGCTTCAGCCGAACAATGGCGCGACACTTACCACGCATCTCGCCGCGCTGACCCTGGCGCTGCACCGGACTCTTGTTTCGCACGACCGGTCGCAGGCACAAAGCCACGCGCTGATCCACGCGATTGGCTGGGACATCTATCGCCGCATGGCCGATCCCCCCTGGGAACTGGCTCGCACGATCACCGCAGATCCGGCAAAACGGCTGCGCATCGCAACCGACATGTTCCGCCGCTTCCCATTCGGGCCACCAGGTTATGGCTGGCGCGATGTCGACGCGGGAGAGGATGTCGTCGCGTTCGACTGCACGAAGTGCCCGGTGGCCGAGTTCTTCGCCCATCACGACGACGCGGAACTTTGCACCGCCACGTGGTGCGCGCTCGATTTCCCGGTAGCCGAGAAGTGGGGCGGAAGGCTCGTGCGGCCCAAGACCATTGCCGGCGGCCATGATCATTGTGACTTTCGCTGGCATTCCGAACCGGGTCTTGACGATGCGGAATCAACCAAGGCGAGGCCGAATGCAGAACGAAGATAGCAACGATACCTACCGCGAAGGCTCGATCACCCTGGGTGGGGCAGTCGCGATGGGAACCGGCGTGATGATCGGGGCAGGCATATTCGCGCTTACCGGGCAGATCGCACAGCTGGCCGGACCACTTTTTCCGCTTGCCTTCATCGCGGGCGCAATCGTCACCGGTTTCAGCGCCTACAGCTACATTCGGATGTCCAACAAGTGGCCGTCCTCCGGCGGAATCGCGATGATCCTGCAGAAATGCTATGGCCCCGGTGCGGTCGCGGCCGGGGCAGCTCTGCTGATGGCGCTCAGCATGGTGATCGCGGAGAGTCTCGTCGCCCGAACTTTCGCGACTTACGTCTTGCGACCCTTCGATATCGATGGTGGGCCACTGGTGCCAATCCTCGCCGTGGGTGTCATCGTATTTGCCTACGTTGTGAACATCGCGGGCAATCGGTCGGTCGGGCTGTTCTCGCTTGTTATGGCGGCGATCAAGATCGGCGGCATCGGGCTGTTCGGCATTGCCGCGATATGGTCCAGCGGCTTTCGGTTCGCAGCCGCGTCCGACCCGGCGCAAGCCTATGGCGTGACCGGGTTCATCGCCTCGATGGCCTTCGCGATCCTGGCCTTCAAAGGGTTCACCACCATCACCAATAGCGGATCCGAGATTACTGAGCCGAACCGCAACGTGGGCCGGGCGATCATGCTGTCCATCGCAATTTGCGTGGCTGTGTACCTATTGGTTGCCTTCGGCGTCGGGTCGAGCCTGACAATCGACGAGATCGTCGCGGCGCGCGACTACTCGCTGGCCGAGGGGGCAGAGCCCGCACTGGGGCAGACAGGCTTCTTTCTGACCGTCATTCTTGCAGCGGTCGCCACCGCGTCCGGGGTGCTGGCCAGCGTTTTCGCGGTGTCGCGGATGCTGGCGATGCTGACCGATATGAAGATGATCCCGCACAGCCATTTCGGAATGTCGGGTCCAATCCAGCGGCATACTCTGGTCTATACCGTCGTCATCGCTTCAACGCTCGCGGTGTTCTTCGATCTGGGTCGGATCGCCTCGCTCGGCGCCTTCTTCTATCTTGTCATGGATATGGTGGTGCACTGGGGCGTCTTCCGCTACCGGCGTGAAGAAATCGGAGCGTCCAGCCTCGTGCTGCTGACCGCCCTGACGCTCGACGCGGTGGTGCTCGTGGCCTTCACGGCGATGAAACTCCAGAGTGACCCAGTCATCGTGCTCTACGCAATCTCCGGAATCGCCGCAGTCTTCGCTCTCGAGCGATTGTACCTGTCTCGGTGGCTGGCACCGCAGGTTGCTCATGAACACTGAGGGTGTGGTGAGTAGGTCCAGACGCCATCGACGGGTCCCGGCAACAGAAGTTTTTCTTGAATCTACAAGAGTTTTAGGTGTTAGAACGACAGACAAAAAACGGCACTTTGGGGCACAGTCAATACCGTCTTTACCTATCCTGGACGAATGGAAATACGTACACGGCACGGCTTAGTCCGTTGTCCAACTCGGGAGAGGGCCGCGAAAGATGCTGACTAGACGCCATTTCATCCAAACAACCACAGCGCTGTTTTCGACCTCGATGTCCGGCCCGCTCCTGGCCGACTCATGGCCCACCGAGGCTCAGAAAACCGCCTAGGATGCACAGGTCACACCGGCGGGCTACAACCCGGCCACATCGAATCCCTGGGGCCTGCACCCTCGTTTCCTGCCGCAACGGGTGGTCGCCAAAGATGGGCTCATTCCCGGCGACATCCACGTGGACGCCGTCGCACGCTATCTGTACCATATCGAGGGTGGTGGCACTGCGATGCGCTACGGCGTAGCGATCGCTCGTGGCAGACTTTATGAGCCGGGCGTCTACACGATCAAGCACAAGGTCAGGTGGCCGCATTGGCAGCCAACACAGAACATGATTGACCGCGACCCGGAGCTCTACGCCGACATCGCTGACGGTATGGAACCCGGACCTGAGAACGCGCTCGGGTCACGGGCGCTTTATCTCTATGTCGGGGACCGGGACACTTATTTACGGATCCATGGCACTCCGCAGCCGCGAAGCATCGGCGGCCGAGCAAGTTCCGGTTGCGTCCGGATGGTCATGGCGCACATAAACGATCTTTACCCGAATGTGGAGATTGGCTCGACTGCGTTCCTGTATTCGGCCGAAGACAGCGTGACCCCGCAGAGTTGATCCAAGCCTCGTCGTCAGTCTGACGCTCGAACGAGCCAATCAGGTTTGGCGCGCGACGCAGATGGGGCTGCCCCCTGTCGATCGCAACGGCACCAAGGTCGTTTCCACCGGGCCACTGTGCTCATACCAATAGCAGTCATCCTCGGAACGAAGCCGGGCCGTCGCAAGGTTCTGACCGGGCGCCGCGAGGCTGAGTACGGCTTCCGGCAGGTTTCCAACTTCGTTCAAGGAGCCGCGCTTCTCCATCTCTGGTGACGCGCACCCGGCGGCGAACAGCAGGACTGCCCCGATAGTGAAATTTCGTGTCCGCATCCAAGCCTCTGATGTTACAAATTTTCGTTTGGTGCCAACAATCTGGCAGACCGACTTTACGATCACAATCTGCATACAGGGGGCTGGTATGGGCGCCCCCCCACATGCAATCAATAACCAGCCATGCGGACGGCCAAGAGGATTTCTGTCAGGGACCAGGGACCGACGGTGGGCAGATCAAGCATAGTTTGCCCTGTAGCCATCTGCGAATCTTATCAGGTAGTCCGACGAAGATGAAGGCCGGTTTCAGCGCGGCAGTTCCCGAAAGAGTTCTACAGAGAATTCACCCAGAGCGTCGCCGTCGTAGGGCTGCAAGGCTCGAATTCATGTCGAACGTCCCTACCTTGGCTCGACGGACCATCTCGCGCATCAATCCACCCGGGTTGCGGACGGGATTTGAGGGATGATCTCGCCCGGCATCGACGAGAAGAAGGCAGAGCACCAATCCGTGGTCGCCCAAGGTGCTCTGGCCCTCAAACCAGGCTGACGGATGGATATCGAGCATGGGCAATAACTGCCAGGCGGCTTCGATGATGTCGCGCTCCCTGAGGGGCCGGTTCTGTTGCCGGCGGGCGTCAAGCATCATACGCAGTCCGTCACCTGCAATATCGTAAAGGTTTTCAGCCGTCAGAGTGGGTGGCGCGGTGCAGGGAGGTGATGGCGGCGCCTCACTGTCTGCAAATTCCTCGCGCCCTTTAGAGTTATCCACAGCAGAACACTCCTCCACATTTTGAGAGTCTTCCTTGGTGTTCTGTGTAAAGGGTCGGAAGTTTTCCGCTGGTTCTCCGGAAGAAACCCCTTTCTTTTCAAGCCAGTCATCGATGCGGGCGCACAACTCTGAAGTTGCCTGTAAATGAGCTGAAAGCCTGTCCAGACCCAAACGTGACAGGGCATCGCTGCGTGGCCAGCCCGCGAACCTAGTGAGGATATCGGCAACCTCGGGGTCCTCAGTGGCCCAGAAGGGCAGGGCGGAGATGGCCCGCTTCATGTGCCGCAGCCGCAAGGACCGAAGATCCTTCAAGGCGCGCAAATGCGTCCGTTCCGCCCGGAGCCGGTCACGTAGGGCAATGAACTCCTCCAGTCTCGCAATCAGCGGCGTGAGGATCAGGCCGAGGCCAGCGCGACCATAGCGTGCCCCGTTCGCCGCGACGCGTTTCACGATCAGGCCGAGCTTGGCCAGCGCGGCTTCATCCGTTCGTAACTGGCGTGACGTCTTACCAAGTTCGACCGCTGCGAGGTCTTGCGCCCCAAAGAACACCGGTTCCCGATGCGGGGAGGTCCAGTCGGATGCGCGGGTGCGCCCGATGATGTAGTTCAGCACTGCGAGGCGCGCCGGGCGCAAACCGATATGCGGGGCAACCTCTGAAAGTAACGCCATGACAGCGCCTTTGGTCCAGCCTTCCGGCAGGGCGGGGTGGGTTTGGGTCAGGTTCAATATCTTGTCCTTGTCAGCGTGGGACAAGGCCGCAACAGGGCGTTCGCATCCCATCAAGAGATACGTTTTTTCGTTGCCTTGACTGTCGGGACTGCTAGAACACGATCACAGTTTGAGTTGACCTATCGGAGCGCCAATTCCGTTGTTCTTTGAGCCCTCGCATGGTTGCCGCCTTGCGGGGGTTTCTCTTTTTCGGGTGTCGAGTCCTTCTGTCAGGTTCGGACGGTCAGTAATTGACCTGCTCAAATCCGTAGGTGCCCACGTGATCTTCCCAATCGACAAAGACGGCACGGGTCCGGATACTCGGGCAGGTGGCTCCGAAACCTTCGTCGCCCTGAAATGCCGATGGTAGCTCCCCCGGCGATGCGATACGCCACCGAAACTGCCCCGTGCTGTCGTATGAGCCATGCCGGATCAGGGCCATGCGGCGGCAATGCTCGCCTTCGCCGACCACTCTTTGGGACAAGTAAGCGTCAAACACATCGATGGAGCGGATGAACGCAAAGGCGGGCCCGCTGACATCGATATCAGCGCCACGCCCGACCGCTTGCGCCAGATGGAGCGTTTCCATCTGGGGGGCCGGGGAGACTGCTGGCACGGGATCGAACCCCGCCAACCTGTAAAGGCGCACGACCGGGTCCGGAGTTTCAAGCGCCGCGCGCATCGGACAGCGCCAGATCTGCAGCGGTGGCTCTACCGGCCAGGGCGTGATGCGGCGGATGAACTCCGCGCGCGCCCGCGCACACGGAACCGACGCGGGCCAACCACCTGCGAGGCACAAGAGGATCGCACAATCGATCTGGTAGCCTTGTGCAGCAGCGGGTTTGGGCGCAAGCGGCACAAGGCCAATCGCGATGATCGCGGCAGTTGAGAGGAGCCGCCTCATGACAGACCTCCGCCACTAACTCGTTGGCGTATAATTGGATTTATGTTAATTACGCCGGAATGATCTTTGATATACCACGCGTTGCAATAGTATACTTACGTATGTATATTGGCCGTGTTTTCTGGAGATCCCCTACCATGCATTTCCCGGTCAAGAAACATGCCCTTCTCTTTGTGGCGGCTCTGGCTTTTGCGCATATTTCGCTGCCCAAAAGCAGCCGAGCACAGAGCTATCCCATCGACTGCGCAATACTCCTCTGTTTGTCCGGCGGTTGGCCAGCATCGCTCCCATGCGCTCGTGCACGTGCCGAATTCATCCGGCGGATCACGCCCTGGCCGGTCGAGCCACCGCTGCAGATCTGGCGCTGTCCGATGGGCGCATCACATGAATTAGACCGTTCGTCCAATGACACAGAGCGGCTCTTTGAGGTTCTGTTCGAACGTCGTGACATCCGACCGCGCCAGTCCTTAACAGTGATCGGCGACGCATTCGACACTGCATCGGAAAATACCTTCTGGCGCTCTGACAATGACATAGGCGATCTCGTCCCAGTGGACTTTGCCATGCGCCTCGTCCAAGATCGGGCGGACATCGATATCAGCGGACCCGAGTTCAATTTCGTCCGGTCTATTCGGGTTTTTGACGTTCGTTTCGCGTCACAGAGAGTAGCCGGAGAAAACGATCAGTGCCAACGCCGTGCGCTGGTATACCTCGGCACATACGGCACGCAGGGCGAATTTTCATGGGCCGTATCTGCACCGACGGCTCTACCCGAGGCTCATGTGGGGCTCGAAGGATGGGGATCGGATTGCCCAAGCCTTTATCATCGTTCGGTATTCGTGGATTGGCACGACTATGAGGGTAACTATGGGTTTGAGCAGGTGAATTACTGACTTGCTGCCGCCAGCCGCAACGCCGCGGCATTGGCATGCGGGACCAGTCAATACCAACTGGATCAGACACAGAGCATCAGACTTGCGCCACAAGACCAATAGGACGGCTGCGCCCGGGTTGCTCGCAGTCAATTCACTCGTTCACCTTGCAGATCATCAAGGCTACTCTCGTCCACTGCCCTTCGTCTCGATACGGGCCAAAGCTTGGAAGTCGATTTCACGCTTCTCAGCGTCACTGAGATCAGGCCGACACTTTGCAACCTGCTGGGGGCCATTGACGGCCCACATCACCGCCAGCACCCCCGTATTCCAGCGATACACCCACCCGACAACACTACGCTCATCCGTCCCGATCAGATTGGCGATCGCGACGCCTTCGACCTCATCTTCGTTCACTGTTTACTGACTTCCTGCACTGTGGCGCTGCGAATTCAGACGTGGGGTTGCAGAGCATCCACTACGACCCCGCGCCGGGTTTCGTTGATTTCGGTTAGTTGGATTTCCTTGCGGGAGCGACGATCACACCGAGAAGAATGGGGTCAGGTGTTTTCGAAAGATCATTTTGGTTCAAATCCTGTGGTCGGGCTCCGTGGCGGCTTCGACGATCGCCAAAACCTCGAACGGGTCAAAACCGATGACGCGGGCCAGGACGACCAGTTCGACGACGTCGACACGGCGCTGTCCGCTTTCGAGGCGGGCAATAAGGGACTGGTGGCATCTGAGCCTGTCCGCCAAGTCTTTCTGACCGAGGCCCGCCTTAATGCGAGCGTCGACCAACGCCTGGCAGAGTGCCACCTGTCCCATGCTTCTGATTGTTTTCGCCACGCGTCACATACCTTTTGTGACGTCGCTAGCGGATGAAATCTGTTATCTAAAAACTGGATATTTGAGAATGTTATCGGCGTCGTGTTTCGATGGGTGGCAAGTCTGATGCACCCAATGTGACCCATCAATCCCCCACCAGTTGCAGAAACCGGCCGTAGTCCTCGCTGACTTCGCGCGCTTCCTCGAAGGCGCGGGCCCGTTCGCCGTCGAGGCAACGAAAGTGGCTCTGGATATCCTGGATGTAGTCTTCGAAATCGCCACGGATGATGTCCGCATAATCCCGCGCTGCCTGCGAATCGCTTGGCAGGAAAGGACGGGCCGGGGCGAAGCAGGATTCCGCCAAAACCTGCCCGGCAACGCAGATCGAAAGGACCATAGCTTGCAATGGAAGCAGGCCTGTCAACCTTGGGTTTCTCAAACCTGCTATCTCCTTGATCGTGGACACTGGCCGTGCCTAGTGTTTGCGAGACCAAACTACAGCCAAAGCACGATATTACATCTTGCGGTTGTTAATATGCTATCGTAACTCTGGGCTTCAAGTAAGAATACCCGCGGTTGCGTCTTTGGAGAAAGCGTGAACCGGGCCATGAACTGGGACATCGAAGCACCAAATGTGGTTACGGAAGCCAGGTTCCGCGAACTCGTGGAAGGCGGCTATAGCGCTGAAATCCTGTGCCAGGAATCGGCACACAAGAAGGGCCCCAGCTATTACGGGGTCTGGATCATGCGTGCCGTGTCTGACGAAGGCGTCGAAAAGCTCCTGGTCACGGCCCGTACACGGACGACCTATAACGACATCAAGATCCGCGAGTTCAAGACGATCACTGGCGTGGTCTCCTTCCTCATTGGAATCGGCTTCTCGCATGCCGATGTGCCGCTCGAAGAAGGCCAGCGGACTGCACATAAACTCGCGGCCACCGACAAGGGCGGTAGCGACTAGCCTTCTCCTTCTCGGCCTTCTGGCCGCGCCCGTATCTGCACAGATGGTGCTGGTCATGGAGAGCGACGGCTCGCTGACCCCGTCCCGCTCCCAGAGCAGCTTTGCCCGGAACTACCATGACGGCGTTGGTCAGGGATCGGCGTCCGATGCCCTGGCGATCTTTGGTGAAACGGAAGCTGTACAGGAAAACGTTGAAGTCGCTTCACTTGCGCGCTCGGCTCCGCAACCACGCGCCGACGTGCTCTCAGCCATAGCGGCAACAGCTCTGCGCTATGCGGGTCACCCTGGCCTGCGTCGCGCGGGACTGTCCGTCAGGGATTGGCTGACCCTTTACCGCGCCAATATCGAGGTGGAGAGCGCCTATCGGCAGGATGCGATCTCCAGCGCGGGGGCCATCGGTCTGGGCCAGCTGATGCCGGCCACCGCGCGTGATCTCGACGTCGATCCGCAGGACCCGCTGCAGAACCTCGACGGCTCCGCCCGCTACCTCGCGATGATGCTGGAAAGCTTCGGCGATCCGCATCTGGCGCTGGCTGCCTACAACGCCGGACCCGACGCCGTGCGCCAATACGGCGGCATTCCCCCCTACCGAGAAACCCAGAACCATGTGGCCCGCGTCATGGCCGTTGTGGCCCGATTGGAAGGATCAAATTCATGAGACACATATCAAACCTATTCATTGCCGGCCTGGCCATCTTTCTGGTCATTGCCGAACCGGCCCTGGCTCAAAGCATCGATCTTTCCCCGATCCAGAGCCTTTTGCAGGGCATTGTCGATGCGCTCACCGGGCCGCTTGGGGTCGTCATCGCGACGCTGGCCGTTCTGGGCGTCTTCCTCAGCTGGTTTTTCAACATCATCGATCTGCGCCAGGCGCTGTGGGTGCTTGTCGGCATCGCTGGTGTCGCGGCCGCCCCCACCATCGTTGCCGCGGTCTTTGCCGGTGGCTGAGCGCTCGCCCCTCTTCCTGGGTCTCGTGCGCCCGCCCAAGCTTTTGGGCCTGCCCATCATGTATGCGATGGTCTGGCTCTTTGGCTCGGTGCTTTTGTTCGTCTGGATCCAGCACATCGCGGTGCTGGGTGTCGCCGCCCTTCTCTATCCGGTGCTGTGGAAGGCCGCGGATTGGGACCCGCGTTTCATCGACGTGATGATGACCGCGCTTCAAGAGACTCCGCCCACGCGGAACCGCAGCATCCATGGCGGGGACGGCTATGCCCCGTGACGACACGCTCGATCCTCGCACAATGACTCCGGACTGGTATGCGCGCGAGACCCGCCTCGCGCATATGCTGCCCTATGTGAGCCTTGTCGATGACCAGACCGTGCGGACCCGGGTGAACGAGATCTTCCGTTGCATCCGGCTCGAGGGGATCAACAGCTACACGACGGACGATGCCTATCTCGACAAGGTGACGGCGCTCTTTGCCCGGATCATCGCGCAGCTCGGGCCGGAGTTCAGCTACTACGTGCACAAGGTCTCCAAGGCGATCGCACCAGATTTGGAGCCGGTGCGCGAGGACACATTCGAAGGCGAGGTGGACCGGCTCTGGCGCGACAAGCTCACGACCAGCGGGCTCAGAGACAAGACATTGACCCTGACGGTGATCCACCGCCCGCCGCCAAAAAGCTTCCTTCCCTTCCTCAACCGCAGCGCACCGGACCGTTTCAAGGAAGAGACGCAGAAACGCCTGCGCCGCCTGGGTGAGGCCGTGAATGTCTTCCTCTCGGGCCTGACGGAGCTGAACCCGCGTGTTCTTTCGGCCAAGTCCGGCGAGCTCATTGGCTTTCTCGGGGCACTGAACACCGGCCAGGAACTGCCGCTCTATCCCGCCAATACCTACGGTTTCCTGTCCTTCAACGTGGCCAATACCCGCGTGACGTTTCAGGGCGATCATTTCGAGCTTTCGGAAGGCGTGGTGGGGCATCGCTACGGCAAGAGTTTCACCATCGGGGAATACTCCGAGGCCACGTCCTGCACCATGTTTGACATGCTGAACCTGCCGGTCGACATGATCGTCACCCATTCCTTCACGCCGATCAACTCAAACGTGATGGCGGGCCGCATCAAGCGGCAAAAGCGCCAGATGCAGGCCAGCCAGGACGCGGCCCTCTCGCTCATGGAAGCTCTCGACATCGCCGCCGACGATCTCGAAGCCAAGCGCCAGAGCTTTGGCGAGCACCACATGGTCGTGACGCTCTTCTGTGACACGCTGGATGAGCTGCAGACGCTCAGCGCCGAGATCGTGAACGCCGCCGCGACGGAAGGCGTAAAGATGATCGGCGAGCGGGTCGCGGCCAAGGCGCATTACCTCAGCCAGCATCCCGGCAACCAGCCCAAGCGCGTCCGCGCCAGCGCCGTCACCAATCGCAACTTCGCGGATTTCGCGGCCTTTCACCGGACGCAGCTTGGCAAACCCGCCGCGAAAACGCCCTGGGGCCGGGTCGTCACATATTTGCCCACGCCGGAGCAGAGCGCCTACCGGTTTTCCTATCACGAACAAGGCAGCCCGGAGAAAGAACCAACCAGCGGGCATACCCTGATCATGGGGCGGCCCGGGTCCGGCAAATCGGTGCTTTCGGCCTTCCTGATGACCCAGGCCCGTCGCGCAGGCGCACGGATCTTCGTCTTCGACTACCGCCTCGGCATGGAGATGGCCGTCCGCGCCAATGGTGGTCGCTACGCGTCCCTGAACGCCGGTCAGCCCACGGGCCTCAACCCGCTCTGGACAGAGGTCGACGCTCGCGGCACCGCATGGCTTTCGGATTGGCTCGCAACTCTGCTCCATCGCGCCGACAAGCCGCTGACACCCGCGCAAACCAACCGCATCCAGGAAGTCGTGCGCCAGAACGCGCAGGCAACAAACCCGGCCTTGCGGAACTGGCGGGACTTCGCATCGCTCTTCGTCTCCACAGATGATGGAGGCGATCTGCACCAGCGCCTGCTCGAGTGGACCGAAGACGGCCGCTATGGCTGGATCTTCGGGCAGAGCCTCGAGGACACGTTCTCGCTGGAAGGCGATGTGGTAGGCTTCGATCTGACCGGCATTCTCGACAGCGAGGCCGACAAGGAGCGGATGGCGGTCCTCTCCTATCTCTTCCGCCGGGTCGAGCGCGAGATCGAGGATCGCCGCCCCACCATCATCGTGATCGACGAGGCCTGGAAGGCGCTCGACAACGCATACTTCGCCGAGCGGCTCTCGAACTGGCTGGTCACCGCGCGCAAGCAAAACACCGTCGCTGTGATGATGACGCAATATGCAAGCCAGCTCGAGCGTACCCGGACCGGCAAGACCATCGTCGAGGCCGTGCCGACGCAGATCCTGCTGCCCAATATCCGCGCGCAGCCTGCGGATTACGCCATGCTGAACCTCACGGAGAAGGAGCTCGACGTCCTTCTCAACACGGGCAGCAACAGCCGCTTGGCGCTGATCCGCGACGATCAGGGCTCGATCGTGGTCGATGCCGATCTGAGCGCCCTCGGGCCCAATCTCACCATCCTGGGTGGCATGGAAAAAGGCGAGGCCCTTATGGGCGCCGATTACCGCGACCGCCCGGAATTCTGGAGGCTTTCATGATCCGTATTCTCTTGTCGCTGGCCGCACTCGGCCTGCTGGCTTCCTGTGCGCAGTATCGCGAACCGCAGGCCAACTGCTTTTCCTTTCTCGCCTCGACGGCAGCGACAGCCCAGGATTGCCACTTCGCACCGCTCGGCACGCCGGAGGGCGACATTGAAGTCTAGCCTGCCTCATATCCTGGCGTTTTGCCTGCTGCCCGGTCTGGCCGCCGCACAAGGCGTACCGACCAATGACAGTGGGCTGACCGCGCGCGATATCATCGAGACCGGCGACCGCGAAGCAGACTTGGCTCTTCAGGCGGACAAGCTTGCCGTGCGCGAACTCATTGCCGAGATCGAGAGCGAACAGCTGGAAACCCTGCAACGCATCCTCGATGCCCAGGCCAGCTTCGGGGGTGAGGGCCTGCCAGCCATGGTCTCGGGGCTGGAAAGCGGCAGTGGCGATCCCAACCGCGCCGTGGCGGCGGTCTATGGCACGGGCGAGATCGATCCCAATCCCGGGGGTGCGCAGATGTTCGGCGACGCGTCTGAGACCATCGAGCAGCTCATCATCCGCGTCGCCCAGGAGACCAGCGGGTTTGCAGGCGTAGGCCGCGCGGGGCTCTCCCCCGTCCAATGGCGCGCGTTGCTGCAAGCGCTGATCTGGCAGGAAAGCCGGTTTACGATTGGGGCACGGTCTCCCGTCGGCGCCTATGGTCTCACCCAGATCATGCCTGGCACGGCCAGCGATCTCGGCATCAACCCGGAATACTATGACAGCCCCTACCTGCAGGTGCATGGCGGCGCGCGGTATCTGGCCGCCCAGTTGGGCACCTTTGATGGCAACATCATCAACGCGCTGGCGGCCTATAACGCCGGGCCGGGTCGCGTCTTCGAGTATGGCGGCGTCCCGCCCTTTGCCGAGACCCGGCACTACGTTCAGGTCATCCCAGAGCGCTACAATCTGTATCTCAGCCGCATCGGTGGCATCGAGGCTTTGGGCACGATCGACCCGGCGCTTCTCGCCAATGCCAACCTCTCGATCACCGGGCACGGCGCCGCCTTCTATGGCAACAACTCGCCCGCCGCGATCCGCCAGACCGCGCTGCGCATTTCCGACATCGTCACGCGGAATTCCGAGACCGAAGACGTGCAGGAGAGCGTCGCGCTCAACACCTATGCCCGCGCCGAACTGGTGCGCCTCGTGGCCGCCCGCATCCGGCTTCAGGCCGCCCGCACCCGGCTGCTCTCCGCCGAAGAGCTGGCCCAGGCCAGCGCCCGCATGGCGGAAAGCACCTTCATGGATTTTACGATTAGGGAGATTGAGTGATGAGACCTGTCCTCTTGAAGACAGCCTTGGTGACAGTGCTCGGGCTTGGACTGCACATCGCGCCCATGGCCCCTGCCCTCGCACAGGGCGTGCCGGTCGTCGACACCCAGAACATCGCGCAAAACATCCAGCAGCTCCGGCAGATGATCGAAGACGAGATCCTGCAGAACGAGCAGCTGACGCAGCTCCGCGAACAGCTCGGCCTTCTCACGGATCAACTCGCGGAGCTGCAGCGCACCTACGAGGCGCTGACCCGCCTTGCCGAGCTTCCAGAAATCATCCGCACCGAGATGGAAGACGAGTTGAACGGTCTGCTCGACCAGGAGTTCGGGGACATCCTCGCCACGATTGAGGCGATCAAGACTGGGGATTTCTCGGGCCTCTCCGGCTCTGGCGCGGGCGAAATCGAAACCCAGATGGACCGGGTGCTGGCCGACCTCGGCTTTGACGAGGACACCCTCTCGGACATGGCCACGAGCGGCAATCCCGGGGCCAACCGCGTGGCGACGCAGGCCACCACCGGTGCTCTTGTCTCGGCGGCGGCCCAGAACAGCTATGAGGATGCCGGCCAATCGCTCGAGCGGGTAGACCGCCTCGTCGGGCTCATCGACGACATGGACGAACTCAAGGAAAGCATCGATCTCAACACGCGCGTGACCGCGGAGCTCGCCATTGCGCTGGTCGCCATGTGGCAGCTCGAAGCTGTGCAAACCGTGGGCGATGGCACCGGCGGCGTGATCAATGCCGCCACCATCGCCGAAGAACAGCGCTTCATGGATTTCACCTTGCCGGACCTGCGGGCCGAGTGATCGCGGGGGCATGACGGGTGGCGACTGAACAAGAAATCATCGAGGAAGAACTGGTCTACGGTGCCCTGCGCCGCGAACGGCTCTGGCAACGCCTTGGCCTGATGGGCCTTGTCTTCGGTATCATCGGCTGTCTGAGTGCCGCGGCTGTCTCGATCCTCGATGTCGACCCGCCCCCCGTCGTTGTCCCCTATGATCCCGCCACTGGTTTTGCCCTGCCCGAGGCGTCCGTTGGGGCCACATCCGTCACCGTCAACCAGGCGATCATCGAGGCGGAGGTCTTCCGCTACGTGACCGACCGGGAGGTCTACAATCAGCTCGATAACGATCTGCGCATCCGCAGCGTCCTGCGCCGCTCGGACGGGGCTGCCGAGAGCGGGCTGCGCCAGATCTGGAACAGCGCAAATGAAAACTATCCGCCGACCGTCTATGGCCCCAATGCCCGGCTCGACGTGGAAATCCTCAGCATCAACCGGATCGGTACCAATCGCGCCACCGTGCGCCTGCGCAAGCGTCTGACATCATTGGGCGGCACCCAGACCGGACTCTTCACCGCCACGGTTCTCTTCGAGTTCCGTCCCGAGACCCGCCGGTCCATTGATGAGGTCTGGACCAACCCGTTTGGGTTCACCGTGCGCGAATATTCCATCCGCTCCGACAGATTGGAGAATTAGTTTGATCAATAAGTTCTTTGTTGCTGCCATATTTGTTTTGCTGCCTGCCCTTGCCTTTGCCGAAGCGATCCCGCGCGGTGGTCCAAATGACAGCCGCGTGCGGCTGGCAACATATCAAGAAGGTCAGGTCTACCGCCTCAGCGTCTCGCTTACCCATGTCACCACGGTCGAATTCGGTGAGGGTGAAAGCATCCGCTCGATCATCGCTGGTGACACGGAAGGCTTCGAGATTGATGGCGTGCCGGGCGGTCAGGCCTTTGCGATCAAGCCCGTCGCGCGCGGCGTCCATACCAATGTGACCGTCTACACGAACAGGCGCAGCTACTATTTCAACGTCCAGGAGGTCCGCAGCCCAACCTTCTATGTGGTGCAGTTCCGCTATCCTGATGACGCTGCGCGCCCGACCCGGGCCATCGCCACCCAAGCACCAAACTACAATTACGGTGCCAGCGCGCGGACCGAGTTCACGCCAACCCGCATCTGGGATGACGGGACGTTCACGTATTTCGCCTTTCCAAGAAACGCGCCTGTGCCCGCGATCTTCCGCTACGCGGGCGGCCGTGAACGCACGGTCAACACGCAAACCCCTGAGGACGGCGTGATCCGCGTCAGCGGCGTGAACCGCCAATGGGTCCTGCGACTTGGCGAAGAGGTGGTCTGCATCGAGGCGGTCCCGCCCGCGGAGGCCGCCTCATGAGCGATACCGAGAACACCGAGCTGGAAAAACGCCTCGCCGCCCTTGAGAAAGGCAGTGCCCGCGCGCCCACAGCCTCGCAGCGCCGGTCGCCCCTTCTCGCCCTGGTCGTGGTCCTCGTCATCGGCGCAGGTGGTCCCCTGCTTTATCTCCTCTCACAGCCCGACGAAGAGGAAGCCTTGCCGACGGCCACCCCGGACGTCTTCCAAAACGAGGGGGACGGCTTTGGCGCCATCGAGACCTTGCCCCCACCCGAGCCCGAGGTTGTGTTCGTCGGACCCGATCCAGTCGAGCCCAACGCGGAGCTTCTGGCCCAGATCACCGCCCTGCAGGCTCAGATCGAGGAGTTGCGCAACGCCCCTGAACCGGTCGTCGAACAAGACACCGCCGCCGCAGAGGCGATCGACGCGCTGACCGCTCAGATCGCAGCGCTGCAAGCCGCCTCGGAAGCCGCACAGCAACGATTCCAGGACGAACTGACGGCGCGGGATCGAAGTCTTGAGCAATTACGCATGGATCTGGAACTGGCCCAACTCGAGGCCAGCCGACCGCAACCCGCCCCAACGGGCCCCACGGAAGATGAGCTGCGCGCACGCGAGCAAGAGCGACTGCGCCGTGAGGAAGAAGCTCGGCGTATGGCCGAGCTGGAGCGCCGCGCGGCGGAAGAACGCGCCTTCCAGGAGCGGCGCATCGCCTCGCCCACCATCGCTTTTGGCGGTGCCTCTGGAGCGAATGAAACGGCTCTGACCGAACGCACCTTCGGCGAGGTGACGGATTTCGTGCTGAACGGCGCGGTGCCCTCGACGGTGACGCAGGCTAAGGTGATCGCCAATCCCTCCAACACCATCATCCAGGGCACCATGATCCAGGCCGTCATGGAAACCGCCCTCGACAGCTCCCTGCCCGGCCAGACCCGTGCCGTGGTGTCCGAGGATGTCTACAGCGTCGATGGCGCACGCCTTTTGATCCCCCGCGGATCCCGTCTCATCGGGCGCTACCGCGCTGGCGTCGATATCGCGCAGCGTCGCGTCACGATCGCCTGGGACCGGATCATCCTGCCCGCGGGCCAGACCGTCCAGATCAGCTCATTCGGGGGCGATGAACTGGGACGTTCCGGTGTCACGGGTTTCGTGGACACGCGCTTTGCCGAGCGTTTCGGGTCGGCCGCCCTGATCTCACTGATTTCCGCTGCGCCAAGTGCCGCCGCCTCCGAGGTCCAGGATGAAACTGCCGCCGACGTTCTCGAAGACGTTGGCGATGATCTGGCAGATGCGACGGACAGCGTCATTGGCGATTACCTCTCCATCGGCCCCGTCATCTATGTCGACCAGGGCGCGCGCGTCACTGTCATGGTCGACCGCGATCTGGAGATATTCTGAGCCCATGACGCTGAGCTATCTCGAAACATCGCTCGACCGGATCGACGCCGCGGCCCGCGACGATGTCATCGAGATCTGCATCAACCCCGACGGGACCTGTTGGGGCGAATTCCAGGGCGATCACTTCATGCGCGCGCTTGATCAAAGGCTGACGGGCGTTCAGGTCAGGGATCTCGGCAACCAGATCGCCTCCTCGGCCAATACCACGATGAGCAAGGACCGCCCCATCGTCTCGGTCTCGATCACCTACAAGGGTCGCCCGATCCGCGCACAGGTCATCACCCCGCCCGCCGTACTCTCGGCCATGTCGATCAGCCTGCGGTTCTTCTCAAGCCTGCCACTCGAGGGCATTGCGCTCGATTTCCTCTACGGAAAGGAGCGCAAGCTCGAAGACCTGCGCGTCGAAAAGAAGCGCGCCTTACGCGCCGTGGTGGCCGCCGGATTGATCGATGATGCGCTTGCCTTCTGCGTCGAGAACAAACTCAACATGATCGTCTCGGGCGGCACCTCCACCGGCAAGACCGTGGCCGCGCGCAAGATCCTCTCTCACGTACCGGCCGAGGAACGCATCGTCACCATCGAAGAAGCCGCCGAGCTTCTGCCGACCCAGCCAAATGCCGTGACCCTCATCGCCAATCGCGACGCGGAATTCCAGACCGCCGATGTGCTTCTCACCGCCACGCTGCGCATGCGCCCCGACCGGATCATCCTGGGCGAGGTGCGCGGCAAGGAGGCCATGACCTTTCTGGAAGCCATCAACACCGGCCATGGCGGGTCCATGACCACGCTGCATGCCGAAACTCCGCAATTGGCCGTGCAGCGCCTCGCGATCGCAGCACTGAAGACCGAGATCCCGATGACCTATGCCGACATGATCCAGTACATCGAGAACTCCATCGACGTGATCATCCAGGCCGGTCGCCATGACGGCAAACGCGGCATCACGGAATTCCACCTCCCCGGCGCAACCGAGATTGGAACTTCCCCATGAAGACCTTTGAATACGATATCCTGTCCTTTCCCATGACCCGCAAGACCAGCCTTGCCGACATGCAGGCCAGCCTGAATGCCAAAGGTGCGGAAGGCTGGGAGGTGGTGTCGATCAGTTCCTCGGAATTCGCCAATGTGGGACATACGGTCTTCCTGAAGCGTGAAACCACTCCCGCTGGAGCCACGGCATGAGGCGGGCGCGGTGTCCCCTTGCGCTGACAGCGCTGGTCCTGGGCCTTACGGCCACCCCCGCCTTCGCCGAGCGCAATCTTGTGCCGACCCTCGAGCGTAGTTTCACCGTCTGTCCAGACCGGCCCGCCGAACCCGTTTGGATGCAGGAGATCTCCCTGCGCCAAGCCTATCAGCGCGTGTTGGTTCGAGACATCTACCGGGTCCAGAATCTCGAGGGCATCGTCGAGACCGGCAGCTGCGACTGCGAAATCCGGTTCCCGTCCTGGGACGCTGCCGAAGCGGTGTTTCGGGAGAGGTACGCAAGCGACGAACGATGGGAAATGCTGCAAGCCTCGAACCGCTACAACCGCCGCGCCAACGCCGCCCGCCCTGCCGCCCAGGCCATCTGCGACGCCGCAGGCAATTGGTAAGGCAGTCCCGCCATGAGCGTCGTCACCTACTTCGTTGAAACCTCCCAAGCCTATCTCGACACCGCTGCCGAAACCCAGTTTGGCTCTGTTGCGACAACGGTTGGCACGCTCCTGGTTGTGGGAACAACGCTCGTGGTGCTGCTCGTCTGCATCAACATGATCTATCAATACCGGGCCATGGATGGGCACACGGCCTTCTGGCTCGCGGTCAAGATCGGGCTCATCGGGATATTCGCGACCAATTGGATGCAGTTCAACGCGTTCTCGTCTGCCATTCTCTATGGGATCGACAGTATCGCGGGCGCGCTGGTGGCCTCGGTCGGCGGCGGCAGTCCGGGGCCCTCTGGAACTTTCGCCGAAGAATTCGACCGGCTGATCGCGGAACTGGGCGACTATCTGAACGCTGCCGGGTCCGAGCTGAACTGGATGGCCGGTGCCATGCTCGACATCGTCGGTGTGCTTCTGCTCTCGATCCTCGGCGGGTTGGCCGCCTTCATCCTCGTGGCCTCCCGACTGATGATCGCGCTTCTGATCGGGATCGCGCCAGTGATGATCTTCCTGACCCTGTTCGAGGTCACCAAGGATTACTTTGCGCGGTGGCTATCCGCGCTCATATCGTTCGCAATCTACCCTATCGTGATCGCAGGGGTCTTCGCGACCATCACCGGGGTGGCCTCGGCTCTCATCGGCGAGTTGGGTGATCCGGAAGGGGCTTCGAACATTGGTGCCCTCCTCCCCTTCTTCATGATGGTCCTCATGGCCAAGGGGTTCATAATCGCAACACCCTTTATCGTCCGCGCGATCTCCGGAAACATCATGATGCCTGCCCTCTCCGGCGGCCTCGGTGGCGGATACAGCTTCGCTCGCGCCGCCATGGGAAGCCAGCAAGCCTACAACCGCTACCTGATCGGTGGCGCGAGTGGTGCGGAATATGCAGCCCTCAGGGCGCGACAGTCCTTCGGGGTACAGCAGATGCCGGTCAGGCAAGGGATGGGGCAGACGGGTTCAGCAGGCGGCGCAGGGTCCGCAGACTCGGGGTCAAAAATGCTAGCGCAGCTGGCGAGACTGGGACGGCTTGGACGACGGTGACGGCCCAAACCGGACCTTGAACATGATCCATTACGCAGCAGTGCAGCATCGCCAAACAGGTCGTTCGTGGCACGTGCGAGTTCTGACGGTTGTTTTTTAGTTCTTCGCGTAAAAAAATCACGCCGATATCGACTCGTGGGTCAAGTTTGTGGAAGATTACAAGCGCTTGAGCTTCGGCGCCGCCGCGCATGCGCGACCCGCGGTCGACTACCTTTGTCAGCTTCAGGATGTCGATCGGGTTGCCGCTTGATCGAGCGGGAACAGGTTCTCGACAAACGACCGGTGGCCGTTTTCGATGGCCGCCGGTTCAATGCCGAGCTTCCCGGCATAACGTGCGTTCATGCCCTCGATGATTGTCATGACATCATCGCCGAGCAGTTCAGCCTTGGTCGGGAGTGTCATAGTGTAAGCATAGGAAGCGATCGGGCCGAGATGCTTGGTAATCCGGGTCTTCTCGATTTCCCGGATCGAGGCCTGCATGCAGGCTTGGAAGCACCAATAGCAAGTCGCCCAGCACTCGACGATGTCGTCTGGTATCTGGTCATGCTCGTTGCTTAGATAAAGCTGTCGGATGGCCGGAACGTTGCCGCCGAACACGGTGAACAGCAGCCGGCCCATGACAAAGGGCCAGCTGTCCTTGTCGCCTTCGGCGGGCAGGACCTGGATCGAGGAGCGCGATGGTTGTTTGCCCTTCTTTGCCTCCGATCCCTTCCACGACGCAGCCGCGATAATCATCAGCAGTGCACGCAGGCGCAGGATATCGTGATTGTCCAGCTTTCCGGATTCTTGTCGGTCCTTGATGCGTTGACCGAATTTGAGTGCTGCGCTGACAAGCTGGTCTTTGGTGGCTTTCCGTTGTGCCGCCTTACGTTTGCGCGCCGCTTCCCCCCGCTCTTCCTTTTCCGGCGTCTTTTTCTCTTTCCCGAAGTCTGCTCCTGCCGCGATCGCGGCTTCGGCGTTGTCAGTCTCATCGCCGAGATTGAACGCATCGCGCATCAAGTCATCATCACGGGCCTCGTCAATCTCGTCGCGCTGTCCGTTCATGCCGAGGATGCGGTTCAGGAATCCGCGCACCAGCGTGACCTCACTACCCGCGAGGCTGTTATGTGTCAGGCTCGCTTGGGCAGTGCGCGGTCGCCGTCCTGCAATAAATTGTTCGTAGTTCAGCACTTCATATTGTGTCGCTGACTCGTCATCGTTACCGCGGCCTGCCTTCGGGATCGAGATCGGCGCTTTGTCCTTGCCTTCGTCTGGTTCGAGCCGTTCGAGAACATTGAGCACTTCCATCAGCATCAGACCGGCTTCGGTTTCTTCATCGAGACCGCGCAGGGCATTCTCCGTCTTGCGTGAGCGCGTCTCCCTGATGGCAGAGCTTAGGCGGTCGATCAGCGTGACAATGGCGGGTGCCGAGCGATGCCCGTCGCTGAAGACCAGGCGGGCGAAGGACGGCCTGACGTCCGTCCCGGAAATCTGGAATCGCGGACAGCGCTCGCTGTGGAGTGGCGACACCGTGCAGGGGATCACCGATCCGTTCTGGTCGAGCAGCTCGACAGTGCAACCGGCGGGATCGATTGAAGATGCAGGTCGCCAGACCAACACATCGACCCTGACCTCGAATTGGCCGGGGGCTTGCTCTGCCAACTCTTCCAGCGGCAGTTCGTCATCGAGCTCCGGTTCGTCGATGTCTGCGGGTTCGATCGTGTGCTCCTCATCGAGGATACCAGCGAGATCGAGCGCCTGTATGATGGTGTCCGGCGGCAGCTTTCGGTAGAGGCAGGCCTCTTCGTTCTCACCAACATATTTTTCTCGACCGATTGCCGCGAGCGTGCAGTTGGCGCTGCCGAGCAGAACGTGATCGGCAGTTTGGGTTTGTGCGATGATGGTTTTTGCGTGGATGAAGCGTCCTTCCCGAAACCCGTTGCGGCGGTAGAGCTTCATGTTGGGTAGTGCGCTTGCAGCGTCCTTCGGGAACTGGACGACCGCAGGGTCGATCACCACAGAAACCTCTTCCGGTAATAGCCTCTCGTTCAGATAGGACAGTGCCGCAAGGCCCATGTCCCAATACGGACTCACGACAATCAGCCGCGTGACCGGCCCGTCGATCAGATCGGC
This sequence comes from Roseovarius sp. B-10, assembly GCF_056859295.1. Taxonomy (NCBI): domain Bacteria; kingdom Pseudomonadati; phylum Pseudomonadota; class Alphaproteobacteria; order Rhodobacterales; family Roseobacteraceae; genus Roseovarius; species Roseovarius sp. B-10. The sequence continues at coordinate 15,709 of NZ_JBSXOE010000022.1, read as the reverse complement.
AAAGCGCTGGCCAAGGCCGGTCTCTTGTCCCGTTGTCAGAAATGCGGCTTCGGTCTGGTCTGCGAGGTTCATCTTCTCGGTCGAGGCGACCGCCTGCCGAAGCCACGGCGCCCTTGCCAGCATCCAGTCTTTTTGGCCGCGCAGTGCTTCCTGATCATGACCGACAAAGCGTGTCAGATACTGCCATGCCGCCGCGACCATGCGCTGTTCTGCGGAATCTTCTTCACCGCAGCTGATCGTGCCGACCAGTTCGAGATTGCCCGCAAGGCCGGACGAAGTGATGTTCGCGGAGCCGACGATGATGCGACCGCCCTTGCGTCCAATTTGCAGGAACAGCTTCGGGTGAAACACATGGCGGGCGGTCGCCCCCATGACCGTGTAGAGCTTGCCCGCATGGTCCGGCAGCGTCGATGCGCCGGTGAGGGCATGTGTCAGCATCCTTGCGTCGGGAATGACGGTGTTGTTGCGGCAGCCCGCACCGCGAAGGCGGGGCAGAACGATATTCTCATAAGCGTCGAAATCGATCCCGAAGGTCGCCAGAATACTGGTGTGATAGCCCTTATCGGCAAAGCGCTCATACAGCTTCATGCGGCACCCGCCGCTTCCGCACCGAGGTCTGTCAGACCCTGACCGCCGACCAGATGGATGTCTTTGAGAAAGGTGATCGCGGGGCCGAGACGCGGGTTCGTGAAGACTGGCCCGTCCTTTTCACGTAGTCTGATGCGTCCCTCGTCCATCTCGATAAGGAAGGTATAGTCCCGCTGGTAGCGGAACTTGCGCAGCGCTACCCACATATGGCGGCGTATGACCCGTTCCTCGATAACGTTCGCGATGATATCGGCAAATGGTGCCTTCAAGTTACGGTCGAGGAAGCGCGTCTCACTCAAGAGCGAGCGGAAGGCATCGGGATTGAAGTGTCCGAGCTCGGCAGCGATATCGCGCTCGCCTTCCTGACTGCGCTTGTGGATGATCGCTAGCAATTTGACTGCCTTCCAGGCAAGCTCGGGCGGGCAGAATTTTTCCTTGCGTCCGGCACCCCGCACGATGTCGCGTGAGATAGACCATTCGGCTTCGGGGTTGTCCGCAGAGCAGGCGTTGGCGGCGGGGGTCAGGTTTTCGAGGAACGTGTCCCAGTCATCAGGCCACGCTTCGGCAGCATCACGGATTTCATCGACGCATAGGGCGATGAGACGCTCCAAGGTAATGCCGACCGGAAAAGTGCCCAACTGATCGAGCGCGAATTTGAGCAATGTCTCCATCGCGATGTGGCTAAGATCGTTGGCATGATAGACCCACCAGCGCTGACGTTGCGCTTCCAAGGCAGACGATGCCAGATCGAGTGCGCGGCCTTCCCGGTCGTAGCCCGCATAGAGAACCCAGCGGATTTCATCAGGCTTGGGTTCGCGGCCCAGAAGTCCGGCGACCTTTAGAATGAGCAGCACACTAAGGCGTCGCGATAGCGCGGACGCATCTTCTATTTCCGGTATCTTAAGCAGGATGTCCTGATAGCGTGCGCGTTCCTCGCTCGCCGAATCGATCTCGGATGGTGCGAGTCTCGCAAATTCGTCGAGTTCGGTTATGCTGACTGACCCGCGCTGGATCACTTCGAAGAAGCGGTTGGCAAGCGGTCCCATCGCTTCATCAAAGACAGCTGCAAGCGGCTCGCCGATTTCTTCGGTCAGTACGGGAATGGGATGTCCGACAGTTGTGAGAATGCCGATCTCGGAAACCTGACTGCCATAGGCAGCGCCATAGGCACCCCACGCTTGCTGGAGATAATGTGTCTCGCTGCCGGGTTCGGCGTCCTGCGCGAATTCGATGGTATCGCCGATAGCGTTGTTCAGTTTCTTTGTGGCCCAGTCGATTCCGGCAACGCCGGCTTCGCCGCCATGCCGATAGGCGACCAAGGCATAGAGCGCTTCGGTGCGGCGGATATAGCGTTTCCAGGTCTCGGGATTGGTATCGCCAATATTCTGGCCGTATGCGCGATTGAGCCATGCATAAAGGCCGTAATAGCGCATGCGCAGCGTCACGTTGCTGATGCCGGGCAGAAACGTCTGGTAGAGATTGACGCTGCTATTCTGCATGCCAAGCGGATCGAGCCCGTTCTTGTTCTGGCACTCTGTCCACTCGGGGAAATTCACCTGCTCGTTTTCTGCACCATCCATAGACCTGTACTCTTAGTAATCGGCTGACGAGAAATCATACTCGGTGAGTTCGACACTAAGTTCAAACAGCTTTTGCGCAACCCGCAAAACCCGAAGGCCCTCTGGAAGGTCTACGTATCAATGCCATTGCCTGGGTTAACCGCAGCTTTCCAGATGTTTTGCGGCATTTCGGTTCCCCATTGAAGTATGCGCGGCTCAGACAAATTCTGCACACCGCGCCTATAAGAACGCAAGGCAAGACTATCTGTTTGTTGGCTATCGTTTCTTCGGCCCATAGCGGCTACTCACAGTGACGCAACGCTGCGATGCGGCGCACGATACCGGACATTGCTCAGCTGCGCAGGAAGACTCATACTGAAAATTGGTGTAGACCGTAAAGCGGTAGTAAAATCGATTGCGGAGTTGTTTTGAATGGCGCGGAAACTCACCGGTTCGAATGGACGATCAATCAACATTCCTGATGGCTGGCGAGGCCTCCAAGGGGCGGACGGCCATATGGTTGCCATTCGCCCAGGCGCAAGAGGTCTCCAAGGAGCTGATGGTAGGATGATAGAGGTTCGGCCCGGCTGGCGTGGACTGCAGGGCTCCGATGGCCGGATGGTAGCTATCCCTCCTAATGGCCGCGGCCTTCAGGGTGCAGATGGCAGAATGGTTGCGATACCTCCGGGCGCGCATGGACTTCAGGGTTCGGATGGGCGGATGGTCGCAATACAAAGCGGACATCGAGGCCTCGAGGGACCAGATGGCCGCATGGTAAGCATCGGCCCGGGGAAACATGGAGTTCCAGACAAAAATGGACGGATGAGGAATAAGCCATGAAACCCCCGGACGAACATCGTAGCCCAAACTCTCGGGGCCCCGGGTTCTGACGGCCCAGCCATCCACCGCCAGTCCACGATGCTGCAGTCGCAGATCGCTTTGCCGCCTTTCGCTGCAAAAAATGATGGCCCCTTAAGCTAGGGGTGAGGGGATGAGCGGCCTTGCCTTCGTTTATGTGAATGACCACATGTACGTTGATCGCCCGAGGACGTCCCGATTCAGACAAAGAAAAAGGCGAGCCAGATGAGCAGCGAACTTCCACTTCCTGAGAAGCTCGGTGGAACCCGAGACCACGATGAGGAGCACCCTTGGGTCGGGCTTGTCGGGCGTGGTAACGGTGGATGGAGTTACGCTACTTGGAGAAAAGGTAGTTTCAGTACAACAGGAAATCCGGGTTTGGCTTATACCTTTTCAACTGAAGCGGCTGCTTTAGCATTTGTGAGTAGCTTTCCTTTCGGCGGAAAGAAATCCGCCAAGCGCTTGACAGTTTTAAGTAACCCAACGTCCCAAGGCGACCGATACTGGCGGCGTTGAAACGGGACACTGCCATCTGATACATCGCGTTCAAAGCGTTCGGCCCAATTCAGACATTTGTCGTGACGACCAGTGCCGCATTGCAGCTTCCTCAAAGCTGACCTTGGTGACTGCTAAATGTTCTATGTCTCAGTCAGTCCTTGCCAACCAAACTCTTCGGCAATTTGAGTTCTGTACGCAGTGGCAATCTGGGTTGGTGCTTTGCGAACATACTCTTCGGCCTTACTGGCAGACTGTCCCGTGAGACCGCTAAGGTGCGATATGACATCCTCGATAGAGGGATGATCATTGTTCTGATCCGTAACCGGTGATTTTGGTGGAAGACCAGTCCAAACGACGCCCGCGAAACCACGTCTTTTCGCCCAAGCGCCGACGAGTTCGGCACCATGGTGATCAGATGCTCCAGAGCCGGACCAGAATGCAGCATTCCTGATGGTTGGGAGGCCCTCACGCATGGCAAGTGTTTGGCGCGCTTCCTCCAACGAAGTAGATGATAGAGTGTTCCAAAGTGTCGGACACACAGTTCCCTGCTCACACACAACAAGTGTCATGCAGCCATTGAGTGATTTTCGCGCGAATTCAAGCGGCATGCTTGGCCCGTCTTCGCGCCATTCATGCAAAATAGGCAAGTCTTCGGGCTTCCAAATCAGCGACCCCCAACCAAGGCAAGCAAACCTCCCCCAATTCTCATTTCCATTCATTTTCATTCCCGGCCCATTGTGGTCTTTTGAGCGAAACGCATTCGATTTGTGGTTTGGCGCAACTGTTTAAAATAAAACACTACTTCATCTTCAAATTTACATTAACGGTCAGGCAACTGCACCGAAGCTGCTCGGATGAGCCTTTTCGCGGCTCAAGGTAGGGATAGCCGCCGCATTTCGGGTTCGAACAACGGATGTGTTCGAGCAATGCCTTGAAAGCGTCAGCTACCTCCCTGAATTCAGAGACGGTGAAGTTTTCCCACTCATTAAAGTGCACAGATTTATTTATGGCCCACTGCTCGGCATTTGTCTTCTTGATAAGCTCTTCTGCCTCCGTGGACCGCTTTTCAAGCTCATCCTCCACGGTATCATGCCCCCAATGCGCGGCAGTTTTTACGCCTTGCTTGAGACGGTCGCGCCATCGGTTGGTCACGGGCGGCCAGAGGTCACCCAGATCGTAGTTAGCATTACCCCGGTACTCGACCTTCGCCCGCAGGTTATCGGCAAGCACCGTTGCGATGTATTCAAGATAGCGGCGTAGAAGTGTCGCCGCACGCGGCACATCATTCTTGGTGAGCGCTGAATTGATCTCTGTCCAGATATCGGTATCGTCCCAGATACGCGGGCCGGTATCGACGTTCCAGCCGCCGAAGAACTGGCCTTTCCTTATGAGACCTTCGGTCCGCATATACTGGAGCCAGACCTTGTCGTGGGTTGTCAGGATGAACTGCGTGTTCGGAAACTTCGTTTTCAGGAGACGGCAAACCTCGCGGCGATGGCCGGTATCAACGGACATCAACACATCATCGAGTACCGCGAACGTGAATTTGTCGCCGAGCGTGTGCTTCATCAGCGCGAGGTAGAGGCAAAGCCCCATGCCGTCCTGATGGCCTTCACTGTGATACGCACCCGGCGGGAAGCTTCCGCGCCCGTAAAAATCCACATTGAAACTGAGCTTGGTAGGCTCTGCCTTGAGTTCGCCGACAAACTTGCCCTCGTCGTCATTGATCGCCTTGTAAAAGCCAGTGAACTCCTTGGCGACGGCATCATAGATGCCCTCTAACACCGCATTCGAAACCGTGTCGTAATGACCGCGGACTTTCTGTGCGATCTTGTTTCTGGCAGCCTTGGCCTTGGCTTGTTTAGTTGCTCTCAGAAGTTGGCCGTAGCGCACCTGCAACTCGGTTAGAAAAGAGATGGCCTTGTCGTGCGCAGAATGGTCAGGAAGAGCCTCTAGCCCTTTTTGTACGTCGTCAACGCGCAAATTTTCTTCGGCTTTTGGTGCCCACCAGTCCGCCTTGACTACTGATAGCGCGTCATCGATTCTGGCGGTATCATCGCTGAAAGCCTTCAACGCGTCGAGAAGTGCCTGAAGTGTCTGAATCGCAGCATCGAGATCAGCGCGGGCAACCTTCGGCTCCAGCTTATCGGCGTAGTCGGCGGCCTTTTTTAGCGCTGCAATCCGCCCTTCGATTTCGGCGCTGATAGCGTCAAGATTGCCGGAGAGGGTTTCCAGGATTTCGCCCATAGCCTTGGCGCTCAAGAGCTTTTCTTTAAGATGTGCCCGAAGCTCTTCGGCATCCCAGGGCTTATCACAAAGCGGGCAGGCATCGGTCTCTACGAGTTCAAGCCCTGCTGATATCAAGCCGTGCTGCCGCGCATGTAGCAGCGCCTTTTCATCTTCTTTGAGCCTTTCGAGCGCCGCCAGAGCGTCTTGCCGAGGCTGCTTCTGGCTTTCCGGTTCTCCGACCGCAATCGCCTCGGTAAGAGCTGTCAGATCAGCAAGTGCAACTTCCTTGGCAATGCCAAGCTTTTTGTCTTTGTCGTCATCATCCTCGTCCAGACCATCCTTGAGATTCGTATCCGGCTTGAGCTCAGATATCTCGGCCAAGCCCAGAATCTTTCGCTGTTCATTGGCCTTCTTGAGTAGTTCCTTACGATCTAGCGTGGGGAGGCCAAGCGCTGTCATTAGATCGTCTTCTGCCCTCTTTCGCGTGCGCTCCGCCTCATCGGCATCGCCTTTGCATTTGTTGGCGTAGGTGACAAAGCTGCTACGCAGTTTGCCGACATGATCAAGGCGCAGAAGGTTTTGAACATCGTCAGAGCGACGGGATGGCGGCGTTACGATGTATTTCGCTATCTCTCTACGGGAGAGTGCAAATTCCGGATGCATCCGCAGTTCTTCCACCACCGCCTTAATTGCCGGATCAGCGGGTGTAATCGAAACAGACCGCGGAGACTTCACGCTTCGCTTGATTGTCACGTCTTTGCCAAGCGCCGGGATTGATGCCGTGATGGTCACCCTGGCCTTATCGGGATTGGCCCGCTGATCAACGTGCGGCGCGTGGCCCTTGACGTTGAGCTCTCCCGCGCCCTGTCCCGAGAGGCGCGTTATGTTTCCGGTCAGGCAAAACTCGATGGCATCAACAACGCCACTCTTTCCGGTGCCGTTGGGTCCGCAAAGTCCGAAACTGTGCCCTTCCAGATCGAGCGAAAGCTCCCTGATACCGCGAAATTCTTCGATCTTGATGGTCTTGATTCGGATCACGACGCAGCCTCGTCACTATCCGCAGAAAACAGCGCGGCATCAATATCCCCAGGCTTCGGAACTTTCCCCTGTCGCAGCAGATCAACAAGCCGTCCGGCGGCGACATCATCGATATCACTATCTCCCTTGAGCGTTTCGAGATACGCATCAAGGACCTTCGTCACGGTTGGCGAGAGAGGTTCATCTTTCGCTTCGGTCACAACAGTCCTTCCACTGAATATGATGCAGCACCAAAGGCGAGAGTATTACAATTTTTGCGGCTAAAACAGATCAGCTTCGGGCTGCATGATCCCTAAATGTGACTCCATGCAGCGAATGGCGGCAATCTAGACCGGACGGCCGACCGGTTCGTGTGCGAAGCGAAGGACTGCTTTCCGACCTGCCCGACCCACATACCATCCCCGCCACCCTATCGAGCAACAAGCTTTTCGCCATCCCCCTCTCGCAACATCGCTTCCATCTCGTCCAAGCCATCGAGAGCGGAGCGCATCTGCACTTCATCAACGACGCTCTCAGCTTCAGCATCCGCAACCTGGCTCCCAAAATCCATCTCCATTTGCCGCTGTTCCTCGGCGATAACGGCTTGAACGACAGGCGCGGTCTTTTTTGGGGCGACGTCGGTTTGCCCTGACGTTTGACTGCCAGCATCTTGGCGTGTGGTCTCCACAACGGCGTCAGACCCAACTGGTCCGTTCGAAGGCGGAGCCATCGGCATGGCGCGCACACTCAGCGGCAGCGTGCCCTGCGACCCACCTCCTCCCGGCTCCGGAAACGGCAACTCCCCCGTCTGCGCATCATGGATCGCCTTGAACAGCCGATCGTCAAAATATTGGATCCGCTTTGCGCGGACCGGCATTTGCGCATCGATCACCATGACGATCTCGTCGAGCGGCAGGCGGCGCGCTTCATCTTCAGGCAACAACGAGCTTTCTTCAGTCCGCGTGGATTGGCTGCGGCCTTCAAAGGGGTTTTTGCCAATGGACTGAGAGCGCGTGATGACCGTCTTCGTGGTCTTGCCGACCGCCTTGCTCAGCTCCTCGACGGTTTTTTCATCAGAGGGCGTCAGGTAGAGCTTCACGCCGGCGTTGCCCTGCAGCGCGCGGCGGGTGTTTTCGCCATAGATTTCATCGAGGGCGGGGATGGTCTGGGTGACCACCGCCAGATGACCGCGATAGGTGCGCAGGGTCTCGATGCTCTCGATCACGATGGGCATTTTGCCCAACCGATTGAACTCGTCGAGCATGATCATCACGGGCCACGGCTCATCCGGTCCTGGGTCCTTCTCCTGCATGGCGGAGAGCAGATCGGAAAAGAACAGACGGATCAGCGGCGCGAGCGGCTTCACCATCAGCGGCTGGACGACGAGATAGACCGAGAAGGGCTTCTTGCGGATCGTGCGGAAATCAAAGTCCGACACCGCCGTCGCCTCGTCGATGGCCGGGTTCTGCCATTGATCGAGCCCGGAGGTCATCAGGAGCGAGACGTAAGAGGTCAGCGTATCGTTGTTGGTCGAGGCCAGCCGCGTGAAGATCAACTTGGCGGCCCTGTTGTCCACCTCATGGCCGCGCGCGAAGTATTCCTTCTGCTTGTTCCCGCCCGAGGCCGCGATGCGGTAGATCTCGCCCAAGGTCGGGCGCTTGCGCTGGAAGGCCAGCAGGCCTGCCGCCACGAAGAGATCGATCCCGCCTTTGAGGAGGCCCTGCACCCGGTCGTTGTCGCTCTGCAGGAAGAGCGTCGCCAGGAGCTGCAATTCCATCTGCTGGCGCGCGGGATCTTTCAGCTCGAAGATGCGCAGGAGCGGATTATAGCGATGCGTGCGCTTGCCCTCCCAATCTGTGGGGGCAAAGCGATAGACCTTGTCGCCTTGGGCTGCACGGTGCCGGGCCGTTGCCTCGAAACACTCGCCCTTCACATCGAGCGTCACGGCGGAGCCTTGCCAGGTTAGCAGGTTCGGAATGACAAAGCCCGTGGTTTTGCCACGGCCCGTGGGGGCCACGATCAGCGCGTGAGGGAAAACCTTGGAGCAGATGTAGTTGGCGCGGGAGCCCGGCGGCCCCAGCTTGCCGAGGATGAACCCGGTCCCGGGCGCCCCGAAAAACCCATTGGCCTTCATCTCGCGCGCGGTCTGCCAATGGGTCTGGCCAAAGCGTGTGAGGGCGGACCCCGAGAGGGCGAGGCTCAGCATCAGGCCGGCGGCGGCGAAGCTGCCGATGATCAGATGGATGAGTTGGGCGTCCTCCGGGCGGCGATCGAGGATCGCCGGATAGTTCTGCGCGATATAGGCAAAGTCGATCTCGGCCCCAAACCCAAGATCCTGGTAGGTCAGCACCGCCGAGGCGATGGTATAGCCCATGGCCCCGGTCACCAGCGTTACCAGAAAGACCCCTGTTGCGATCCGCACTTTTCCCATGGAGGCGCTCAATGGACCTGACCCCGTTCGGTCTCGCCATCCACGTCTGTGGTGCGGTGTTTTTCGTATTCGGTATCGGCAAGATCATCGACCACCTGGCGCAAGGCCTCCGTGTTGGCCGTCGCGGCATCGGATTGCAGGTAGACCTTGGCGACATAGAGCCGGTCGAGGCGGTCCTCGAGAACCTTTTCCAGCGCATCGGCATCGCCGGATGTGAGCCGGGCGAGTTGGCGGTCATCCAGCACCCGCGCGATCTCGCCGCGGAAAGCGTCCCGCTCCGCCTCGGTCTCGAAGGGCGCGGACAACTCCCCCGCCCGTTCATGGTCCAGGACACGCGCAATCTCCTCTGCGAGGCGGTCGGTACGGTCAGACTGCGGCGCGGTTTCATCGCGGGTTGCAAGGATGTCGTCGCGCGTGCCAACCCCAAGCCCCTCGCGCAACTCGTTTTCGCGGCGGATCTGATTGATGGCCTCCGTGTCCCGTATCTCGACGACGGCCGCATAGGTCGCGCCGAGCCCACGGGCAAGGTGGGACGGCATGTCCGGATAGCGCGTGCTGAATTCATCCGTGACAGCATCTGCAACAGGCGTGCGGACGTCGCGTCCCTCCATGACCCGGTCGACCTCGCGGACGATCTCGCTGGCGCGGGCCGCATCGGTGATGGTCTCCCTGTAGGGCTCAGACCGGTCGATCACATCGCCTGGGCGTGCGAGCAGGTCCGGGTGTGCCTCGAGATACGCGCGCTGCTCCGTCTCGATCCGGCGCTCCGTCCGTGAGACAACCTCCCAGTCCCGGTCCTCGATCTGCTGCGCTGTCAGGCCGTCCGCGCGCATCTCCTGACGGATTGTCCCTTCCATCGCCCGGACCGCGTCCCGGTGATAATGGAACCGCTCGCTGACCGGTTCCGCTTCCATGACGCCATCCCGGCGCAGCACGTTCTCCCGTTCCAAGAGCGTGCCAAGCGCGACATGCACATCGTTGAGAATGTCGCGCGCCTGTTCCAGATCAGCGCGGCGTTCGAGGTTCAGATCGCGCGCCTCGGCCACCTTGGAGAGATCATCTGCGATCCATTGATGCTCAAGCGCTGCATTTGAGGCGCCCGTCTCGATCCGGGCCACCACTTCCGATGTGCTGATCCCGGTGCCCCGTAGTGCTACGTCAATGCGCGATCTCAGGTCAGGCGCGGCCAGACGTTCGAGCTGATTGGTGTCGATATTAGCCTCGGAATAGATCCCACCCTCCGAGGGCGCATCTGACAAAGAGCCCGAGCGCAGCCCCAAGGGTTGCATGTGCTGGACCTGCGTCTGGATCTCGATGAGGCGTTTTTCCAGCACGGGACGTTCCGCGTCAGACTTCTCGGCGATCATGCCCTGCACCCGCGCGAGCTTTTCCGCATAGAGGCTTCTCAGATCCTCGAAACTTTGATCCTCGGCCATATACACATCTCCTGTTCGGTCCACCTGCCCGCCATGCGCCAGCACCTCGCCCGCGCGGAAGAGTGCCGCGGCGATGTCTTCCCGGGCCTCCCGGGAGGCCTCCGCGGCAAGCGAATGGTAGACGGTTCTGGTGTTGGCGATCTCCGCCAGCGTCCGGGTCAGGTCGGCCCCCACACGTTCCCGCTCGCGGGGTGCGCGCCCCTCTTCTTTCGCCGCATAAACCTCGCTGGTTCGGGCTGGGTAATGCACAACCCCGCGATCCACCCGGCGCGTGGCCTCCAGCCGCACGCCATACTTTTCAGCCTCTTCGACCATGGCGAGACGGAAGTCGTCATAGTTGAAGCGATGGTTGCGCCCGAGGAAGAAGAACTCGCCTTCTTGCGAGCGGCGGTTCAGAACCAGATGCGCATGCGGGTGATCACGGTCCTCATGCACCGCGATGATGTAGTCGAAATGCCCCGCATCGGTCTGGAAGAACCGCTCGGCCACGTCCGTCGCGATGTCGCGCACATCTTCCCCGCGCGTGCCGATGGGGAAGGACATGAGCATATGGGTCGTCTGGCCCAGCTTGGGCTTGAAGCCCGCATCCCACCGTTTGGCAAAGCGCTCGGTCAGATCCTTGATGTCGCCCCCCTCGAGCTTTGCCTTGCCATCGAGGAACCCGCTCGAGTCGACGATATGGGTGGACTTGGTGGTGAGGTAATCGAGCTGGTTTGCGAGCTGCGATTTGGTATGCGTGCCCCCGCCCCGGATCGCCTTGAAGACCGCTGGCCGATGCCCTGCTGCCGCGCGCATGAGCTGGGTCTGCTTGGCCACGTGCAGCCCCTGCATCGAGCCCCGGATCCGGCTCCAGCCATCCCGGAAGACCTCACCCGTGACAGCATCTACGGCATCATTCAGCCGCATGGGCAAACTCCCTCAGCGCGGCCGTGGCCTGCAGCTGCATCCCATCGCGACGGCGGCGCAAGAGCAGGTCGATCTCGTCAGCAGAATCCAGAATGAACCGCGCCAGCCCGCGCATCTGCGCGAGGCGCAATTCAGTGAACTCGGCACTCGTGCCCCCCACGGCCCCCTGCCCCCGTCGGTTAGCATGCGTCATCTGCTTGGCGATCTGCGCGACCCCATTGCCGACCTCATGCAGAGAGGCGCGGTAGCGCGCCATCTCTGCTGCCATCTGCGCGTCCGGAACGAACACCCCGCCTGCCGCCTGAATGAGCCGCCTGAGCCCCTCGGCCCGGCTCTCGATCCCCGCCTTCGCCAGCACCGCGTCGAGCGCCGCAAGCTCCGCGGTGGTCACCTTCACACTGACCGCGGAGACCGGGATCGCGGCATCTGCCTGTCGCTCGGCATCTGTCTTGAGCGTGTACTGAATCGCCCGCACCGACACGCCAAACCGTTCCGCCAGTACTGAAGTGGAAACGCCTTCCGCAGCTTCGCGAACGATCTCCATGCGCTCCGCATCGATGAGGCGTTTTGAGCGCGACATGCGAAGAAAGACCCCCTATTTCCTGCCACCTTCCACCAAGGCTGCCCCTACCTTACGATACTATACCCATCTGTCAATTATATACTTATGTTGCATTCAGTCTCAGGCAGCCTTGGTGTCCGCTTCACGCCGCGGCCCGCAGGGACGCGGCTCTGCCGCCCTCACCACCGGGGCGACCCACCTGTCCTAGGGGTCCCCTTCTCCAGCACCGCCCGAGGGTCTGGACGAACACGCATGTGTTCGAACGGAACCGTGGGCGGGCGCAAACCCCACCGACAGGGCGGACAGGCAGGGTCAAGGAGGGCCAGATTTGGCTTGCCAAATCTCTGCCGCAAAAACCGGGAGGCCCTGGCCGATAGGTTTTTGTGGATGGCCCCCTTGAGGCTGACTGGCCGGTCTGTCGCGGCCAGACTATTCCGAGCGGCGATCGTCCTTTGAGCGCGCGGTGACCGGCACCAAGGGGAGGTCGCTGTCGGCGATCACCCGCGCCAGTGACGGCATCCCTGGAACAGGGATCGGGCCGCCCGGGGGCGGCCCATCCTCGTCAGAGGATTTAGTCCTGAGGGTCCTTTGCGCTCGGCGGGAACATCACCAGCTCCGAGACCGCGACCGGGAAGTCGAGCTTGAGGCTGAAGAACTCCGAGCCGTCCCCGTTGCGGGTGTTGCGGAACATCGCGCCCACGCGCTGAAAACGGGTGCGCTCCTGGCCATCGGTATCGGTGAACTTGACGGGGACGGTGGCGACGTAGTGGTTGGTCATTTGAGTTACTCCTTGTTGCGATGGGGATCTCACAGCACGGGGGCAAGAGGCCCGGTCGCAAGCGCAAATGCGGAGGGTCCGCGGCTCCGCCGTGGAAGCCGTATTTGTGCTTGCCGAAGCGTGAGCTGAGGGCACGATTGGGCCGACCCCGTGCGATCCACATCTATGAGCAAAAAGGAGAGACCCGAATGACCCTTGCCATCACGCAGCCGCCACCATCCGCGTCCGCGTCCCGCCGAGCCTGGCCGGGATGCTGACGGAGCCCGCCCACGTGGATGCGATGTTCCGAAACACCACCCGAGGGACTCGCAAGGCTTCAGCCTCAAGCGCGACGCCTCGACCCCTCGCGTCTTGCGCTGCTGACGATGTGCGAGGTGCGCACCATCCCCAGCCCGTATCGATGCGGATGGGCCGAACTCTGACGGGCTGGGTAGAGGGATGACGGTGCTGAACGCCGTGAGCTGCCGATCAAGTGTGACCGATCGTACGCACCATGACACATGACGAAAGGGCCGCGCCAAGCGCGACCCCCTCTCTTCAATCTTGCGCAGTCTTCTTCGCCGGGTCCGCTACCCGCATGACCGTCAAGCCTTTCGCTTCCGCCTTCTGCCCGAGGTTCAGCGCGACCCCGTTGCGGCAATCACACTCCCAACCCGTCGAGGATTAGTTTCGTCTCAGGCATCCGCTTCAGCGAGTTGCCGATGTGCTCGCGCCAGCGCGGACCGACCTCCAGAGCAGCGGCATAGGCGCCGGCCAGATCATCAGGGCGGTCCTCGGCCATCGCTTCGATCAGGAAGGCCGCCTGCTCTCGATCCTTGGCCGACTTGAGGCTGCCGGCCCCGTCCCGCCGCCGATCAGCGATGATCAGTTTGTGGATCGCATAGCGCTCTGGACGCGGGACCTGCACGAGTATGCCGGATCGATAGATCGCCGCCGCATGGATCGGCTCGGCAATCAGGAAGTTAAGATAGTTCAATCCTTGGGCGTTCACGCCTAATGCTGGCAAATCACGGATGCTCTCATCTCCGAAGGCCGGCGTGAGAAACTCGACCAACTGGCCGCTGCCGCCTTGCGCCCATCGCCAGGTCCGGCCTTGGTCTAGAGCCGGTAAGGGATCAAACTTGAGCGCCGAAAAGGTCTCGGCCAGACCCGGGTCGACCTGATCCTTCAGGGCCACGCTGAGCTTTTCGAACTGGGCGATGTCGATGTCGCCGGTATTGGCCATGCCCCCTAAGGGCAAACGAACACCAAGCTCGCCCTCATAGAGCCGGAACGCGTTCGTCCCGACAATGGTGCCGCCCAACCGGAAGGTTCCGGCTGCGGCCATGGCCGACAGGATGGAACCCGTTGCCCGGTCGGTCGGTGTCATGCCTTCGGCCCGCAGAAGTCGAACGAGCCGCGACCGCTCTGCCTGCCGCTCCTTGGCAGTCGCGCGCAGCTCTTCGATCCGGTCTATGCGCGCGCGCGTCTCGTCACTGTCTTCGCCGATATAGATGAACCGCATCTCGGTTCCGACACGGCGGGCAGCGTACCAATAGGCTTTGTCGCCGCGCTCTTTGAGCGTTGGTTTGCCCTCGACACCGGACAGGGCGTCGTCCTTCAGGAGCCGCACCAGATCGGTATAGGCGCTCATCGCGATGCTGCTGAGTGGGGTCATGCCAATCATTTCCAAGTTTTGCTTGGCACGCATATACCTATCAAAACATAAAATTGCTAGGCATAAGGTTTTTGTGGCACCGTTACGCCGATGAGAAAAGGAAAAAGGGCCGCCCAAAGGCGACCCTCTCAATTCATGTCTCCGCAGTCTTCTTCGCCGGGTCCGCAACCCGCATGACCGTCAGACCTTTTGCCTCTGCCTTCTGCCCGAGGTTCAGCGCCACACCGTTGCCGCCGAAGAGTACAACCCCCGTCGCCGCGAACTTGTCGTCCAGCATCTCATCGTTGCACTTGAACGGTGCCGCCCGCCCATGCGCGGACCAGCGCGGATCGAAGCGCGCTTGTGCTATCCCGCGTGCCCGGGCCCACCGAGCCGCAATCATCTCCGCCCCATGCTTGCCACCTTTGTGGCAGAGGAAGATCTCCTGGTTGCGGTTCTGCTTGATCCGTTCGCGAACCTTGTCGAGCGTGTTGAAGATCACATCGACATCGGTCCAGTCGGTGGCGCCTGAGACGATCAGGGGCACCCCCTCGACTTTCGACTTCTCGGCGGTTTCGCGGTCGTGCTGTTCGAGGAGCTGCCGTGCCTCGAAGACCGCCCCGGTCTCTTGCGCCCGGACGCTTGCGCGCGACCCGGCTGCCGGGATGAAGGCGTGACCGGTCTCGATCTCGTAGCATTCCGCCGCTGCCTCGCTCATCACCTCGATGGCGCCGACAATCTCGCGCAACTTCAGAAAGCGCGCCTGCGCCTCTTCGAGCGCGGTCTCGGCGATCTCCGATCCGTCGTGGGATTTTGCCAGCGCGCCGATCTTGTCGGCGGTGCGGTCGACCTCCTTGCCAAGCGCCACCTTGCGGCGCTGCAGGATCGTCGCGAGCCCATGGGCCAGCGGTTCGATCTCTGCTTCAAGCCCGGTCCCGCGCAGCTGCCCGAGCAAAGCCTCGAAGCTCTCGCGGATGATGTGGTCGGTCAGGACGTGATCCTCCGGGATCGGGAGCTGAGCGTCCTTTTCCGTCAGCCCGAAAAGCTCGATGGTCTCGTAGGTGTTCGCGTTGTCGTAAGCCATGTCTGGTCTCCAGTGTTCGGTTCCAAGGCCACCACGTGAGTGTGGGGGCATGGCCGAATGCCTGGTTTCCGAATCTGCCCGGGTCAGGGACGGCGCAGCCGCCGGCTTGCCGGGCGCAAAAGTTTTC
>NZ_JBSXOE010000021.1:0-137723 GCF_056859295.1 Roseovarius sp. B-10 | reverse complement strand
CTGGCCCGTGAGCGCGGCGATGGTCGGGTCGGCCCCGTCGATCCGGCCATCCGAGCGGATGGTCTCGATGCGGTCGAGATTGTTGGTGTAAGTGACCTGGGCCGAGACGAGGTTGCCGAGCGCGCTCCCGTTGCGCGTGACCTGCCCGTTGAAGTTGCCGAAGCGCTTCAGCGGGAGCGTCGCCACCGTGCCGCTCTGCGCCGTGCCCGCGCGGCTCTCGCCCTGCGCGACGAGGCTCGCGGTGGCCTGCAGCTGGCCGCTGCGCTGCATCTGCCACGAGAGGCTGTCGAGACGGCAACCGGTATACATGGCAAAGCGCGGCACTTCCGGCATGCCGGTCTCGATCGCCATGCTCGGAAGCTCGTAGGCCCCGGAGGTGAACACATGCGTGAACGGGCCCGGTGCCGTGCCGGTGGTGACCGGCGCGCCGAACGCCGCCTTGAGCCAGACCCCGAAATGCGCCGCGTCGATCGGGATCACCACGTCGCCATCGGCCGTGATCGCGTCCTTGATGGGCGCCAGCGGGTCGCGGCCGTAGCCCAGAAGCTCGTTGTCGATCAGCGGCTGCTCGGCCCCCAGCGTCGTGCTGGCGAACGGCATCCGCGTGAAGCCGCTCACGGGCGCCGTGCCGTACGTGGTCTCGAACGCAAGCGCCATCCGCGCCCGCGAGCCATATGCGCGTGCCATCGTGGTCTCCTCGATCTCATGAGTTCAAAGGCCGGGACGTCCCGGTCGCATTCGTGACGGCACGACGGGATTCCCGGCCATCCGCCGCTGATCAGTGGTGCCCGCCTCGTCTCCCCTTGTGTCGGACTTCACGAAGCCGCTACGATGCTCCTGCCTTCGCTGGTTCTGCCTCGCGCAAAGGAACGACCATGCAACTTGCCCGGCTCATCTACGCATCGACCCATGACGGCCTCGCCATCGAGGCGGTTGACCGGATTCTTCAGAAATCCCGCGCCAACAACGAGCGCGACGGCATCACCGGTGCATTGATCGTGGGCGAACGGAGCTTCATGCAGCTTCTGGAAGGTGACCGGTCGAGGGTCGCTGCTTGTTTCATGCGGATCATGCAGGACGATCGCCACCGGGATATCCGGATCATCTCGGCCGGGGATGTCGAAGCCCGCTCTTTCCTCGAGTGGAGCATGCATCTGATCAATGCCTCCCGCATCAAGGAAGAGATCATGTCGCGCTACCTGATCGACGACCGCTTCGAACCGGCGCGCATGTCGGAGACGGCCATCAGGGACTTGTGCCAGGCCCTGTCCGCAGGCGACTGGGAAAAAGAAGCAGCCTGACATTCAGGGCGAGGTCGCGAGCGACTCCGCAGACCTGCGGGGTCGGTCACACTCAGCCGGACAGCGGATCGGACGTCGAGTAGTGCAGCACCACCGGGATCACGGCCGCCTTCAGGCTGGCCGCGCCCTCGATTGGTAGATCGACGGGCCGAGGTGCTTCCGCCTCGATCCAGTCGCAGAGCCCGCCCAGTGTCCGGTCGGCCGCGAGCGCCGTGCCGATGCTGGCGCAGAGCGCGTCAAAGGCCGTGTCACGGTCGCCGCCCTGCACGACCGCCTCGATCTCGGCGCGGTGCTGGTAGTGGTAGGTCAGCGGCGAGAGCGTCACGTCCGGCTCGCCCGGTTCGCCGTCGCGCAGGATCAGCAGACCTTCGGCCGGAACGCGCTCGGGCAGCACCTCGCCGCGCAGGGCTGTCATATGGGGCGTCGAGAGCCGCGCGTGCAGCGCGGCAAGGATGGTTTCGCGTAGGGTGGGCATTTATCACAACTCAGAGTGTCCGATAATATAAACTCTGGCGCACTTTAAACAGAGACCTATTTCTTTTCTTCTCTCTCTGCGACGTCTCGTGCATCCTTCGTTACCGGATGATCTTGACCAAGGATGCGATCCAAGTGGTGAGTAACTTCTATTGCAACATCTCTCTCATAACCTCCAGAAACGACGGATGCCCCTTGATTCGAAAAGTGCATACTCGGTGTGTCGGGCTTTCCCATTGCCTCTGCGTTCGTCTCTATGGATCGGGTTGCAATGGTGATGAATTCCTCAGGACCATGTACCTTTTCAAGAATATCCGCCGTTTCCTTCGCTTCTCTGGTCGCTGCGGCGGCGTCTCCAGATTTTGCCATCGCAGCCGCATAGAGGTGGCGAACTTGCAGAACTTCCATGCTCTCTTCGGGATAGATCGGGTCTCTGGATCCCCGCATCAGCGATAGCACTTCCCCCGCAAGTGAAGCCGCTTCCTTAAATGATCCAATTCCAATAAGCACTCCTATTGCATTGGCTTGCGTAACTACTAAATATCTATCCGTAGGCGGCAGGGATACTCTCGCGATGTACCCTGCTCGTGACACAAGTCGCATTGCTTCGAAAAGCTTGTGCTCCCTCACAAGTTTGGAAATTTTGTCGTTGAAACTTCTCAGTAACGGTCTCACTTCGTTTGCTCGGGATAGATTTGGCAGAAACTCGTACTCATTCCATTCGGGCGCTGTAGGATCAAACTGGCCAGATTCTTCTGCAATTCGAGCATCCAGCTCCCTAATGCCGTCACGAATAAATCTGACATCATCGCCATCTTTTATGGCCAATGCGATCCCCGAAAAATACCAAGCAGGCCTAGCGAGTGAGTTGTCGATTTGCGCAAACGATCCGCAATGAGTTGCAAGCCTCAGGCACATTTCATAAGCCGGTTGAAATACTCTCAAAAACCCCTCTTCAATAATCCTCACGGCACGGACTTGATTATTGTGTTCAGGCGCGAGTTCCTTGTTTGCCGCTGAGAGAATTTGAATAGGCGACTCGTATTCAAGTCGTTTCTGTAATTCCTCGACTTTTTGCGATTTCAGATCTTTCTCTTTTCGCTCAAGATCGACTTGATGCTCGAGGACATCTATTCTTCTTCGTGCAAGCGACAAATCGCGAATGGTAATGCGCCGAGTCAGCCAAGCAGCGAATGCTACGATCGGCGTGATTACACCAATAATTGCCGCAACAACCCCTATCTTTCCAAGAAGTGTTGCGTTGGCAAACTCAGTCCAAGCCGCATTAAACGTTTCCAAAACAAACCCTCTTATGAGTCAAGGCGGTGTAATTCCATATATTGGACACCCCCGATCGTCTTAGCTCCTTCGCTCAGCTTACTCCGTGGGGGAGATTCAACCAAGCCTCCCCTCCAACCAGTTCGCAACAATCAGCCCCGGCACACTATCGAGCGCACGCTCCGCATCCCGGTCGAGGTCCAGCCGCTTTGGCAGCTTGACCTGCGGGACGAGCAGGAAGATCGGCGCGGTGACCTGGTTGCGGCCGGTCTTCGCGCGGGAAGCCACCGCCGTGCCGCGCTTGTTGATCCGGGCGCGGTCGGCGACGAGCAGGCTCGGGCCGCGGCGGCGATAAACGAAGCGCAGGCGCAGGCCGCGCCGGCGCTCCCATTCGCCCGGCGTGATCCTGCCGCCGCGCAGGCCCCGTCCGGCGGCGGGCGTCGGGATCGCGAGCCAGAAGCCAGTCTTCGAGCGGATCAGCGGGCCGGTATCGTGGGCACCGACGATGGCGGGCGCCTTCGACCAGACCAGTGCAGCTGCGTTCAGGCTGGGTTTGCCCTTCGGGTACTGCTCCGAGCGGATCGTGCGCGCGAGCCGCTGGCCGAGCCCCGCACCGGTGATCTGGCCGCGCCAGGCCGACTTGAGAGTGGTCCCGGCCTCGCGCGTGGCGGCGGACACGGCCTTTTCGCCCGCCTTGATCTCGGCGGCCATCATGGCGACCAGATCGGGCGTGACGTCGAGCTTCAGCTTCATGGTTTCTATGCCGGGCGCAAATCCACGGTCCAGACCAGCCGCTCACGATCGCGGATTGGCTCGCCCTGAATGAGAAAGGCTTCGTTATCCACCTCGATGCGATCGCCGGGACGGGGCTGAGGCATCTCGGCCACGCGCAGATCGACACGCGTGGTTTCCGACCAGATGCGCGCGTCGCCGAAGCCGGTGATGTCGTCCGCGCGGCGGGTCACCGCCCGGACGAGGACGGGTACACCGCCCGCGGCCGTGTAGACGGCGTCGCGCGCGACGTTCGGATCTTCGAACAGAGCCCCGATTGCAGATGCAAAGATGCTGGACACGTCTATACTGCTTTCATGTCTCAAAAATCCATTTCCGTTGGCCCGACCCGAAACAGGGCACTCACGGCCCTCCATGACGCCTTTTCTCGCAGTTGCCCCGGAGTGGCGCTTGACGACAAAGGCTACGCTGCCGACTTTCGCGACATCCTTTTGCCGCTGGTCGCAGTCGAGAATTTCGAAGCTGATCTCAGCGCAGGGGACGGCAACGAATTGCAGACCAAGTTTCGCGCCGTGCATTCGTCATCGGCGCTCGCAGTGAACTGCTTTGCACCATTCCGGCAGCGTCTAACCGATCTGGCGCTACCCAACGTTAGCGCGTTCGAGACGCTTGCCTTCGAGCAAAAGTGCCCGACCGGCCTGCGCGGCGGCCGAGCACCGAACCTCGATCTGCTGATCTCCGGGCCGAAGCGCGTGGTCGGGATCGAATCCAAGCTGACGGAATACCTCTCGACCCACCGCGCTGCATTCTCGCCCGCATATGCCGAGCAGATCCGCGACGAACGACGCGAACAAGGCTATTTCCATGAGATGCTGCGCCTGATGGATCATCCTGACACGTATCGTTGGCTGGACGCCGCGCAGCTGATCAAGCATGCCTTCGGCCTCACCCGAACCTTCGGCGGCCGCCCAGTGACGCTCCTCTACCTGTACTGGGAACCTGCCAACCCGGATGTCGACCCACTCTTTGCAGATCATCGGCAGGAGATCGCAGCCTTCGCAGACCGTGTGGCGGGGTCCGGGCCTAGTTTCGAGGCGATGAGTTATCCCGAGATCTGGCGAGCATGGCAGAATACTGGGCCTGCTGACTGGTTGGCCCGGCACCTCGAAAACCTTCGCGAGCGGTACGAAGTCACGATGTGACCCATCAGGTCCGCCGTGCGCTGCGCAGCACCTGCGGGCGGGTGCAGATCGGCAGCGGGTTGGACTCGATCTCGAGGCGTACCCATTCATCACGGTCACGGTCCGGGATCATGCGGGCGTAGAGCGGCAGGCCCACGGTATTGACCGTCTCGAAGGTGTCGGCAGGGGCGTAGTAGATTTCGAAGAGCCCCTCGACACCCTCGGGATAGAAGTAGGCCTTGTCGGTGGGCACGCCGAAGCCGAGGCCCCCGCGGTAGCGCCGGAAGGTGATGCCGCCGAAGCTCACCTCCTCGCCCACGCGCCCGCGCAGATCGGCCGCCGCGGCGGTGTTGAGATAGGTCTCGCGCACTTCCTTGTGGGCCACCAGATCGGCGAAGAAGGCCGAGCCGCATTCGGCGCGGACCTGCACCTGGCCGGCGGCAAGACCGCCAAGGCTGTCCTCGACGCTCTCGATCAGCGCCTGGCAGCGCTTGCGCAACGCACCCGAGGCAGGTGTCGCATTGTCGAGATCGAAGTCCACCTCCGCCGCGGGCGTGATGCCGAACTCCGCGTTGTAGTCGATGACCGTCGCGCCGTCCCTGGGGTCTTTCACCACGCCCTGGATGCCGTTGAAGAGGTGGAACTCGAACGTGGCCTCGGCGTCGTTCCGCAGCCGGCCCAGCTTGCGCGCCACCTCCGCCTGGACCTGTTGCACCGCGGTCTCGGAGCCGAAGTCGCGGATGGACTGGATTTCCGAGGCCCAGAGCACGTCCTGCTTCTTGAACTGACGGCAGACAAAGGCCCGCATCTCGCGACGTTCGGGCACCTGTTGCTCGTAGGCCGAGCCGCGCTCCGAGAACGGGATCAGCGACAGCGTGCCGTCGCGGCTCTCGATCATCACGGTGCGCGCGCGCACGCCGCGAGCGCCGAAGAGGTTCGCGCCCGACAGGATGGCGGGCTTGTAGGGGATGTTCTCGAGCGCGCGGGTGAGCTCGATGATGGTGAATGCATCGGCGTCGAAAATGTCCATGGTCGCCATGGGAATGCCTCCGGATCAGGGATGGTGTGGGCGCGCGGTCAGCGGACGAGGATGCCCGCGGCGAGGAGCGCCGTATGAGCGGCCGTGATCTCGGCCTCGCTGGGCGTGCCCGCGAAGACGAGGTCGTGCCGGTTGACGATGGCAGGGCCGCGGACCACCGCGACGGCCGGCGCATCGCCGCCGCTCGCATCGGCCTTGCCCCAGAGCACGGCGACGGCGGTCTCGGTGCCGTCGGTGGCATTGGGGTCGTGGGCGGCGTATTTGCCCGAGGCGGTGATCCGGCCCAGCACGGTGCCGGGGGCAAGCGTGCCGGAGGCGACGGTGATCGTCTCGCGGGTATAGTCGCGGAAGGCTTCCCAGACGAGGAAGCCGCCGGGATGCGTGCCTTCGGTGAATGTGGTCATGATGTCTTATCCCTTGAGCTTGAAGGTGCGGGCGATGACGTCGCCCCAGGGGCGGGTCGTGGCGCTGCGCCCGGGTTGCGGGTGATGGGGCGTGATCTCCGGCGCTGTCTCGGCGCGCGCGTCCAGCAGCGCAGCACGCACCGCGTCAAGGCTGGCGTCCGCCTCGAGGAACCGCCCGGCCATCTCCGGCTGGCCCGCGAGGCGGCAGAGATCGACAACGGCCCGGGCATGGCCGATGGCCTCGGCCCGGATGGCCGCGGGGTCGGGAGTCGGCGTGGTGGAGGCCGTGTCGGCTTCTGCACCGGTCTCATCACCACCAGGGTCGTCGGCTGCGGGCTGAGGCGCAGGCTCGGACGCCGGCGCGACATCGTTGGTGTCGTCAACGATGTCAGGTCCCGTCGCAGCGTCGTCCGAATCGGCGGTCTGGTTCGACGCTTCCGCCTCACCCTCGACCGCCTCCACCAGTTCGGGCGGCGCGTTCCGGAAGCGGGCGATGTCGAAGCTGGCAGCGATGCGCACGGGTTCCGCCAACTGCGTGGCAAGCCCCGCCTCCAGTGCCTCGGCGGCCGAGAACCAGGTCTCCGCGGCCATCAGCGCCGCGATTTTGTCCTCCGGCTTGCCGGAGCGGGCGGCATAGCCGCGCGTCATGGCGGCCCCGATCTTGTCGAGCGTGCCGGCCATCTCGCGCATGTCCGCCGCGGTGCCCATCACGAGGCCCGACGGATCGTGGATCATCAGGAAGGCATTCTCGGGCATGACGATCGCGTCGCCCGCCATGGCGACGTAGGAGGCCGCCGAGGCGGCGATCCCGTCGATCCAGACGGTGACCGTACCGCCATGGCGGCTCAACGCGTTGTGGATGGCGACGGCGTCGAATACCGAACCGCCGGGGCTGTTGAGCCGCAGGTCGATTGCCGCCCCCTCGGGCAGCGCGCCCAGCTCGGCGAGGAACCCCTTTGCCGAGATGCCATAGGCACCGATCTCGTCATAGATCAGCACTTCCGCCCCGCCATCGCGGGCGCGGATCGTGTACCAGCTCTTCATCATGTCACTCCTGTTCGGTCGCGGGGCCCGCTGCCGCCCCTTCGTCTCGGCTGTAGCCATCCGCCCCGTCGCCCGGATCGGGCCGCGTCGCCGGGGTCGCGCGGGCGCCCTGCGTCTCGCCCGGGCTGGTGCGGTAGCTGAGGCCCAGTTTCGCGGCGCGCGCGGTGTCCGTGGCGTTCTCGCGATCCACTTCCTCGACATCGTAGCCGGTGGCCTCGACCACCTTGCGCCGCGAGGTGATGCCAGCCTCCATCGCCAGCACCTGCGCCTGGATGTCCTTCAGGGGATCAACCCAGTCCCAGCGGGGCGGGATCCACTGCACCATGCGTGCAGCCGCCGGGTCGGGCAGATCCAGCCGGCCCGCCAGCCTTGCGGTCTCCAGCCAGCGCGCCCAGACCGGGCGGCAGAGCTGGTGCGCGATCACCCCGTGCTGCAGCTGTTGCACCCGCCTGCGAAACTCCACGAGTTCCGCGCGCAGGCTCGAATAGTTGGCCTGGCGCACATCGCCGGTCACCAAGTGGTATGGCAGCCCCAGCGAGGCGGAGACGCCGAGCAGCGTCCGGTACTGGAACGCCTCGTAGCTGCTGCCGACATCCGCAGGCGCCGAGAACTTCACGTCCTCGCCGGGCAGCAGCACCTGCAGGGTGCCGGGCTCGAGGCTGGCGATGGTCGCGCCGTCGGGGTCTGGCTCCTCCGTGCCCATCATCGGCTCTTCCGGCGCGGTCTTGGTGATGAAGCCTGCGAACATCGCCGCGGTCTTCTTCCGGTCGAGCTCGGCATCGTCGTACTGATCGAGCAGGAACAGCCGCACCATCGCCGGCGCCACATGCGGCAGGCCCCTGATCTGCCCGGCGTCGAGCGGACGGTAGACATGCAGCACATCCGCCGCAGGCACGCGCACCGTCTCGGGGACCGCCACGCGCCGATCCGTGCTGTCGCCGGGATGGCTGCGACGGAAGTGGTACGCCACCCGCCTTCCAATGGCATCGAACTCGATCCCGCAGCGGATGCGGTTGCCGCCTGCCGCGGTCTCGGTCTTCTCGAAGGGAAGCATCTCGGACTGGAGAAGCTGTAGCTGCAGCGGGACCAGCAGCCCGTCGCCGGCCCGGCGCGGGCGCAGCCGCACGAAGCACTCGCCGGCGACGAACATCTCCCGCGCCACCATGGCCTGCAGCCCGTAGAAATCGGTCAGCCCGTCGGCATCCGCCTCGTCGGTCCAGGCGAGCCAGAGCCGCTGGACCCGGTCGCGCTCTTC
The DNA here is from genome assembly GCF_056859295.1 of Roseovarius sp. B-10. NCBI lineage: Bacteria > Pseudomonadati > Pseudomonadota > Alphaproteobacteria > Rhodobacterales > Roseobacteraceae > Roseovarius > Roseovarius sp. B-10. Next base: position 129,015 of record NZ_JBSXOE010000021.1, on the reverse strand, counting down.
CGCGTCCTCGATCAGCGACGAGGGCTTGATGCCGTCGCCCACGAGATTGGCGGCGAAGGCCTCGCAGGCATTGGCCGCATAGCCATTGGTGACCACCAGTTCGCGCGCCCGCGCCAGCAGTTTCGGGCCTCCCGAGGCAACCAGCGCGTTGACGTTCTCCAGCGGCGGGTTCCAGCCGCGCAGCCGCCGCCGCGACATCGCGCCCTCGAGACGGGCGCGCAGTCCGGAGGGACCGTGGCTCCGGGGGAGCCGCGTAAGCCCGGAGGACGCGGGGCCGCCAGCAGACTGGCGTCGAAACCGGTCGAACAGCCCCATGGATCACAGCCCCTTCGTGGTCGTCACGCGCAGTTGCCGCACGATCCGCCGGCCCTCCGCCGCAGCAATCTCACGGTCCAGCGCCTCGATCGCCCGGTCGATCTCGGCCACGCTGCGATACTCTACGGTCTTGCCGTCATAGCTCACCCGCGCCACGCCGGAGGCGCGCTGCGCCGAGAGCGCGTCGCGGCGGGCGCGGAGGTCGGTGATTGTCGGCATGACGCGCGCCTTCTATGCTCGGGACAATGCTGCCGCCCGGAGGATTCATGTCCGAACCTGTCGCCCGTCTGCTGATTGAACTCGAGGACATCACGCCGCGCATCTGGCGGCGGGTGGATGTCCCGACCGGGGTCACGCTTTCGACCCTGCACGAGGTCATTCAGGTCGTGATGCGCTGGGAAGACGCGCATCTCTACGAGTTCCGGGCGGGAGACCGGGTTTATGGCGAACCGTTTCCCGACATGGAAAGCCCGTCTCGCCGGGTCTACAAGGCGAAGGGCGTCCGTCTGAACCAGCTGATCGACCGCGGCGTGGACCGCTTCCTCTATGTCTACGATTTCGGCGACGACTGGCGCCACCGCGTCACCGTCGAAGCTGTCCGCGACGGCGATCCCGACACCGATTACCCGATCTTCGTCGACGGTGCGCACCGGGCGCCGCCCGAAGATGTTGGCGGACTGCCCGGCTTCGAGGCGTTCCTGGAGGCCATCGGCGACCGTCGGCATCCGCAACACGCAGAGCTTCTGGACTGGGCCGGTGGCACGTTCGACCCCAAGGATATCGAACGCCGCGCAATCGAGCTCGACCTCGCCATGCTGGCCGAGTTTCGGCGCAGGGTTCGGGCCGGGCACCGCAGCCGGGCACGAAAGACGAACACCTGATCACCCCATGTAGCTCGACCGCCGCGTTATCCGCCGCGGCACCGGGCGCGGCGCGGGCCGCGCTGGTGCATCCCCCTCCTGTCCATTCGTCTCCACCGCCAGGTGCCGCTCCAGGTCCTGCCAGCGCGCCTCCGACCATCGGTCGGCACCCGCGATCCAGGCGGCGGCGCGGGCGTAGACCCGGCAGTCCAGCGCCTCGTTGCGCTCGCGCAGCTTCTGCCATTCGAGCTTCGAGAAGCCGCGCTTGCCCTTCACCGTGACCAGCTGCTCGGCGGTCAGCTGCTTGAGCCATTCGGCATCGGCCCAGTCCGGCAGGTGGACGGTGCCGGGCGGGCATGGCGCGCCGGCCTCCTGGTCTTCCTTCGTCGGGCGGTCCTGCCGCAGGAAGCGGTAGGTCTCCGCCTTGAAGGTCGCGGTGGCCACGGACCACAGCCGCGCGCCGCGGCGCAGGCGCTTGCCCGCGACGGTCGCGTCCACATAGGTCGGCCCGGTCACCGGGCTCGCGCGGTTGAACCCGTCGAGCCCCTTCACGGGTGCCACCTGCGCGAACCCGACCTGCCGCGCCCAGCCATAGACCGCCGCCGTCTCGTAGCCTGTATCGATCGCAAGACGCGCGATCGCCAGATGCTCGCCGGAGGCATGGGTCCATGTGCGCCCCAGCAGATCGGTCAACTGCTGCCAGCAGGCGGGATCGCCAGGCCCGCCCTCGATGACGTGATGATCGATGAGCCAGCTTTCCAGGCCCCGGCCCCAGGCCCAGACATCGACCTCGATCCGGTCCTTCTGCACGTCGGCACCCGCGGTCAGGAACAGGCCCTTCTCCGGCACGGAGCCCGGTTTCCACGTCTCGCGGCGGTCCGCCAGCCGCTGCCAGTCCGGCGCCTCGCCGGTCTCGACCCATGTCTCGCCGAGCACCGTGTTGCGGAACGCCTTGATCGCCTCGTCGGAGCCGCGCGCCGCCTCCCAGGCCCGCGCGATCCGGTCCCATCCCAGCCAGCCCACCGGCGAATAGAGCGCCGAGAGGTGATAGCCGACGGTGCCGGGATCCTCCGCCTCGGCCGTCGCGCGCCATTCGCCCGCTTCCAGAATCGCTGTCTTGTGGTGCTCGGCCAGGCCTGCGTCGCAGCCCTCGCAGTGATATTCCGCCGTCTCCGGCCGTCCCGTCTCCCAGCGCAGGCGCTCGAACTTCAGCCACTGCATCGCCCCGCAATGCGGGCACGGCACGAAGAACCGGCGCTGGTCGCTGGCCTCGAATTCCCGCTCGATCCGGCTCAACCCCCGGATCGTCGGGGTCGACACGAGAAATACCTTGCGCCGGTGGGCGAAGGTGAGCGACCGCGCCTCGGCCAGCGTGACCGGGTCGCCTTCCTCGTCGGCCGAGGCCGGATAGGCATCGACCTCGTCGAGGAAGATGTAGCGCGCCGGGGTCGAGCGCAGCCCGACCGCCGAGTTCGCGCCCGTCATGATCAGGATGCCGCCCGCGAACTCCTTGGACAGCATCGTGTTGCCCGCGTCGCGCGAGCGCGCCGGCTTGATTCGCTCCCTGAGCTCCGGGCTTTCCTCGATCAGCGGGTCGATCCGCTGACGCGAGTTGCGCTTCGCCAGTTCCACCGTCGGCTGGACCGCCAGCATCGGTCCCGGCGCCTGGTGGATGGCGAACCCGATCCAGTTGTTCCCGGCCTCGGTCGCGCCCACCTGCGCGGCCTTCATGAACACGATCCGTTGCGTGGGATCGCCGGGCGACAGCCGGTCCATGATCTCGCCCATGTAGGGTGTGCGGGCCGTGCGATACTGCCCCGGCTCGGCCGAGGCGCGGGACGACAGCTTGCGGTGCCGGTCGGCCCATTCCGACACGGTCAGGTCCGGGTCGGGCCGCAGCCCGGCGAGCCACGCGCGCAGGATGTCCTGCGCCCCGTCGAAGGCCAGCGCGTCCGCGTCCTCAGCGGAGATCGGGCTGGATCTCGGCGAGGTCGTCGAGCTGCGATCGGACATGCGTCTCCAGAGCCTTCTGCATGGCGGCCGGTTCGACGACGATTTCCTGGCCTGACGCTTCGCTGCATGAGGCCGAGAGATCGGCCGCCATCAGCGCGGCCACCCGTGCGGGCCAGTTGACCCAGACGTCGCGCTCCTGCCGCGCGAGACGAAACACCAGCGCCAGCGCGCGGCCGCGGTCGATCAGCTCGCCCTTGAGCTTTTGCAGCCGGATGCGGCGCTCCTGCGCCTTCAGTACCTCGTTCGCGGTCTTGGCCTGCAGGAAGGTCGTGCCGCCGCCCGTGGTCGGCGCGGCCAGGCCCTGTTCCTTGAGGGTGTCGCCGACGGCCGAGACGGCCGCCTCCGGCACGGGCTTGCGCTTCGCCTGGGGCGGCTTGCGGGTCTTTGACGGGTCCGTCGTCTCGGCCCGGCGTGCGTCGCTGGCGTCGGCGTCGATACTGCCGTCGGCGTGCAGTACCAGGCGTCCGGCGGCCTTCGCCTTCTGGATCGCCCCGCGCGAGAGACCGACCCGGGCGGCGTATTGGCGCTCGCTCAGACCCTCCATGCCGCGCTCCGATTATCATTTGAAATCATGTGCTTATTGAGTTGATAAGCCTCCGCGTCGGAGCGAACGTGGATCCACAAGAACGATGCAACTCGGCACGGAGCCACCAAAATGACCAAGCGCCTGAACCCGATCACCACCCCGCGACAGCAGCTCCGCGCCGAAAAGGCGCGCCGGAACCGGGAAGCTGCGCTCGCCGCCTTCATCGGGAAGAAGGCGGAGATCGACGAGAAGCTCGCCCGGCTGCAGGCGCTCAGCGACGACCATTTCAACGCCCACCCTGACGAGGTGGGCTGGGCGATGGTCGGCACCCTCGAACACTACGCCAGCCTGCTGAAGCGCATCACCGACAGCGCCTTCGGGGAGGGCGCGCACGCCGAGTAACCCTTCCGGCCCAAGCCTCGGAGCGGCCCGCCGACCGGCGGGCTTTACCCGGTAGAAGGCGCCGCATTCCGCGACGTCCGAACACCGGAGACCATCATGACCCAGATCCAGCTATCCGACGCCCAAGCCGTCATCTTGTCCACCGCCTGCGCGCGCGAGGACGGCGCCGTCTTTCCCGTCACCACCAGCCTCAAGGGCGGCGCCGTCGGCAATGTCTGCAAGAGCCTGTTGAAGCATGGGCTCATCGAGGAAGTCGCGGCCACCGACCTCGACACCGTCTATCGCCACGACGAGGAGCGAGGCCCGATCACCCTGCGTTCCACCCCGCTGGCCTACAGCAGCCTCGGGATCACGGACGGGCAGGACGAGACGCCGCCGACTGAGACGCCGCCCGCCCCGGTTCAGCGCCGGAAGGGCACCAAGCAGGAAACCCTGATCGAGATGCTCCGCTCCGAAGGCGGCGCCACCATCGACGAGATCGTGGAAGCCACCGGATGGCAGCCGCATACCGTTCGAGGCGCCATGTCCGGCGCGCTCAAGAAGAAACTCGGGCTGACCATCGCGTCCGAGAAGGTCGAGGGGCGCGGCCGGGCCTACAGGATCGCCGACGACTGACGCCGCACACCACGACGGTCGCGATGCCGCCGGCCCGCATGGGGCGGCGGAAATACCAGTGACTTCCTATGTCGGTCAAATTTTTGTCGAATTCCCAAGACATGAAGGCTGGATGAAGGACGAGATTGCCAGCACCTACCCGGGCACCAATGCCAGCCCACTAGAGATTTTCGCATTGGCAGCCGAGTATCACTCGGCTGCAGAGGGCCTAATTCTCAAGGGACGACCGCGACAGCCGATATCGCGCGCGCCGGCGCGACTCTGTGCAATCCACGCAATTGAACTCTACCTCAATGCGTTCTTGCTCTCTTCAGGTGATTCCCCCGAAAAGGTGCGTGCTCATTTTCACAACCTCGCTGATCGCGCGAACACCGCAGTCACACGGGGACTGGTACTTCGAAAGTTGACCCTCAATCATCTGGTTCGGATGACGGAAGATCGCGAATACCTGATTTCACGCTATGGCCCTGAACTCTCGGGATCACTATCCGAAAGCAATCGGCTGATGGCGACGCTCGCCGAGATTGCCAAGAAGGTTCGACCGAAGGTCTTGACCAGTTAGTGCGCCTCCGGATTTGATCGGATCGCCTCGAACAACCGCCGCAGCAGATAGCCGCGCACCAGCGAGACGCCAACGAAGGCAAGTCCGATGGTCATGTGCTCGGCCATCCCCGTCTCGATCCCGAACCACGGGAACACGACGATCTGCGTTGCGATGGCCAGACCATAGCCGACGACGACATTCGTCGCGGCTTCGACCATCGACATGATCCGGCTCTGCTTCATCGCAGGCTCTCCAGAAACGCGGTCACGAACTCCGCCGCGAGCGGCGGGACGATCGCATTGCCGTAGCCCCGCAGGAGCCCCATGCGGCCGGATATCCCATCAGCCAGCGGGAATGTTCCGGGCTCAACGGGGCGCCAGCGGCCATCGCGGCAGAAGAGCCAGTCCGGATCTCGCCACACGCCGTCCGTCGCATCGGTCCCGGTGGGGTCGGCGACGTCGACCAGTTCACCAGCTTCACCGTCCTGCGGCTCGCATCGGTGTTGCCGGCCGCGTTGTACGCTGCCGTCGCGGGCGAGCCTGCCATCGCCGTCGGCCAACCCGCCAGCCAGACCTGCCGGCCGAGCAGCGCATTGATCGGCACCGCCCGGCATTCCGATCCGTCCTTGTGATCCCTGGCCGAGGCCGTCGCCCAGCCCGCCCGGCTCAAGGGCGACGGCGCCGAAGAAGAGCCGCTGGCGGATGTGCGGGGCACTGATGCCCGCAGCCGGCAGATCGGCCGACGCGACGGCGTAAGATGCCGCTTCCAGGTCAGCCGCCAGAGCGTCGAACCACGCCCAGTCAGCCGGGCCCTCAGCCGCCGCGCCAGGCTTTCTGCCAACGCGTCCGAGCACGGCCGCGCTCGCGACCTGCTCGCCGAAGACGAGACGCGGGCGGCAGGCAGCGATGAGCCGCAGGAAGGCGGGCGCGAGGTGGCGGTCATCGTCCTGTCCCTTGCGCTGGCCAGCCTGGCTGAAGGGCTGGCATGGCGGCGAGCCGGTCCAGACAGACAGATCGCTGGCCACGCCGGCGAGGCTCAGTGCGTAGGGCCAGCCGCCGATCCCGGCGAAGAAATGGCATTGCGCGAAGCCGCGCAGGTCAACGGGCTCCACCTCGAGGATGGAGCGCGCGTCCACCTCGCCATCCGGCAGCAGCCCCGCGGCGATAAGTTCCCGCAGCCAGGCGCAGGCCGCGGGATCGGCGTCGTTGTAGTAGACGGCCATCAGGCAGCGGCGTCGGCCTTGTCGCCCAGCCGCTGGGCCTTCACCTCGGCGAAGGTCCGGCCGTCGCCGTCGAGGATCGCCTTCTTGCCTGTCTCGGCCTGCCAGCGTTCGACGGCGACATCGACATAGGCGGGGCTGATCTCCATCGCGAAGACGCGGCGGCCATTGGCCTCGCCCGCCATGATCTGCGAGCCCGAGCCCGAGAACGGCTCGTAGCAGAGACCGCCCCGCGCCACATGCTGGCGCATCGGGATCCCGAAGGCGTCGAGCGGTTTCGGCGTCGGGTGGTCGGGGCGCTCGTCCTTCGCGAAGCTGGGCATCTCCCAGGTGGACGGCAACGTCTCCTCCGCCACCTTCGGCGGCCGGTTCGGACGCCGCCAGCCCATGAAGCAGGGTTCGTGCTTCCAAAGGTAGTGCGAGCGTGTCAGAACGCCCCGGTCCTTCACCCAGATGATTTGCTGATGGACAAAGGCGCCGGCCTTCTCCCAGCAGGCTTCCAGCATCGCCTGGCGGCGGGACGCGTGCCAGCAGTACCAGGCGGCATCCTCGCTGATCGCCTCGGCGACGGCGGCGGAAATGAACCCGTCGTAAAGCTCGGCACCCTGCGAGCTGTCATCCCAGGTGTTGCCATAGGACTGCGACCAATCCTTGTTGCGCGTCGGATGGTTCGAGCCGTCGTAATCCACGAGATAGGGCGGATCAGTCGCGAACAGCATCGCGCGCTCGCCATTCATCAAGCGGCGCACATCCTCGTGGGATGTGCTGTCGCCACACAGCAGCCTTTGATCACCGAGAATCCAGAGATCGCCAGTCTGCGAGGCCGGGTTGCGCGGCGGCTCGGGGATGGTCACCGGAGGCACCGAGCCTCCGGCGCCACCCTCTTCTTCACCGCCCCCGTCCGGATCGAAAGCCAGCAGCTTGTCCAGCTCGCCATCCGAAAATCCCACCAGCGACAGGTCGAAATCCTCGGCCAGCAATTCGTTCAGTTCGGCGGACAGCAGCGCCTCGTCCCAGCTGCCGAGTTCGGTCAGCTTGTTGTCTGCGATGCGATATGCCCGCCGCTGCGCCTCGGTCAGGTGGCCGAGCACGATCACCGGCGCCTCGGTCAGACCGAGCTGCGTCGCGGCCAGCACACGCCCGTGCCCCGCGATCAACTCGCCGTCCTCGCCCACGAGGCACGGCACGGTCCAGCCGAACTCGGCCATGCTGGCGGCCAGCTTCGCGACCTGGTCCGCGTCGTGCTGCTTCGCATTGCGTGCATAGGGCTGGAGCTTGGCCAGCGGCCAGTGCTCGATCCGCTCGGGAGCGAAGGCGAGGGTCATGACGGACGTCCTGAATAAAGGTTATTTCGGGAATCACGTTGACGTGATACTTTCCAGCATCGCGCTAATCCTCCAGCTGGCGCGGAGGGAAGTCGATGCTGGCGTATCCCAGTTAAACGACGGCATCGAACATCGTTATCGACACGGACGCAGTGGCATGTCCGGACAGTGCAAGTCACAGTGGGATCCTGTCAGGTGGCTTCCCGAACTGGACTCCGGGGTGGATTCCAACTGGATTCCCAAGCCAAGGGTATCCACCCCGGAATCCACCACTCAAACCTCTGGTATCGCGTGATAATTTCGGATTCCAGGGGTGGATTCCGACCGGGGTGGCTTCCCAAAAAATCGGCCCTGTCGCTGGCGATATTGCGCGCCACGCCCCCCAGCATACGTTTCGGCCCGAAAAGGAACCGTAAAACAATGGCTGGCGGCCTGGACCCCGGCTGGACCCTGCGCCGGACCCCGGGGAGCCAGCGCCGACGGGGCGTCCCGCGCGCGCCTCTCTCGAGTATATCCCGTTTGTAACCTTCAGCGCCGATAAGTGAACCCTGTGCGATGTCTCTCCGAAAATTCGATCACAGGACGATTTTTCTTGACAGCCGGTCGGCATTCTCGACCACGAAGCGCCTTGATCGCCTGGGCGACGGCACCCGCCCGTTGAGCCGCCAGGTGATCAACGCGATGCCGTATTGCCAATGGCGGTTGGCGGCCGGGCGGCTCAGCCCGATCTCCCAGCCGATCTTCTTCCAGGGCTGGCGGTTGGCGCGCAGCCAGACGATGCGGGCGTCGTCGCGCTCGAGCCAGCGCAGCCAGAGCATCACTTCCTCGGCCTCGGTGATCTGGCGCGGGCCGGGCCGCGGGCGCTTCATCTCGGGCTCCTGGCCGACCTGATCGGCGAAGCCGTGGAAATACTCCGGCCAGGCGTTGAAATACCCGGTGGGCTTCACGGCCGGCAGCTGCGCGAACACATCCGCGGCGCTTTCGAGGCGGTCCTGCACCCGCGCTGTGGTCCATTCACCCATGGCGCATGTCCTCCTGCCGCTTGCCGTAGAGACGCTCGCCCAGCTGCCGGACAAGCTCGCGCTCGGGCCAGGTCAGCCGGTCGTCGTCGACCGAGACGGCGAGCACGCCCTGTTCGTGCCACCCGTCGCGCTTGACCTGCTCGGGATCGCGACGGTGACCACCGTAGCCTTTCGGGGCAAACCGCATGCCAGTCATTGCGCACCTCCCTGCGTCTCGATGGCCCAGAGCAGGATTGCGATGGCGTCGGCCTCGTTGTCGTCGGCGGGCGAGAACCCGCGAGCGCGGGCCGCGTCGATCATGGCCTGCTTGTTGGCGTTGCCTCGCCCGGTGGCGTGACGCTTGATGGTGCCCACGGGCACGCCGGCATAGGGGATTCCCCGTAGCTCGGCCCACGCGGTCAGCGTGGCCATCAGCCCCCCATAGACGTGGCTCGCGTCGGTGCCCGCATGCCGCCGGACTTCCTCGAACCAGATGGTGGCGATCGGACCAGACAGCCGGTCGAGTTCGGACAGCCAGTTGGTGAACCGCAGATACCGCATGCCGCCACCGTCGTAGCGGCCGGGACGAAAGCTGGTGGTGCCGCTGGTGATCAGGCCATCATGGCCACGGATGGCCCAGCCGGTGGTCGTGCCGAGGTCGAGTGCGAGGATCGGTTTCGCGCCGCAGTTGGTCTCGGGACGCGCGTAGGGAAGGATCTGGTCTTTTACGTTCATGTTGAAGGCTCACGAATTCGAGTGGGCCTTCGGCTTTGGTCACCCAAAAATTAGCAGCCGCACGCCGCGTCCCCAAGCAAAATCGCTCAGGAGAACATCGCTTGCCTGCGAACGGCTGTCACGGCGCCCCTGTCCCAACCTCAAAGCGCGCTGTCCCAACCCTCACAGGGGGTTGGGACAGGCTTTTATCGTTCCATGACAATGACTTGATCAAATGTGGTCCCAACCTCGGTGTCCCCAACGGGGGTCCTACTCTTTTCGTATAGAAAAGCATGTTCCCGACCTTTTCCGTTCTCCTACATGAATGTGTAGCAAAAGGTTGGGACCACGGGGTGAGGTTGGGGACACCGTTGTTTTTGAACGGCTTTTCGTGTCCCCAACCCCCTCGGGAGGTTGGGACGAGGTTGGGACCACCGGGGAGGTTGGGACCCTGTAGAGAGATCCACTTTCCGCGGCAGCTTGGTTCAATCCTCGCGGTAAGTCCGCGACGACGCGTGAAGAACCCCGCAACTGCGCTTGACCGCCGTAAACTGGAAGAACAACATGGTGTTGAGTGACCGGCTTACGGTACGAGCAGAGAGTTTTCCTTTATGGAGATAGTCGGCGACAGCCTCGATGATGTCTTGATCGAGCTCTATGAAAGACTGCTCGAAGAGGGCTCGACGAATCGTGGCACAAGGGGAGGCACGCTCGAATGCCTCGGAGTAACAGTCAGAATTCGGCAGCCAAGATCGCGATTGAGCCGATCAGAAGATCGGGGCAAGCCGTTTAGCGCGATCGGTGAGCTTCTGTGGTACCTCTCCGGCTCGGATCAGCTTGACTTCATCAAGCCTTATATCCGCCGGTACGAGGACGACGCGGTGGATGGAGTGCTTCAAGGCGCGTATGGCCCTCGGCTTCTTCGAAAGAACGGCAGCATTAATCAGATCGAGAGTGTTGCAAACCTGCTTACTCTCAGGCCGGGCAGTCGTCGTGCCGTAATCCAGCTTTTTGATGCCGAAGATATTGTTGTCGAAAAGAAGGAAATCCCCTGCACGACCACCATGCAGCTTCACCTCCGGGATGACCAACTACATATGTCGGCGACAATGAGGTCCAATGATGCATACTGGGGTCTGCCGCATGATATATTTTGCTTCACGATGCTTCAGGAAATGTTCGCGTGTCGAATTGGGGTGCAGCTCGGAACCTTTATTCACCATGTTGGCTCGATGCACATCTACGACGAATATATTGAAGCGGCAAAAAGGTATACTGACGAGGGCCATCAAAGGCCAAACGAAATGCCCGAGATGCCTTCTGGCAACCCGTTTGAATTGACTCCCGCGCTACTTGATGCAGAGAGGCGCATCAGAGACGGAGAAAGCTTCAAGGCCGAAGACGCGGTAGATGACCCGTATTGGGCTGACATAGTGCGACTGCTCCAGGTGCATTGGGCAAGGCGACGACGCGAGGATCTGTCAGGATTGAGAACAGATTTTTCTAATGCGGTATATCTTCCGTTTGTGAACGATCGGCCACCGACGACCAAAAAATGACGCCTTATCCTGACCAGTGAAAGATCGAAATGATTTGGCCAACAAGAAACGTGCAACGTCAGCAATTCAGGGCCCGCCTCCTCGCGCACTCAGCCCAAACACGACCGCTACTAGGTATTCAGGATCCGAGAGCACTTGACACACTAGCTCTTCAGCTCATCGCCAGCGTCCGCCGGGAAGACTACTACAGAATTATCCAGGCACGTCCGATTTCGCCGCGGCGCGCAGACCCTCATGACGCCCTCTTCAACCCAGAGCAGGCTGTCGCCATGCATCTCGCGAACGGCAATCTCGACGAGGCTGCTTGGCTTGTGTTTCTGATGACGCACTTCGCGAAGCCCGCTGATAGTGGTTGGCTGCGCCTGCGGGACGTCTACGGAATGCTTGGTAACGGCCTCTGGGATTGGCCATCGGTTTCCGGCAATCCTGCCGCATTCGATACATGGTTGGCTGCGAATTGGATCAGCATTCGCGGGAAGTTTGGAAACCACAGGAAGTACGAAAGCCTTCGACCGGGTTCAGCCAGATACACTGGCCATGTTGTCCGCGAGTACGTCAGGCTCATCGGGGCGCATGGCCACCAGGCGTTCCTGCAGGGGGTCTTGGCCCACGGTCCGAATGACCGGTTCGACGCAATGTACAAATCGCTGAATATCCCGAGCTTCGGCCGACTTGCGAAGTTCGACTACCTCATGCTCTTGGCGCGCTACGGCATCGTGGCGATGCAGCCGCTCTCGGCATATCTTCAAGGAGCTACGGGGCCAAGCCGAGGTGCAAGACTGCTGTTCAACGGGGCTGCCAATGCGAACACGGCACCTGCACAACTTCAACAGATGCTCGACGATCTTGATGGCGATGTCCAAGTGGGCATGGCAGTTCTCGAAGACGCTCTATGCAACTGGCAGAAGTCACCACTGAAGTTCGTCCACTTCAGAGGATAATCGTTACACACAGGCGTGATCGATCTCCTCCCATTTCCATCGACGTTTCAGAAAGTTCATCTGACTGTGCTCAATCATCTGTCGGTGTTGCATTTGCCCGACTGTCAATCCGGGTGCAATTCCTACCGACACGCTGAATCGAATGATCGAGTTTCTGACTGCCTTGAGGCGAAGAAACTCTTCTTCTCGTTCGGGCGGGATCAAGCATTGCCGAGCAAAGTCGTTTGCCTGCTGCTCGAGTTCATCCGTAGGCGTTTCGTCACTGTCAACGAACGTGTCGGCACCATGCAGCAATAGATGTCCGATCTCATGAAACACTGTGAACCAGAAATGATCATCGGACCGATGCCGGAAACTAAGTAGGATCATCGCCTTATCCGCAGAGACAAGGCGCGTTGCACCGCTCGCATGACATCCTTTCGGGGTCCGGACAATGACGACCGCGACGCCGGCTTCGGCGAAGATCGAGCGGAGCTTCGGAAGAAAGCGCGAAGGGTGATTGATCCTCGTGAGTTGGCGTATGCGATCCAGGCGTCCCTCAAGTCTTTCAGGAGACCACGAACGGGTTTGAACGAGTTCTGCCTCCAGCTCTCCCCGCCGTAACCATAGAAGAACCGCCGAGTCCAAAGGCACGAAACTCATAGAGCGTCGGAAGTGCGTTTCAGTACAGATCCTGCCGTACCTTTGCTCCCAACTCGAGAGGGTTGGGACGCTGTAAAAGAGCATGCGACGACGCAGTTCGTCCCGAACCGCTTTGTCCGTAGCAGGCCGCCGACCACGTGATCGAGGAATAGGAACGCTGCCGAACCAATCGTCTGCGTGTTCCGCCGCGGCCTCCACAGCTCTCTCGAGGGCCTGCTCGAAGTTCTCCTGCCGTTTGAGCCAGAACTTCGCACTTCCACCAAGGAACTGGCTAAGCACCTCAGACGAACGTCCATCTATGCGACTGTGCCCTTCCAGAAGGCTCCGGAGCTCACCTACGCCGCCGTCGAGATGTGTTGCAAGATCGTCGGCCGTAACGCCTCGACGATGCATCAATGCACAAATGGCGTCCCCTGGCTTGGAGAACCAATCGGCGACCTGGCCACCATCAGCAGGCATTGCATTCCCCTATCGCAGTTACCTTGAGCCGCTCGACAGAGGACCAGATGATTTGGTCGTCATCGCTCCTTTGAAATCGCACCCCAACCGGAACAAGATGTGCGCAATAATCGCTGCCGAAAGCAATCTCGAGCGTGTCATCGTCCTTTACCTGAACGGTCCCGTTCATGAAATCCAACATTTCTTCGGCATTCTCGTGCGCCTCGATGTCCGCGATGATCGACACAAGCGCCTTTGCGTTTACCGTCCCCAACGCGACTTCGGCCTCACTTAACACGAGGCATATTTCCTTCAAACGAGCGGTCCCGAACGAGACAATCACCCAGCGGACCCCGCAAGGTCGCGGGCGATATCATCATCTGAACACCGATGCATGAAGACGGCCTTCAACTCGTTGGGGTAAGGGAGACCCGGCGGGCTTCGCGGCTTGCTTGCGTCGGATAGCCTCAATTCTCTCCCAGTTTCGCGCCAGTTCTTTGTCTCCTGCATCGTCCATCGTCAGTTTGAGCGCATTACACAACGCCGCGAGCGTGACCATCACGCCGCCGACTTCTTGTTCTTGTACGCCGGTTGGCCGATCAAAGACGTAATCGACGATTGCCCGTGCGTCCTCTTTCGTGCACCCGCTCGCTTGAGCCAGTTCAATCGCTTCCTCAAGAAAACGATGAGACCGCTCGGACACGTTTTCGCGCGCTGAGGCAGGGAAGCACGCGGTGATCCATGCTGCGACCCGCTCTTGGTATGTCACTTCGCCAGCCTCCCTGTTGTGTTTTTTCTCATCTTTGCCACAGTATCTTGTCTCTGCCAACCCGAATTCTCCATCATACAGTACACTGTTCATGTCCCTCGCATCGCGCCGCTGTTCAGGAGATCGTCTTTGAAGGTATCCGATACCGCCACTCCCGCGGCGCCTCGCGCCCGCCCTCGTCACGCCGCCGATACCGCTCCCAGCCATTCGCCTTGAGGTAGGCCGAGACGCGCATCTGGTCGCCGCGGGTCCAGCGTGCAGGTTCGAGCCCTATCGCCTCCTCGAGGATCTCGCCGACCGACACGTCCTTCAGCGGCTCCGGGCGCGGAAAGCTTTCGGTGCGGGAGTTGCCGTAGTCGGGGAAGCCGTTGGAGACGGTGCGGATCTCGTGGGTCAGCCAGTGTTCGATCAGGTCGTCCCAGGCGTCGGACTGGTAGCGACGGTCCTGTTCCTCGCGGGCTTCCTCCAGCAGCGCCGGGTCGTCGATCCACCAGATCGCGCCGGCGCGGAAGCGGTGGGCGGCCTCGGCCCAGAGTTGGTCCCGGTCGCGGGCGAGCCCCGCGATGTCGATGGTCCCGCAGCGGAGGGGCCAGAAACGGCGGTTGCCGGTCTCGTCTCGGAGATACGTGTCGGGATTCACGGTGCCGGCGAACACGCATTGGCGCGGAACCTCGACGGTGTAGCGGCCGTAGGGCGGGCGGAAACGGTCGGTGGTGCGGGTCAGGAACGCCTTGATGCGCGAGACCTCGGCGCGCCCGATCGCGTCCAGCTCGGCGATCTCGACGATCCAGACACCCTGCATGTGCAGCGCCGCGTCCTTCGAGCCGAGTTCCGGCAGTTCGTCGGTGAACCATTCCTCGCCGGCCAGCACCTTGATCGCGGTGGACTTGCGCGCGCCCTGCGGCCCCTCGAGGATCAGCATGTGGTCGGCTTTCACGCCGGGGCGGTAGATGCGGGCGACGGCCGAGATCAGCCAGAGCGCGCCGATGGTGTGATGGAACGCCGTCGGCTCGGCGCCGAGATAGGTACTGGTCCAGGTCTCGATACGGGTTGTGCCGTCCCATTTCAGGGTGTCGAGCCAGTCGCGGACGGGATGGATGCGCAGCTCGCGGGCGACGGCGCCGACGGCGCGGCTGACGACGACCGGCGCCACATTGATCCCGCGAAGCTGCAGCCATTCGGCCGTGCGGATGTCGTCGGCGTCGTCCCACACGCGCGGGAGGGTTGTCTCGGCGCTGTCCCACGGCAGAGGCTGGCGCACGACGATCTCCTGCGCGAACTCGTCGAAGGCCAGAACGCCTGCGTAAGCCGGATCGGAGTCGAGCGCGATGATGACATTGGCCTCGTTACGCTCCGGCGTCCCGGACAGGTCCAGGCGCAAACGACCGAACCAGGCCGGCTGCGGGATCCTGGCGTTCGGGTCGCCTGTGGCGGTCACGCGGCGGCGAAGCTCGGTCAGCTGCTTTCCGAGGATCGAGACGGCGATGCCTGTGGTGGATTTGATCCGGTCAAGGATCTGGCGCTCCGGCAGCGGATCGAGCCGGGCCAGTGCGATGCGCCCCAACAGCGTCGAAAGGGCCTCGAGTTCCGGCGGGTTGGTCAGCGCCTCGGCTGCAGCCAGCAGCGTGTCGGGGTCGTCAGCGGAGGCCACGATAGAGGTGGCGGCCTCGGGATCTTCTGATCCGGGCTCGGCCACCGCCGGTCGTTCATATTCAGCCGACGTCGCGCCCTTGAGCAGATCGTCGTTGAAATCGTCACCATGCAACGGGGTAACGATCCGGTTCGGGACGTCCGCGAGGTTCAACCGATCCGACAGGGTCGCGGCGGCCTGGCGCCCGGCCTCACCAGCGTCGGCATAGATGGTGACATGTGTCACGCAATCGGGCCATTTGAACCGGGCCAGCCCATCGGCCGAGAGAGCGGCCCAGACTGGTATGCCGAACAGCGCATGGGCTGCCAGCGCCGTCTCGATGCCTTCCGCGACGCCGAGATGTCCGTCCTCGGGCATCGGGAACAGCCGCACGGCGGCCTCGGCGATCTTGCCCAGCATCTTCTTGCCCACGGGCGCCTTGGCGCTTCCGTCATCGAGCAGGTAGGTGCGATGAATGCCGCCGACCGCCTCGCCACCGACCAGGCGCGGGATGGCCACCATTCCGGGCCAGCCACGCCGGGCCTCGAAATCGGTCAGATCCGGGTGGAAGAGGAGGTCCGGTGCGCCCGGATCCCTGAGCCTGCGCGCGTGCAGGTAGGTCTCGGCCAGACTGCCCGCGAGGGGCGTGCACTCGTCCAGGATGCGACGGATTTCCAGGCTGTGGTCCGGACGCGCCGGGATGTCCGGCCGGTGCCGAGGCGCGACGTCGCGCTCCATATGCGCAAGCCGCGCCGCCTCGTCGAAGAGCCGGCCCTCCGTCATCCCGGTGGCGTGATAGAGCAGATCGACCGGACCGGCGCGCTCGCCCGTGGCAAAATCGAACCCCCAGCCGGCATAGGGGCCGTCGAGATGGATGATGCACGATCCGTCCCCGCGTGACCGGCGCCCGGAGAGATCGGCGCAGCGCAGCGCCCGGCGATCATGCGTCAGACGCGCCTCCGGAAAAAGCGGCGGCAGCCAGTCGCGGGCCGACTCCACGAGCCGGGCCTTGATCGCGCTCAGATCATGGCGAGCGGGCGGCGCCCAGACATCGTTCAGGTCGATCATGGCCTGGCTCACGCCAGCAGGACAAGGCCGCGCTCGGCGCGAGTGATGGCGGTGTAGAGCCAGCGACGACGGTCGATCTCGGTGCGGCCCAGCCCGTCGTCCCAGACGATCACGTTTTCCCATTGCGAGCCCTGCGCCTTGTGCGCCGTGATGGCCCAGCCGAAGGTCGCTTCGGTCAGATGCTTCTTGTCCTTCCAGTCGCGGTCATGGCGGGTTCGGTCGAAGGCGACATGATCCTCGAAATGCCCCTTGTAGAGGCGCAGCCGGCCCGGGCGGCCGTCGCGATCGACCGGCCCGACGCGCCGCCCGTCCTCGTCCGTCACCACGGCCGAGAAGAAGAGGCTGCCCTCGTCGACGATATCCTCCAAGGTCACGAACATCCCGTTGATGAGGCCGAGGTCGTTCTGGTTCTTCAGGCAGACGATCTTCTCGGCCGCGCCGGTGGGCAGCCAGGTCCCGCCGAGACCCGCAGCCGCGCGCATCGCATTGTTGATCTGCAGCCGCGTGGCGTTCATTCCGCAGATGAGTTGGCCACCGTGAAGTGCCTGTTCCGGCGTGACGTCGCCCTTGCGCATCTTTGCCACATGGGCGTCATAGCTGCCAAACCCGATGGGCGCGCCGGTCCGCGCCATGGTCGCGAGGCGGATGATGGCGCTCTCGGCCGCCTGGCGGTGGATCTCTGTCAACATGATGTCGGGCGCATCGCGGGTAAAAGCGCCGTCGCCCTTGATGGGGGGCAACTGGCCGGGATCGCCCAGAACGAGGATCGGCTTGCCGAAGCTCATCAGATCGCGCGCCATCTCCTCGCCCACCATCGAGACCTCGTCGAGCACGATCAGCCTTGCATCGGCCGCGTCGCTCTGCGGGTTGAGTGCAAACCGCGGGTGCTTCATCGCAGAAAGCGCCTGGCGCATCGCCTCGACCGCGGCCTCGGCCGTGGTGCGGTCGAACCCGCTCAGGCGCCGCGCGGCGTCCTCGGCCTCGCGGACGCGCTTGCCGGCCGCCTCGACCTCTTCCTCGGTCGCCTCGGTCACCGAGTAGATCAGGCTGTGGATGGTGCGCGCGGGCGTGCCCTTGCGCGTCAGCACGAGCGCCGCCTTGCCGGTGAAAGTGGCCGTGACCACCCCCGGCACGCAGGGGCCGTCCTTCGCGCTGCGATGGGGGGAGAGGCCAAGCTCGTCGAGTGCGAATTTCAGCACCGTACTTTTCCCACTCCCGGCGTACCCGAACAGCCGGAAGACCTGTTGTTCTTCCGTCCGGGTCTCGAACCAGTCCCTGATCTCGCGAATGGCCGCAGCTTGCGGGGGCGACGGTGTGAAGCTGCTCATGCCGATTGTCCTTTCACGATGTAATCCTTGACCACCCCGCCGCGCGCGGGATCGCCGACCTGGCATTGGCGGACAAAGACCCGGCGGCCGTCGGCAAGCTGACGCCAATGGCCCCGCCGAACATGCCAGCGGGGGCCGGCATGCGTGCCGCCCTGCGGCGCGGTCCTGGCGCGCAGCCGCTCCGGATCGATCGTGATCTGATGCCAGGTCCAGCCGCGCACGCCCGCCCTCGCGTATTTGCGGCGCTGCGCGGGGCTGATGGTGCGGGGTTTGACCTCGGCCACCTGGGACAGGATGCTCAGAGCGCGCCAGACGATGCCCGTGGCCACTTCGCCATAGATATTGATCTCTTGCTCGCCCAGCTTCGGGTTCGGATAGCCTTCTGCCAGTCCGGGCTCGGTGAACACGGCATGGATCAGGCAGTCCGTCCATCGCCGCTTGCGCCTGTCCTTGAAGACGAAGGCGGCTTCGACGCGATCGTCGAACTGGCGCGCATAAACCAGCAAGGCGGAGCGCTTGGGGTCGCGATCCTTGACCTCCAACACCACGCAAGGATGCGGCAGCCTCAGCGGCCCTCCCGTGATCCGGGGGCGCAGCGCGGCGATCTCGTCACTGTCGAAGCTCTCCTGATCGGCAAAGTAATAGACCGGTGCGGACTCGATGCCCTCGAAGAGAAACCCGAAGATCGATTTCTTCCGGAAGTGGGGTGCCAGTCGCTTGAATTCGTATGCCTGTGGAATCATTGCCGTGACCTCCAGCAGCGCTGCGCCCATGCACAGGGGGGATGCCAGTGACCGGCCGCCATGCCGCCCTTGCAGACGACCGAGGTCGGTTCCGCGACCGCGCGCGGCAGCAGCTCCTGCGCGTCCGAGGCCCGCACGACCTCGACGGCGCGGTCGCTCATCCGCTGCGCCAGTGCCGCATCGAAGGGCATCAGTTCGGCATAGATTTCCTGCGTGTCGCGATTGAGCGCGGTGAAGAGCGCCGGGTTCGGCAAGTCCATGTAGGCCTGATAAAGCGCGATCTGAGCGGCATAGACCGGCTTGGCGACGGTTACCCCGCGCTTGACCGTGTCCTTCCAGCTCGAGGCCCCGAGCGCCTTGGTCTCCCAGAGCGCCGGATACGCCATCGCGACAGGCCCGCTGACCAGGCAGCCGTCGATATGCCCCTTGAACCGGCCATCGAGGGCGGTGAACCCGAATTGCCGTCCATCGGGGCGTTCGCTGCGCAGATCGAACCCGGCAAGACGCAGCCAGCTCGCCACCAGGTCCTCGCCGCGATGCCCGGCCTCGAAGATGCGCAGAGTCTTCGGCGCGAAGCCCTGGCCCTCGTCCTTCGGCACCGCCAGGAAATCGTACTGAATCTGGCGCAGGCAGGCGCGGCCCAGCCCCGAGGAGCTGACATAGCTGCGCGGGCGCTCGTCCTGCTGGCGGGCGCTGAGGCCGGCATCGATGGCGGCGCCAAGGGCGGAATTGATGTCGGGCAGCGCGCGGGACTGCACATACTGCGCGCCCGATCCGTGATTCAGATCGATCATGACCGTGCCCTCCGCCGTTTGGCAATGGCGCCGGGATGACGGTCTCCGGTCCTTCCGCGGCAGTACTCGACGAACCCTGGCGCATTCAGGTTTTCGCGCTGGGTCCCCCAAGCCAGGTTGTCGGCGCGGTTGTTCGCGGCGTTCTCGTCGAGATGCATGACGACCGCACCGTCGAATGGGGCCGCACCGTGGAACGCTTCTGCGACGAGCCGCGCGACCTTGTAGGTCTTGCCTCGCAACACGAAAATGAAGCGAGCATCCCGCTTGTTCCAGACACCGAAGGTCGGCGTTCCGCCGTAGGGTCTCTCACTGCCATTCGGCATCGGGCCGCGATACGGTTTCAGCATCACGCGCCCTTCGCTGCTCACCAGCACTTCGGGGACGCTGGGGTTCATTCTCCAGGTTTCACCGTTGGTCATGTTACATTCCTTTAAAACGGCAGAGGGTCGTCGAGGACCGTGCCCGTGCGCTCCGTCCGCGCGGCCTGCGTCTGCATGCTGTCGATGTATCCGGTGACCGCCGCCTCGATGAGCTGGTCGATCTCCGCGGCGGTGCGGTCGAAAAAGGGTGCCATCAGGCCGAGCTCGGTCAGCGCCTCGGCAAAATCTTTGCGGGCATCGCGGATGGCGCGCGCCTCGCGGGCGGTCTTGTCAATCATTCCGTGGTTCCTCTGGGCGAGATCCGCGCCGATGTCCTGGCACCGGCGCGAACAGAATTGGTACGAAGGAAAGCGCGCCCATTGCAGGCGCAGACAGAACCCGAAGCCGCGCGCTTCGCGCGCGCAGATGGCGCAGACGCGGGCTTCGCCGCTCACCCCATGAGCAGGGTTTCGAGATCCGCGTGCTGCCCCGGCGCTTCCCTGGTCTTGTGCGATGCCAGAACGACGAAGCGGCTTATGGCCACCGAGGCCATGGCGTCGAGATCGGACAGCGCGAGACTTGCGATGGGCCGATCCAGTCTTCCGCGGGCCTCGAGCCATGTGCCTATCTCCCGTGCTGCCGCGCGCGTCACATGCGCCTGCCATTCATCCGGCGTCATCGGCTCAGCTGTTCAGCCAGGCCGGGGCCCCACCGGGTGTGGCGGGTGCTGCGGGGGCTGTGCCGCCTTGCGGCTTTGCTGCCGGCGCCTGAGGCGTGTTGGACCAGCCGCCCTGCGCCGGGGCCTGCCCGTTCCAGGCCGGCGGTGTCTGCGCGGGCGCCTTGCGCGGTGCCGCGTTGACCGGATCCGGCGTGACCTGCTCACCGCGCATGATCGCGGCATAGGCTGGCTCACCCGGCAACACGACATTGGCCAGCTTGTTGCTGTCGCGGTAGTTCGGGTTGTCCGAGCTCTCCACCATGATCCGGGCGGCGAAGGTGATCCCGTCGAGCTGCTTGAGCCCGCCGATCACCCGCTTGTCCTTCGCCGCCTGGCTGACATCTGTCGGGTCGAGTCCGAGCGCGCTGTCGATCATCGCCCGGAAGGAACTCTTGGAGATGTTCCAGCCCTTGGACTGGCCCTTCTCGTCGAGCTTGCCGCCGGCCACGGTGAAGTTCTGCCAGAACTTGCGCCGCGCGAACGGCCCCTCGGTCACGGTGAACTCGCAATCGAGCATTTTCGCATCGCTGTGCGACGAGCTTTTCAGCAACCCCGCATCCATCTCTGTGGCACCGTTGGTGCCACCGGGGCGCAGCTTCATCGTCACCTTGGCAAAGGTGCCGTCGGGGATCAGTTCGCCCATCGGTGCCATTTGCGGGGCGGCGTCGTTCAGATCGTAGCTCATGGGTTGGGTCCTTTCGTGGGATCAGTCGGGTTGAGGGAGGGAGGCGGGGGCCGCGCGGCCGTCGATCTTGGCCAGCAGCGCGGCGAGATCGGGCGGCTCCGTCGTGTCGAGCCGGCCCGAGCGGTCTTTCGCGGGCAGCCCCCACGGGTTGCCGGATCTGCAGACGAGGCGGCGCTCGGCGGATTTTTCATCGAGGGTCCATGCCCCTTCGGCGTCCTTGCCGAAAAGCTGCATCGAGATGACCTGGTCGACGATGCCGGGCAGTTCGCGCCCCGCTTTCGTGCCTTCCATCTGCGGCAGCCAGGTCGATGTTCCGAACTCGTCGGTCACCTTTTCCAGCACGCCCACGAAGATCACGGTCTTGCCGCGGGCATGCTGAAGGTGCTTCAGCGCCTGGATGACCTCGCGCCCGAGCAGCCCGTAGGCACCGCGCACATCCGGTTTGCCGCTGCGCTCCGAGAACGCCTCCGGCTGCTGCTTGGCATAGGCCATGGCCTGGCGCGTTAGATCGCTGATCGAGTCGACGAAGATGATCGAGCGGTCCTGAAGGAACCCCTCCAGCCGGCTTTCGGCATACTGCGCCTGGACATGGGCGTGATAGCGCGGCCCGTAGTAACTGTCGGGGTGCTGGGCCGGGTCCGGTCCGCCGATCAGGATCACCAGATCGCGGAAATCGGTGAAGCTGCGGATCGGAATACTGGGGCCGCGCCAGTCCTGCACGGATTTCATGCCGGCCTCGAGATCGAAGCACACGGCCTTTTCCTCGGGCATCGACGTGATCAGCGTGGTCTTGCCCACGCCGGGCGGTCCGAAGATCGCCAGCGATGTCTTGTTCTCAGATGCCGACAATCTCTCGTCAGCGGTGATGATGCGCACTGTCATCGTGCTCTCCTTGTGGTGGCTCGAAGGGGTCAACAGCGGCGGGGGTGACCGGGCGCCGAAGGGGAGCCTGCCCAGCCTTGCGGTCAGGGCATCCCCGCCGCTGCATTCAGGGCGTGCCGGCGGGCTCGAGCCTGAAGCTGGGCGAGCCGCTCCCGACCGTGCGCGCGGGCTCGAACCCGGCCCGGATCGCCTGCGGCCAGGCGGCGTATTTGCGCTCCGGGACCTTGAAGGCGATGTCGACATACTGAGCAGGGTCGTCGCCGGCGGCGCGGATGCGTTCGACCATCGCGGCTAACTGGGCCTGGTCCCAGTCGACACGCTTGGGCAGGTCTGCGACCACGATGAAATCGCCGTCGTCGAACCGGGTCGTGCCGGTATCCTTGCCACGCGCGCGGCGTTCCTCGGCGGCGCGGGTGGCGTAGCGAGCCGTCAGGGCGGCATCGAGCCGGGTCTTGGCGGCCTTGTCGCGCTTGAGGCGTGCGTCGATCTCATGCTGCAGGATAGCCAGCAATTCGACCGGCAGCTGCGCTATGTCCTGCACGGTGAGGTCCGGCAGGTCGTCCGGCATGGGGGTGTTCTCGGGAAAGGGCATGAACGGGTCTCCGTGATCGGTGAAGGGGGTCTGAATGGGGGCGGTCACGCTGCCTGCTCCTCGAGCAGCAGCGCCGACAGCGAGGCGGCGGCGTGCTTGGGCTTCGGGCGCGCGACGGCGATGTAGGCGAAGCGGTCGGGGCCCTCGCGCTCCTGCACGAGATGCACGAGCCCCTGTTCGGCAGCCCAGAAGGCGCGTGCGGCCAGTCTGGCGAGTTCGCCGCGCGCCTTGTCGTCGAGCGCGCTGAACATCGGATAGGTGTCCAGCACCAGATAGCCGCGGTGATATTCCAGCCGGTCGCCGGGCGCGGCCTGCGCCACCCAGGCGCAGAACTCGATCTCGGTCAGCGGACGACTGGCCCGGACGGTGATGATGGGGGTTGTTTGCATGAACACGATCTCCTCCTCTCGCCTCTACTCACGCCGCGGCGAGATCGTCCCAGGAGGGCCCGAGCCCGTAGGCGGTGAGGACGTGGCGGAGATCGGCGAGGCGCCGGTAGAGCGCCGAGCGGCTGCCGAAGCCCTCGGCGGCCAGCGCCGTCACGGAGCGATGGGCAAGCGCGCAGCAGAACCGGCGATCCTCGGCCGGGAGCCGCGCGAGCGCGACCTGCAGGGCGTGGTGAAGTTCGGTGACAGCGGCGGCGCAGCAGGTCTGACCGTGCCAGGCGGCAAGCCCGTCGTCCTCGGTCAGCGTGTCGCCGACCGGCTCGCGGGCTCCGGCCAGCGGAACCTCAAGCGAGAGCAGCGACCCACCCTGCGCGCGGCGCTGGCGGTGATGGCGCATCGCGATCCGCGAGGACTGGTTGCGCAGAACGATGTTGGCGAAGGCGCCGATGCTGCCGCGCGAGGGGTCGTAGGCGGGCAAGCGGCGCAGCAGATCGACCAGGAGGTCCTGGCCAAGATCCTCGCGCTCACAGCTCGGCAGGCACAACTTGCGCCGGAGCCGCTGTGCCGCCGCATCTGCCTCGTGGATGATGGTTGCAATGTCGTCGTGGGAGAGTTCGATCTGCATCGCTGTGCGCCTCGGTCATCGTTTCTGATGAGCCCAAGGTGCCGGATGCGGTCGGCGCGCAGGTGGGAACGGGGTGGGAATAAGGTGGGGGTTTGGTGGGTCCGAGCCCTCAAAGTTTTATAGCGCCGCAAATCCTCAGAAGGATGTTTAAGGTGGCGTCAGGCATCGCCAAGCTCGACTGTCTGATAGCCTGTCAGACGCTGAATCAGATCTTGGGATTTTCCGCAGCCTTGCGGAAGCGATGAGCCTGACGCTCAAGCCGGGCGCGCGTGATTGCATCGAGTCCAAGTTCTGAGATCAGCGCGTCAACAAGCTCTGAGGGCTCCGGCGGCGGGTCGCACTGGATGCGTTCGCGGTTCCACAGTACTGACTCCAGAGGAGCGATGCGGATCATGGCATGCTCGAGCTCTTCGATTTCTGCCCGGCTACCCTGAAGCGGCATCCATACGGCGCGGCAATGTTTGCGGATGAACGCATTTCGCAGCTGCTTGGCCGCATGTCGGTCGTCCATAAGATCTTTATTTGGATCTTTGGGACCACGGTACATGCGCCCGGTATTGTAGGCCCAAGAGAACTTGTGGCTATTGGCCTCGGTGCCGGTGGCATGGCGGTTCTGGATGCGGTCTCGGAAGTCCTTACCTTCGGTGCTTCCGATGTAGCGGAAGCGATGTTCGTGATCGGCGAGTGCATAAATGCCCTTGTGTTGCGGAATATTTACTATTCGTTGCAGTGGAAGTGCGTGTAGCGCGACAAGGGCATCCGTGGGTGTCATGATCATCCTGTGCTTTAGCAACTGGCTGCAATTCATAGCAGGCGCGTGGAGGGCGACAACTCTTACTCAACACGGAAACTCGTCCTCGAGAACGGGGCGCCCATTTCAAGCCTCGACCACGATCTCGGATGCCGTGACACCGAGCCGGTAGCCCCGGTTGCGCACGGTCATGATCAGGGTCTTACTCTCGGCATCGGTGAACCCCGCAACCTTGAACGCGTCGCGCAGCTCGCGGATCAGATCCTTGGCCTCGCGCGCCGTCGTGCCTTCGACATGGGATCCGGAGGCGACCTGATCGCGCGACAGCGCCTTTTCCAGCAGACGCTCGAACACGGGGAAAATCTGACGCGACAGGATGACAGAGCGACCATCCCATTGAACCTCGGCCGTTGCCCTTCGCACGCGAAGCACGGGCGCCAGCGGGACCGGGACCAGAGCGGCGTCGGCGATTGCAGCGCCGAGGACGTTCGAGGCAGGCTTCAGCACCTCGAGGGTTTCGATCAAATGAAAGCCCGCATCGTAGTGTCGCCGCGCAGCCTCCGCTGGCAATTCCGGCGCGAGGATCGTGATGTCCGAGCCCTGCGCCGCCTGGCGCAACGATGCGATGATGCCGTCGCTGGTCAGGGCCGCGGGCTCCAATGCGAGAAACACCGCCCGACCCGATGGCGTGTCGCCGAGCCGCCAGACCTTCTCCGCCGCCAGTTTCGGGGCCGCCCGGAATCCCGCCGCGGTGCCGATCACGGATGCCAGCGCCTCACCGCCAATGCAGAACACGCGCAAATCGTCCTCGGTGAGATCGATGTCCTGTCGGCGATCGAGCGGACACTCGGCCCGAAATGCGTCGCCCGCTTTCCGGATCGGCCGACAGGGGAGCCCGCACTCGCAGGCATCGCAGACGTCCCAATCGGCAAGCGGCGCCTGTTCGACAAGGACACGTTTTGCCAGCAGCCTATCGAAGACCGGACCGAAGAAGGGCGCGGCAAGCTCGCCGGGCAGGATCGCGTCGTCGCCAGCCTCACTCAGCCGCGTCAACAACCTCAAAATCGTCTCGGTCATTCATCAGCCCGTTCCGTTCGATCAGCTTCATCACCCGCGCCTCATGCTGTGTGCGGCGGAACTGCACGACGCGCGGGGGCCGCAGCTTGACCGTGACCTGCGGCTGGCGCTTGCCCTCGCCCTTGAACAGGATGCGAAACACCAACTCGCCCAGCCGCCAGGCGCCGTCGAACGAGACCGGCGTGCTACCGAAATGCTGGAGCGCGTTACCGCCGAGGTCGCGTGAACGCAGCGTACGCGCCACGCGCGGGTATCCCTTCTTGCCGGGCACCATCAGGTCGGCCGCCGCCTCGATGATCAGCACCCGCTCGATCTGCGGATCATAGGCATGATCGAAGGCGAAGCCGGGCCCAGCCAGTTCGACCGGGCGCAGGGTATAAAGGTCCTGCGCATCGTCGCCGTCGAAGAAGCCGGGCCTGTCCAGAATGATCGAGGCGAAAAGTTCCGCGATATCGGGCTGATGCGCCTTCCGGATCCGGGCGAGCCGCAGCATGCCGGTGGTTTCCGAATACCGGATCACGGCATGCGCGATCTGCCGCACGCTGATAACCCGTTCCTGCTGACCATCGACAACCGGCATGGTGGATACCAGCGATCCGTGGCCGATCACCAGATTGATCTCGTCACCATCGACATAATCGCCCACCCGGCAGTAATCGCCCTGGAAGGCGTCGCGGAAGATCTCGACGACGGCGGTGCGGAACACTTCAATCTTCTCCTGCGTCAGATCGATCGCGACGCCCCGTTCCCGTCCGGCATATTCATGCAGGCGGTCGGCAGTGAGCATCGCCATGTGGTCGGCGGCCGCGTTAAACAGGTCGGGATGCTCGAGAAACACCCGTACCGCGATGTGCTTTGGATCATGCGCCTTGTTGGGCGCATCCTCATCGCCGGTCTTTATGTCGGGGAACAGATCGATGCCCTGACGGTCGGCCTGCGCCTGGATGATCTCGAAGCCGCGGGCGTCGCCCAGTTCCGCGATGCGGTGCAAGTCGCCGCGCAAGCCTTCGGGATAGCTGTCCTCGGGGCCGGTCAGCAGCGTCTGCAGCGCCTCGCGGGCGGCATCCTCTTCCTTATCCAGCAGGTCCAGGGAAAAGCCCTGATAGTTGCCCGCATGCCGCGCCAGCAGCGGCTTCATCAGGGCGAGGTCGATGGTCTTGATGAACCGGGGGTTCACGAACTTCTTCAAATTGCCTGCCACGACGAATCCCCTTTCCTGCAAGTTAAGTGTTCTTGATACGTTCCTCTGAGTGATTCTGCAACCTGGGCGGGATCGGCTGGGACGGTTTTGGGATCGGATGAGTAGAGGCTGAAGGAGACAACCGATCCGAGGCCCACATGAAACGCTCTAATCCCCTGCCGCCTGACCAGATGACGCCCGCAGAACGCCGCACCGAACTGTGCGGTCTTCTGGCGCTCGGGCTGGTGCGGTTGCGGCAGCGGGAGCGGAGTGAACCTTCTGACGAGACTGGAGAAATTCTCCTACACTCTCCGGCCGACCAATGCCGTCATGCAACTCCGACTCGAGAGGAGACAGCATGACCACACATGATCCCATCCCCGCGCGCCTGGCCGCGCTGAAGACCACGCCGACGCCGGACCTAAAGCAGCAATGGCGTGAGCTGTTCGACAGCGAGCCGCCGCCGTTCAACCGGCGCTACCTGGAGAGCCGGCTCGCCTACCGCATCCAGGAACTCGCCTATGGCGGGCTGAGGCCCGAGACTGTCCGGCGGCTGGAGCGGCTGGGCGAGGAACTCGACGGTGGGGACCGCAAGAAGAGCAGGATGCGGGCTGACCAGATGCCCATTGTCGGCACGCGCCTGATCCGCGAATGGCAGGGTGTCGAGCATGTCGTCACCGTTACCGCGGACGGGTTCGAATGGCAGGGCCGACCCTACAAGTCGCTGTCTGCCATCGCCCGCGCCATCACCGGCACGCGTTGGAACGGCTGGGTCTTCTTTGGCCTCAAGAACCGGAGGGGCCGCACATGACCAAGCCGATCGTTCGGAAGCAACGCTGCGCGATCTACACGCGCAAATCCTCCGAGGAAGGGCTGGAGCAGGAATTCAACAGCCTCCACGCCCAGCGAGAGGCCTGCGAGGCCTTCATCGCCAGTCAGCGATCCGAGGGCTGGGTGCTGGTCCGCGATCAGTATGACGACGGCGGCATCTCGGGCGGCACGCTGGAGCGCCCCGGCCTGCAGCGGCTGCTGGAAGACATCGAGGACGGGCTGGTCGACGTGGTCGTGGTCTACAAGATCGACCGGCTCAGCCGCTCGCTCGCCGACTTCGCCAAGCTGGTCGAGGTGTTCGACCGTAACCATGTGACCTTTGTCTCGGTCACGCAGTCGTTCAACACCACCACCTCCATGGGGCGGCTGACCCTGAACATCCTGCTGTCCTTCGCCCAGTTCGAGCGCGAGGTGACGGCCGAGCGGATCCGCGACAAGGTCGCCGCGAGCCGTAAAAAGGGCATGTGGATGGGCGGCGTGCCGCCGTACGGCTACCGGGTCGAGAGCCGGAAGCTGGTCATCGACGAAGAGCATGCCGAGCACGTCCGCTGGATCTTCGCCCGCTTCCTCGAGATCGGCTCGGGGACCGAACTCGCGCGGGAGATCGCCAAACGCGGCATCTGCACCCCGCGCGGCAACAGGATCGACAAGAAGTACCTATACCGGATGCTGAACAACCGCGCCTATATCGGCGAGGCGGTGCACAAGGGCGAAAGCTACCCCGGCGAGCATGACGCCATCATCGACCGCGAGATGTGGGACAGGGTTCACGCCATTCTTCAGGAGAGTCCCCGCAAGCGCGCGGCCCGCACACGCGCCGAGACGCCGGCGCTGCTGAAGGGGCTGCTGTTCGGGCCCGATGGCGCGGCATTCTCGCCGACCCATACGCGCAAGGGCGGGCGGCTGTACCGCTACTATGTCAGCCAGACCGTGCTGAAGCATGGCGCCGGGTCGTGCCCGGTGGGTCGTGTGCCCGCGGGCGAGATCGAGGCAGCGGTCATCGATCAGCTGCGCGCCGTGTTCCGCCAGCCGGAGATCGTTGCAGGGACGTGGAAGGCCGCGCGCGCCCATGCCGACGACATCACCGAAGCCGACTCCCGCGCGGCTCTGCAGCAACTCGACCCGTTGTGGGACGAGCTGTTCCCCGCCGAGCAGGCGCGCATCGTGGCGCTGCTGGTCGAGCGCGTGGATATCGGCACGGACGGATTGAACGTCCGGCTGCGCGTCGACGGCCTCGGCGGCCTCGCGCGAGAGATGCTGTCTGGCAGCATCGGAGAAGCCGCATGACACGCGGCATGCCGATCCCCGAGACCGTCACGCTCCACATCCCGTTCCGCGTCGTGAAACGCGGCGGGCGGAAGGAGATGCAATTGCCGGACAGCGCCGCGCAACCGCGTCGAACGGATAACACGCTGGTCAAGGCGCTGGCGCGCGCGTTCCGCTGGAATCGCATGCTGGACTCGGGCGAGTTCACCACCATCGCCGAACTGGCCGAGCGCGAAGGGATCGCGCCGTCCTACATGACCCGAGTTCTGCGCCTGACGCTCCTCGCACCCGACATCGTCGAGGCGATCCTGGACGGGAAGCAGGGGCCGGAGGTGACGTTGGCGCGCGTGCAGGAGCCATTTCCAGTGGAATGGCGGCGGCAACGAACCTAGCACCGACAGCGGTTACCTTGCAGATCGCCGCCGCAATTTTGTTGCTGCGCGGCTCTACGACCCGCGATATACATCGCGTCATGCAAGTGACCGACCTCTCCATCGAAGCCTTTAAAATCCTTCGGCAGACGTTTTTCAGGGATGACCTGACGCCGATTGAGTTTGAGTTGCGTGACAAAAGAAATACGCAAGACGACCCATTCGACGAATATGTAGCAGACGTCCTGGAACGTTCGTTGCCCGAAGATGTGAAGTGTCACCGCGCACCAGGTCCACTCATCACTCCCGATATTGCGTTGACACGGCCACACCTGTGCAACGGGGCGCCACGAGACCAACTCAGCGTGGACCTAACTCGTATGGTTGGCATCGAAGTGAAAAAGCTGGAACGCGGCAAAGATGGTAAGGTCGCCCGCGCATCAGGTCTCGACTACAACTCAACACCGCCGTGCGGCACCATACGTGTATACGATGCCGACGGACGCCCCATGGACATGCGAGGCTTTTATCTTTTCGCTTGCCTTGACCGGGGAAAGGAAGCCAAGGTCAACTATCTATCGTCTCTTGTTCTGTGTGATGGCAATGCATTGAATTCTGACTTCGAATACTATCTGAGCGTGGCTGGCCAGCGAACCAAAGAAATTGGCGTCGGGACCTACGGTGACGGCGCCAACCGAAATCGACCGATGGTGATATTCTCGAATCCGCTCGGCTCATCACTTCTTGATAGAAACGCCACGCTCCTTCACCCTCGCTCTGATCTTGCCGACATTGATGCTGAACTCAGCTATGCCGGACGGATCAGGAGAAGCATCCCTGGTAGCAAACCAGTCGCGTTTCACTGTTACCGAAAAGCTGGCACACCACCGTCTGACTTTGACGCAACAGATCCCTTTCCAAGTCCAAAGAAGCGTAGCGAGAAAACCACCGGGCGCGGGCGCTTCAAAATAAATGTGAAGCCCGCGCGCTAATAAAGCCTTTCGATCGCTTCCTCGATGACCTCCTGCCCGAGAATTTTCGCGGGGTCATCGTCTAATTTAGCTTGAGAAGCACGTTTGATGAGCTGGCCCATAAGAATAACACGGACATCATTTCGGCTAAGCCGGCGTCCAGAAGCCCTCAATCGTTGGACTTGTCTCGCCGCTACGGCTTCGGCCGCTGGTTCATCAATGCCATCACGAGACGGTTCTCCGTCACGCTTTCGGCAAACAATCACAATATCTAGGTCAATCGGTTCCTTGGCTTGATTTTTTGGCGTCGCACCTGACATTTCGCCCTTAACGGGCTGAGAAGCAGTAATCACGAAACCCGCTTCCGAAAGCGCCCCAAGAACACTCGTCCAGCCTTCGCTTCTTGAGTGATGATAGGTGAAAACGAGGAGGCCGTCCTTACGCAGGACACGGTGACACTCACGGAATACGTCGCCAAGTCTTCCCTGAAAAACGTCTGCGTCTTGGTGTTGAACTTCACGGTCTGACCGAGTGCTTGGTCTCTCAAAGTTCCCCAACATATGCCTCTGCCAGACGAAGAAGAAGTCTGCTAGCTGGCTGTAGTTAACGTTGTCAAAAAATGGAGGGTCGGTCACAACGACATCAACACTCTCATCCGGTAGGTCAGTGTCTGAGCTGTCTCCGCACGACACGTAGAACTGCTTCCCACTCAAAAACTCGTCATATGAATCAGCTCGCTCGTGTCCGATTGGGTCTGAGAGACCGTAGATTTTGGTTGTGCGCCCATCTTCTACCCGCAACTCAAACGGATCGGCGCAGTAATCTAAAGCACGAAGCAGCCGACTCTTGAACATGGTAGAAAACGCCCCCGAACTTTTCGGAGTGCCCCACAAATTCGCCTCAAGTGGAGTCCGCTCCGGTTTGAGAATATGATGATAGAACATATGGCGCACCGCACCAGTTCCTTCGCCTTTATAGGAGGCAAACATATTATTGAATTCAAGCGCTCCGCTAAAGAGGCACGCCATTGCGTCTCTCATGTTTGGGCTCTCGATATTCATTATTTCCCGCGCAAGCATTCCAAGGCAGAGCAATTGCCGGTCATTAAACATCTCGTGCCAGTGACGATAGGAATAATTAATTACCTGATTTGTGTTATATCCGGGCTCAATACCCACTTTTGGAAAAAATTCGCCCTCCTTAGAAAGCCGCTGTTTTGCGCTTTCATAGATGGCACGGTCTGCTTCGTCCACAGGAAGGTATTGCTTGGTGCCGTCCGGAAGAAGGACCAGCTTAGCATACATCTGATGATGAGGCGGGTGAGAAAGACCACGCGCCGTGGCCGCGATGCCAAAGGTGGTGTCGCAATTAGGGCAAGTGGCTTTCGTTCCCTGAGCTGGGCCACTTTTTGGACTATAGGTATGTCCGCATGATGAACATGTCGCAGACGCTGCGTCAAAAAGGATCTCGTTGATGTTGCCACAGCATGGGCATAATGCCTGGCTTTCGGGATGCCTTTTGGGGTAGGCATGTTGAGCAAATATGTACTTAGAAAATAGGCGAACGTCTTGATTGCAACCCGGGCAAGGAAGAGTCTTTACCCAGAAAAAATAAAGGACTGTGCCGCCCGTCTTTGGGCACCTATAGTATGACAAAATTTCATTTGAGACAGTGTCAGATAGTTTCTGGTAGGTCTTGATGACCTCATCGCGCGAGTGGACTTGGAGGGCGTTTCTCACAAGAAAATATGCAACGGGGTTGATGTCTCGCCCGATGGCCTTGCAGCCAAGCTTTAGGGCCTCGCCCACTGTAGTTCCGCTTCCCATAAATGGATCAAAGACTACTGCGCCATTGAACCTGGACGGCTCATAGAAGCGGCGCATTACGTCGGTTCCTCCAGGCGACAAAGCGCCGATCAGTATTGCGCGAAACGCTGATCCGAGACGCTGGGCCCACCACTTGTGCACATGATAAATCGGGCGATTGATTTCTTTGCGCCAACTTTCCTGTTCGGCAATCTTTGAGATTAGCTCAAAAGGAAATTCTTCATCTTCTATTGCCCGAGGCTGCCGCCCAGCCGGCTTGCATTCAATGTTGTGCACATCAAGATCGAGCTTCATCTGGCTTCCGGTGACAGGCATTGGTTTCATCTTTCGTTGTTTCTTTGCCCATCAGGCAGAAAACACAGGCGTTTGCAACGACCTCTATTCTTCGGGTGCATGAAGAAAGGCAGGTCGCAGAATTTGTTAATCTCGTCGAAACGGTAAAACCGTACCGGAATCACGCTTCTCTGCTTGTTGTTTCAGTTGCGGTAACTGCAAGACCTCGGCTTCGCGCGAAGTCATGTAGCCACGGGGCAGCCCGCAAAGGCTCTCCACATCAGTAGCAGGCAGCCGAAAATCTCCGAGCAGCGCCTCACGCGATCTCACGCCTTCATCGACAAGCAATCTGATCGACCGAGCTAAGAGACGTGGCTCTTCAGGGACGAGCACGTCGTCGAGTGGTTCGTTTTTCCTCCAACCACGAGCGCTGTAGTATTTCCACAGGCGGCGCCCAGCTTCCTCACTCATCATTCCAAGTGCGGAACAACGCATGATCATTGCGCCGACCGAAACCCCCCAGCGCTGTTTTAGAGCAACGAAAGCATTTAGAGACGGTGACCACACTTCGGCCGCGAAGCTCTCCGCTGGCAATAGAAATGCACCAGCAAAGTAGAACGCCTGTCGCTCGATCTCCTTGAAGTCAGCTGCACTGTTCAGTGCTTTTGGAGATAAGTAGCGATGGAGTACAAGGTGCCCGAGTTCATGGGCCGCGTCCATCCTCGATCGAACTGAAGTGGCTTTGTCGCGCGCAATTAGGATATAAGGTCGGTGATCGACCGAGGACCAATTCGACACCCCATCCATCTTGGCCGTGCCAACCTCCTCCTTCACGACGACAACGCCAGCGTTCTCCAAGACGAGAAGCATGTCGGAGATGGGTCCACGGCCGAGCGACCATCGAGTGCGGCACTCGTTCGCCATACGCTCAATGTCTTCATCACGGATCTGACGATGGTCGCGCATCTCACCTTCGGGCACGCTCGCCTCGGGCAAATCAACCCACTCCTGAAGTTGAAGTGAGATTCCTTGCGCCCAACGAAGTCGAGCTTGGCTGCGCTTGCGTACAGACTGAGTTGTGCTCGCCATCGACCGGAAGAACATTGGGGCAGGCCCGTGCTTTGGCTGATCCCACAAAAAGAATGCAACCGGTAGGTTCAGTGCCCGCGCAAGAGCATCAAGTGCGTCTGGTTCCGGCGACTGGTCACCGGCCTCCCAACGCGAGATACTTGAACTTGTCCTATTGATAAGGTCGGCAAGCGCCACCTGTGTGAGGCCACGAGAATCCCTAGCCTCCACCAGCCTCTCTGCTCGGAATCCTGGCGTACCGCTTCGCATTTCTGATCTCCCAACGCCCCGCTGCCGGGGTCTATTTCTGCATCGTTATCTCAGTCGCGCTGCTTCAACCTGGGAAGAGCGCGATCAACAATCTCGATCGGCGCCGCGGTGGGCATACGCGCTTTGCTCTCGAGGTCGTGGTACATCCCGAGCACAGTGGTCAGCGGTTCCAGATACTTCCATTGCGACAAGTCCGCACTTGGAATGCCGAGTCCTACAAAGGCTGGGAGGCTCGGATCGCCAAATTTTCTGCTCGCCGTTACTACCAACATCGCGCAAAGGCGGTCACAGGGTGGGTTCTCTACCTCAACCAAAAAATCAAGCTGAAGCGGGTCGAGCCACGCGTTAACGGCTGCCCAGAGGCTGCGAAAGCGCGTCGGTCGCGGCGTGCCGCAGTGCTGCTGGATATTACTGCGCAGGAGGTAAACGCCGTGACTGCTTACCAAGCTGAACCGTCCACCGGCCGGTTCAGTGTGCGGAGCTATCGGCGCAAGCCCCGCCTCCTTTGCGGCTATCCGGAAGCCCTCTTCCACGCAAGCATGACGCAACTGGCCCAGCGTATTCGCGCGCTCGGGTTCAGCAATATTCTGATCCGTGAGGCGAGCGGCTTTCATGAAGGCAGCGTCAGTCTGCTCCATTGCCGCTCGGAAGAAGCTTGCGGGAAAAGCGTCTACGACGCGATCAACAGGACTCGACATCTGACCTCACGGTGCGTGTTGCGTTTTTAGGAAAATAGCGCAGAAATTTTGCGTTAACAAGACCTATGATGCACAACATGCCCGCCGGTGTAGCGGGCCTATCCCGAGCTGAGGCGACCTGTCATTCGTTGGATTTATGTTCCTTCTGCCAACGCGACCAAGATCGAAGTGCACAGTCGCGCCATTCAATATTTCTCATAATATCAAAGGGATACAATCTATTCACCAAATCCGCGCAGTCATGAGGTCCGGAGAATATCGGCTCTGAGAGAGCGCTTCCGAGCCACCTGGCCCCGAGGCCGGTGCTCAGCCCATCCCGCATAACCCTCTAATACAACGGAAAAATCCGGCGGCAGCCGGAGCGGGAGAACGCTTTCGCGGGGGCAAGTGGCGGAGAGACAGGGATTCGAACCCTGGAGACGGTTTCCCGCCTACACGCTTTCCAGGCGTGCGCCTTCGACCACTCGGCCACCTCTCCGTTGCGGCCTTCTAGCCGCAGGTGCGCCGGCTTGGCAAGGGGCGCGGTGCAGGGTTTCTTGCCGGTGTCACTGCACCGCGCGGATGCGTTTGCGGCTGTGGTCTACCATGAAGTCGACGAGGTGACGCACCTTGGGGTCCTGCCAGCGCCGGTGCGGATAGAGGCAGCCGAAGAGCGAGGGCTGTGGCGGTGTCTGCGGCAGCACCTGGACGAGGCGACCGGCCGCGATATGATGTGCCACGTCGAAGAGCGGCCTGTTGGCGATGCCGTGCCCGGCGAGCATCCAGTCGGTCAGCACGTCTGAATCGTCGGCATCGAACCGCCCCGACACGGCGAGCTTGCGCGGCCCGTCGCCGGTTTCCAGTGTCCAGAAATATTCCGGTGAGCGGGGATAACGCAGCAGCAGGCAGTTGTGCCCGCCATCAAGCAGGTCGGCGGGCCGCCGCGGTGTACCGTGCCGGTCGAGATAGGACGGCGCGGCGCAGAGCACGCGGCGGCAGTTCTCGATCCGCCGCAGCTTGAGGTTCGACTCCTGCGGCTGCCCGACGAAGAAGGCCACGTCAAGCCGCTCGGCGAGGATGTCCACCACCCGATCCGAGAGCCGCATCTGCACCTGTATGTCGGGAAACCGCTCGACGAAGGAGGGCACCAGCGGCGCGATGATCCGTCGCCCGACGCCAAGCGGCACAGCGATGCGGACCACCCCGCGCGGGGCCGAGGAATAGCTCGCCACCGCCGCCTCGGCGCTCTCGACGGTGTCGAGCACCTTGCGCGCCTCGTCGTAGAACACCCGCCCCACCTCGGTGGGCGAGAGCGTGCGGGTCGTGCGGTTGAACAGCCGCACGCCGAGGCGTGCCTCGAGTTCCTTGATACGCTTGCTCGCCACCGCGGGTGTCATCCGCAGGTCGCGCCCGCCCGAGGTGATGCTGCCAAGCTCGACGACGCGGACGAAAACGCGCAAGCTGTCTATATAGGGCATGGCTCCGCTCCTTGCCGCCCGGGATATGCAGGGAGTGAACACCGGTGCGCCCTTATTTTCAATGATTTGTTGAAAGTATTTGCCGAATGCCGCCGTATTCATCGAAAGTCGATTGCGTTATCCTGTGGGCTGTCATGAAATCCGGAGGAGGTCGAATGCCGCAGCGAGACGAGATCAGGTTTCTGCTCAACGACCGCGAGGTCGCGTTGGCCGATGTTGCTGCCACGCGCACGCTGCTGGATTTCCTGCGGCTCGACCGGCGGCTCACCGGCACCAAGGAGGGCTGCGCCGAGGGCGATTGCGGGGCCTGCACCGTTCTGGTGGGCCGGTTGGAGTCGGGCGCGCTGCGCTACGAGCCGGTCAATGCCTGCATCCGCTTCCTCGCGTCGGTGGATAGCTGTCACGTGGTGACGGTCGAGCATCTGCGCGGCGAGGGCGGCGCGCTACACCCGGTGCAGCAGGCAATGGTTGCCGAACATGGCAGCCAATGCGGCTTTTGCACGCCGGGGATCGTGATGGCGCTCTACGCGCTCTGGATGAAGACGCCCGAGCCGGACGAGGCCCAGATCGAGACCGCCCTTCAGGGCAATCTGTGCCGCTGCACCGGCTATGCCCCGATCATCCGCGCGGCGCAATCCGCCGCCCGCTACGGCACCCCCGCCGGCGACCGGCTTGTGCAGGAGCGCGACAGCGTCTCGGCCCGCCTGGCGGCGTTGCGCGATGGCGCGCGGGTGGTGACCGGCCCCGAGGGGGACCGCGCCATCCTGCCCGCCGATCTGGACGATTTCGCCGAGGTCTATGCCGACACGCCCGAGGCAACCATCGTCGCCGGGGCCACGGATGTGGGGCTGTGGGTCACGAAATTCCTGCGCCCCATCGGCCCCGCCATCTTTACCGGGCATCTCGACGGACTCCGCCGGATCGAGGTGAACGACAGCGATATCCGCATCGGTGCCGGGGTGAGCTATAGCGATTTCGCCCCGGTCATCGACGCGCATTTCCCCTGCCTTGCAGACTACTGG
Organism: Roseovarius sp. B-10; assembly: GCF_056859295.1. Taxonomy (NCBI): domain Bacteria; kingdom Pseudomonadati; phylum Pseudomonadota; class Alphaproteobacteria; order Rhodobacterales; family Roseobacteraceae; genus Roseovarius; species Roseovarius sp. B-10. The sequence goes on along the minus strand of NZ_JBSXOE010000021.1, from coordinate 92,261 downwards.
AGCCGCATCGCCGGGTGGCAGGTGCGCAACATGGGCACCATCGGCGGCAATATCGCAAACGGCTCGCCCATCGGCGACACGCCCCCCGCGCTGATCGCGCTCGGGGCCGGGGTCACCCTGCGCCACCGCGGCGTGCGCCGCACCCTGCCGCTCGAGGCGTTCTTTGTCGATTACGGCAAGCAGGACCGCGCGCCGGGCGAATTCGTCGAGGAAATCCGCATCCCCCGTATCGCACCCGGACAGATCGTGGCGGCCTACAAGGTGTCGAAGCGGCGCGACGAGGATATTTCCTCCGTTGCCGCCGGGTTCTCGGTCACGCTGCAAGAAGGCCGGATTGCCGCCTGTCGCCTCGCCTATGGCGGCATGGCCGCCACGCCGAAACGCGCCTCCCAAGCCGAGGCGGCGCTCACCGGGCAGCCCTGGGGTGAAGCGGCAATCCGGGCGGCGATGGCCACGCTGTCCGACGACTTCACCCCGCTTACCGACATGCGCGCCTCTGCCGCCTACCGGATGCGCGCGGCGCAGAACCTGTTGCTGCGCTTCTATCTCGAACACGAGCACGGCGCCGCGATGCGGCTGAGCGCCTGAGGGAGACGAGCGATGAAGGATCAGACCGCGACCCAAAGCCCGGTGCACCAGCCGCTCGCCCATGACAGCGCCGCCAAGCATGTCACGGGCCGGGCCACCTATACCGACGACATCCCCGAGCCGGCGGGCACGCTCCACGCGTATCTCGGCTGCGCAACCGAGACCCACGCGCAACTCCGCGCGATGAACCTTGACGAGGTACGGGCCGCCCCCGGCGTGATCGGCGTTCTGACCGCCGCCGACATTCCGGGCCACAACGACATCAGCCCCACGGGCCGCCATGACGAGCCGGTCTTTCCCACCGACCTTGTGGAATACCACGGCCAGCCTCTCTTTGCCGTGGTGGCCGAGACGCGCGACGCCGCCCGCCGCGCGGCGATGCAGGCGCGCATCGACTACGAGGTGCTGCCCCATGCGCTCGACCCGGTGGCGGCACAGGACGCGGGATATCCCCATGTCACCGATCCGCTGACGCTGGCGCGCGGCGATGCCGGTGCCGCGCTCGCCACCGCGCCGCACCGCATCGAGGGTCGCATGGCGATCGGCGGCCAGGATCACATGTATCTCGAGGGGCAGATCGCCTTTGCCGTTCCCGGCGAGGACGAGGATGTGACGCTACATTGCTCGACCCAGCATCCCAGCGAGGCGCAGCACATGGTGGCGCATGTCCTTGGCCTGGCCTCCAACGCCGTCACCGTCAATGTCCGGCGCATGGGCGGCGGCTTCGGCGGCAAGGAAAGCCAGATGAACCTGTTTTGCGCCGTTGCCGCGCTGGCCGCGAAAAAATGGAACCGCCCGGTCAAGATTCGCCCCGACCGCGACCAGGACATGACTGCCACCGGCAAGCGGCACGATTTCGTCGTCGATTACGATCTGGGCTTCGACGACGAAGGGCGCATCACAGGCGTCGATGGCACCTTCGCCGCGCGCTGCGGATTCTCCTCGGACCTCTCGGGGCCGGTCACCGACCGGGCGCTGTTTCACGCCGACAACGCATATTTCTACCCGCATGTGCGGCTGCAAAGCAGACCGATGAAGACCAACACCGTCTCCAACACCGCGTTTCGCGGCTTTGGCGGGCCACAGGGGGTGATCGTCGCCGAGCGCATGATCGAGGAAATCGCCTATGCACTCGGGCGCGACACGCTGGATATCCGCAAGGCGAATTTCTACGGGGATAAGGGGCGCGACGTGACCCCCTATCACCAGACGGTCGCGGACAACATCATCCTTCGCGTGGTCGAGGAACTGGAGGCCAGCGCCGAGTACCGGGCGCGCCGCCGCGCCGTGCTCGACCACAACGCGCAGGGTGGCATCATCCGGCGCGGGATCGCGCTCACCCCGGTGAAGTTTGGCATCTCCTTTACCGCCACGCATTTCAACCAGGCGGGCGCGCTGATCCACGTCTACAATGACGGCTCGATCCACCTCAATCACGGCGGCACCGAGATGGGGCAGGGATTGAACACCAAGGTGGCGCAGGTGGTGGCCGATGCGTTCGGCGTGGATATCGCCCGCATCAAGATCACCCAGACCACCACCGAGAAGGTGCCCAATACCTCGGCCACGGCCGCGTCGAGCGGGTCGGACCTCAACGGCATGGCCGCCCTCGACGCCGCCGATCAGATCAAGGCGCGGCTGGCGGCTTTCGCCGCCGAACGCTGGCAGACCACGCCCGAGGCTGTGCGCTTCGTCGCTGGTGGCGTGCAGGTGGGGGCCGAGATGATCCCCTTCGCCGATCTGGTGCGCGCGGCCTACATGGCGCGCGTGCAGCTCTCGGCCGCCGGGTTCTACAAGACGCCCGACATCCACTGGGACCGCGCCACCGGCAAGGGCCGCCCGTTCTACTACTACGCCTATGGCGCCGCGTGTTCCGAGGTCGAGATCGACACGCTGACCGGCGAATACCGCATCCTGCGTGCCGACGTGCTGCACGACGTGGGCCGCTCGATCAACCCCGCTCTCGACCGTGGACAGGTCGAGGGCGCCTTCGTGCAGGGCGTCGGCTGGCTCACCACCGAGGAACTGTGGTGGGACGAGGCGGGCCGCCTGCGCACCCACGCGCCCTCGACCTACAAGATCCCGCTCGCGTCGGACCGGCCACGCGTGTTCAACGTCGCGCTCGCCGAGTGGTCGCAGAACCGCGAACGCACGATCAAGCGCTCCAAGGCCGTGGGCGAGCCGCCCTTCATGCTGGGCATTTCCGTCTTTGAGGCAATCTCGATGGCGGTGGCGAGCGTGGCAGATTATCACGAATGCCCCCGGCTCGATGCCCCCGCCACGCCCGAGCGCGTGTTGATGGCGGTGGAGCGGCTGAAGGAGGGCGCGGCATGAGCCTCTCGGAGTTTCTGGACCGTCACCCGGACACGGTGGAGGTGCGCCTCACCCGCGTGCGCGGCTCCGCCCCACGCGAGGAAGGCGCGGGAATGATCGTGAGCGCCACCGCCTGCCACGGCACCATAGGCGGCGGACAGCTTGAGTACATGATGATCGACGCGGCGCGCGCGATGCTGGCACAAGGGCATACGCGGCGTGATCTCGATATACCGCTCGGCCCCGAAATCGGGCAGTGCTGCGGTGGGCGTGTCGCCGTGACCTTGCGCCTTATGGACATCACAGCCCGCCGCGCCGCCCGCGCCGGGGCCGAGGCAGAGGCACAGGCGCGGCCCCATGTCTACGTCATGGGCGCGGGCCATGTGGGACGGGCGCTGGCGCAGCTACTGGTGCAGATGCCGGTCCGCACGGTGGTGGTGGACAGCCGCCGCGCCGAGCTTGCGCTCTGCCCCGAGGAGGCGGACCGCCGCGAAAGCGCCCTGCCCGAGACCGAGATCAACCGCGCGCCCCCCGGCAGCGCCTTCGTCATCCTCACCCACGACCATGCGCTCGATTTCCTGCTCAGCGCCGAGGCGCTGGCGCGCGGCGACGCGGCTTACGTGGGCATGATCGGATCGCCCACCAAACGCGCGCGCCTGGCCACATGGTGCCGCAATCACTGCGACGGCCTGCGCATCGACGCGCTGACCTGCCCAATCGGGGCCGCCACCGGCGGTGACAAGCGCCCCGAGGTGATCGCGGCCGGCGTTCTGGCCGAAGTTATGGCCGCGCTTGCCCGTCACGCCGCAATGCAATCCCGCGCCCTGCACGTGTCAGGCTAGCGCACAACCCCGCCCGGACCGGTCACGGAGGAGAGCACCGCCCGGGCGGCCCATCAGCGAAAGGAGACCTGCACATGCAGGGAGGGAGCTATAGCTACAAACTGTTCGCGCGCCAGGATTTCAGTGCGTTCTGGGCGCTTTTTACCGACAACCTCATCAACCTGATCGTGCTGTCGGGGATTTGCCAGTTCGTGTTCCAGATGCCCGCCGAGATCGTATTCGGCCGCATCGTGCCGGGCGCGGCGGTGGCGATCCTGGCGGGCGTGGGTGTCTATACATGGCTCGCGGCGCGCGTCGCCGCGCGCGAGGGCCGCGACGTGACCGCCCTGCCCTACGGCATCTCGACACCGGTGATGTTCGTCTATCTCTTTGGGGTGATTGGCCCGATCTACTGGTCCACGCAGGACGCGGTGCTGGCCTGGCAGGTGGGCATCGGCGCCGGATTCATGGGCGGCATCGTTGCTGGACTCGGCGCAATCATTGGCCCGTTTCTAAAGCGGGTGACGCCGCGCGCGGGCATGCTGGGCACGCTGTGCGGCATCGCGCTGGTGTTTATCGGCACGGTGCCGCTGGCCACGGTGTTCGAGGATCCGTTCGTGGGCTTTGCCTCGATGATTATCATTCTTTGGGGGCTGGTCGGTCGGTTCCGGTTGCCCTTCAACATCCCCGCCGGTCTTCTGGCGCTCGTCGTCGGGACGGTGGTGGCCTTCGGCATGGGCAAGGCGTCGATCAGCTTCGAGGGTGTCGGCGTCTACCCGCCGCTGCCCTATTTCGGCGACCTCGTGCTGGGCATCCAGCACCTGTTCGCCAATCCCGAGCTGTTCCTCGTGCTGGTGCCGGTACAGATATACAACTTCATCGAGACCATGAACAACGTCGAGAGCGCCGAGGCGGCGGGCGATTCCTACCCCGTCGCGCTCTGCCAGGTGACGGATGGCGCGGGCACCATGATCGGCGCTGTGTTCGGCTCGCCGTTTCCCACCACCGCCTATATCGGCCACCCGGCCTACAAACGGATGGGGGCGCATGCGGGTTACGTGATCGGGGTGGGCGTCGTGATCCCGGTGGCGGCGGTCTTCGGGCTGCTTGCCTTTCTCAACAACCTGATCCCGGTGGCCGCCGCCGCACCGGTGCTGGTCTTCGTCGCCCTCAGTCTCATCACCAACACCGCCCACGCGATAAAGCCCGGCCACATGGCCGCCGTCACCATCGCGATGATGCCGCATGTCTCGGCCTTCCTTATGGTCAAGTGGGGCTCGCTCATGGGCGCGCTCGGGGCGAGCGGCGTCGAGGGGCTGCCAGAGCTGGGGGACGAGGCGCTGACCGCCGCCCTGCTCCAGCAGGGCGCACATTTCGAGGGCCATCTCGCGCTCAGCCAGGGGGCGATCCTCACCGGGCTGATCTGGGGGGCGATAGTCGCGAGCGTGATCGACGGGCGGTTCCGAAACGCGGGCGGTTTCGCGCTCGCGGCCTGCGCCATGTCGCTCGTCGGGATCATCCATTCGGCCACCCTGCATTGGCCCGAGCCGAGCGGCGTCAGCATGGGCTATCTCATCGCCGCCGCGTTCTTGCTGGTCTACCCGGTGCTGCACCGCGACGGCATCCGCTCCAACGTGGAGTTGCCGCTTGACGCGCCGGAGACGCTGGCCAGAGACTGAAACCGGGGCTGGTGGCCGGGAAACGCACAGAGCGCCCCGGCCACCGCCCTGCAGAGACCGGGACACCCATGACAGACAAAGTATTGCGCGGACGCCTCCTGACCTTCCATGCCGAGCCGCAGAGACCCGAGGACAGCGACGCCTACAGCTATATCGAGGACGGCGCGCTCCTGGTTGCGGAGGGACGCATCGGCGCGGCGGGGACATACGCGGACATCGCCGCGCAGGCACCCGGCCTGCCCGTGACCGACCACCGGCCACACCTGATGATGGCGGGATTCATCGACCCGCATATCCATTTCCCGCAGGTCCAGGTGATCGCGTCCTGGGGCGCGCAGCTTCTTGACTGGCTCAACACGTATACCTTCCCCGAGGAAACCCGCTTTGCCGACCCGGACCATGCCGCGCGCATGGCGGCGCTGTTTCTCGATCAACTGACCGCGCATGGCACCACCACCGCCGTCGCCTATGCCTCGGTCCACCGGGCCTCGGCAGAGGCGCTGTTTTCCGAGGCGGAGCGGCGCGACATGCGCATCATCGCGGGAAAGGTGATGATGGACCGCAACGCGCCCGACGGTCTGCGCGACACGGCGCAGGCGGGCTACGACGACAGCAAGGCATTGATCGACCATTGGCATGGGCGTGGCCGCGCGCTCTACGCGATCACACCACGTTTCGCCATCACCTCGACGCCGGAACAGCTTGAAATGGCTGGTTCTTTGGTGGCCGAACATCCCGGTTGCTATCTGCAAACGCACCTGTCCGAGAACCACGACGAGATCGCCTATACCGCCAGCCTCTATCCAGACGCACCGGATTACCTCGGCGTCTACGAGCGCTATGGCCTGCTCTCGCCAAAGGCCCTGATGGGGCATTGCCTGCACCTTTCGCCGCGCGAGATCGCGGTGATGCAGGAGACCGGCGCGCGTCCGGTCTTTTGCCCCACCTCGAACCTGTTCCTCGGCAGCGGGCTCTTTGACGATGCCGGGTTGCGGGAGCAGGGCCTTGTCAACGCCATCGCGACCGACGTGGGCGGCGGCACCAGCTATTCGATGCTGCAGACGCTCAACGAAGGCTACAAGGTGCTGCAGCTTCAGGGACAGAAGCTGCACCCGCTGCGCGCCTTTCACTGGATCACGCGGGGCAACGCCGTAGCACTGGGGCTAGAGGATCGCATCGGCACGCTGGAGGCGGGGAGCGAGGCCGATATCGTGGTGCTCGACGCGCGCGCCACTCCGGCGATGGCCTTGCGGATGGAGCAGGCCGAGACCCTCTCGGAAGAGCTGTTCATCCTTCAGATCATGGGCGATGACCGCGCCGTGGCACAGATCTACGTGGCGGGCGCGCCCCAGAAATCCGGCACCGTTTCAACAACATAGGGTGTGTCGAACCAGTGCTCTTCGAGGTTGGGCCCCTCCCCGATCCGGTCCAGCACCACGAACTGCCCCGCCGCGTCCAGAGGGGCCAACACCCCGTGCCAGACCCCGCGCATGAGGTTGACCGACTGCCCCGGCGCGGTGACGAAAGCGCGCGGGCGCACCGGCACGCCGCCGTCGTCGTTGGCCACGACCACGAGAAAGCGCGCGCCGCTCACCGGCATGAATGCCTGGCTGCCCTCGGGGTGGCGCTCGACCATGTCAACGACGTGGGGCAGGTGCCGCGCCTTGGCGTCGAACAGGCTCAGCCCCGCGTACCCGTCGCCGAAATCGAGCCGCGCGAGATCGTGGTGGCGGCCACACATTCCCTGGTTGATGAGCCTGTCCGGCGCGCCGCGCGCCTCGATCACGTCGCCCCAGGGCGCGAACGCCTCGGCGGTGAGCGGAGCCACCTCCAGCGGAATCATGGCAGCATGTCCCGCAACCGCAGCTCGGCGATACGCTCCACCTGACGGCACGCCTCGGAAAACTCGGTCTCGTTGTCGTTGTCGATACGCCGCTCCATCGCGGCGCGGATCTGTGCCGTGTCGTGATCCCGCACCGCGATGATGAAGGGAAATCCGTGCTTTTCCATGTAGTTAGCGTTGAGCCTCTGGAATGCGGCGCGCTCCTCGTCGGTCAGGTGATCGAGCCCTGCCCCGGCCTGCTCGGCGGTGCTCTGGGCGGTGAGGCGGCCGGCGGCGGCGAGCTTGCCGGCGAGGTCGGGGTGAGCGGTCAGCACATCGCGGCGCTCGTCGGGGGTGGCGCGGCGGAAGGCGCGGCAGAGCGCATTATGCACGCCCGCCGCGCTATCATGCGCGGGGCCAAGCTCGAGCGCGTGGGCGCGCTCGGCCACCCAGGGCGAATGCTCGAACACAGCGCCGAAGCGCGCCACGAAACTGTCGCGGTCCATCTCGCTGGGGCGCTCGTGATCGACAGGCGGGTGAACCCGCGACCAATGCTCGGCGATGTCGATGCGGCGGGCGCACCACACCCCTTCATGTCCTTGAACATGCTCGATAAATCGCCGCAGCCCGGCGATCTTGCCGGGCCGTCCGATCAGGCGGCAGTGCAGCCCCACGCTCATCATCCTGGGCGCACCGTCCTGCCCCTCGGCATAGAGCGTGTCGAAGGCGTCGATCAGGTAGTCGCCAAAGTCGCGGCCCGTGACCCAGCCGGGGGTGGCGGCGAAGCGCATGTCGTTGGCTTCGAGCGTGTAGGGAATCATCAACTGGTCGCGTCCTTCCATCCGCCGCCAGTAGGGCAGATCGTCGTCGTAGCAGTCCGACAGGTAGGCGAACCTCCCGGTTCGCGCCGCCAACCGCACGGTTCGCATGCTGCACCGCCCGGTGTACCAACCTCTTGGCAATTCCCCCGTCACCTCCTCGTGAAGGGCGATGGCCTCGGCGATCTGGCGGGCCTCTTCCTCCTCGGGCATGTCGCGATGCTCGATCCATTTCAGCCCGTGGCAGGCGATCTCCCATTCCGCCGATTTCATCGCCGCGACCTGCTCGGGCGAGCGGGCGAGCGCGGTGGCGACGCCATAGACCGTCACCGGGATGCCCGCCCCGGTAAAGAGCCGGTGCAGCCGCCAGAACCCGGCGCGCGCGCCGTATTCATAAACCGATTCCATGTTCCAGTGGCGCTGCCCCTCCCACGGGGCGGCTCCGGGAATGTCCGACAGGAATGCCTCGGAGGCGGGATCGCCGTGCAGCAGGCAATTCTCGCCGCCCTCCTCGTAGTTGAGCACGAATTGCACCGCGATCCGCGCCCCGCCGGGCCATTTCGGATCGGGCGGGTGCGCGCCATAGCCGCGCAGGTCGCGGGGATAACGGGTCATGTCTGTCCTCTCCGGTGATCGGTCGCGTGTTTGGGTTGCCATTCATTTATAAAGCAGAAGAATACGGATGACTTTACGATTTTCGAAGAAAGACCATCTTCGCATCCCGTGCTGGTCCCCGCCGCCGAAACCGGGCAGAAACGGCGGGGTATACGCGCAAAGGACACGGAAAATGACTGGCTACCTGACCACCCATGTTCTCGATACCGCGCGCGGCATGCCGGCGGCGGGGATGGCGATCGACCTCTACCGGATCGACGGCGAGACCCGCAGGCACCTGTGCAGCGTCGTCACCAATGAAGACGGGCGCACCGATGCGCCGATCCTGCCACAAGCGGAGTTTCACCCGGGCACCTATGAATTGGTGTTTCACGCCGGAGCCTACCTTGATGCCGTTGGCGTGCCGCCGGAAAGCCCGCGTTTTCTCGATCTCGTGCCGCTACGCTTTGGCATGTCGGAGGCGGCGCATTACCATGTGCCACTGCTGCTGTCGCCGTTCGGGTATTCGACCTATCGGGGAAGTTGACGGCAGGGGGCGGGTTTGGCCTGGAGGGGACGTTCGGGTCTTGAGCGATGAGCCGCGCAGCGCCCGACCGCCGGGTGGGCGCAGGTCGGTTTATGATATGCGATTTATGGTGCAAGATACCTCTTTTATTTCAGCGGCTTGCAGCGTTGCAAAAGCGCTCGCCCGAGGGGGCGGTCGGGCGCTGCGCGGCGGCGCGCAAGCGCGCCTTGATTCCGCGCGGGGCAGGAGGTGAATGGCAGCAACAGGCCAGACATGCCCAAGCGCCCCATCCTCAGGACGCCGCAGGCAGCGACTCGCGTATCCGGCGGGTCATGAAGTCGATGAACAGCCTTGCCTTGGGGTCCTGCCGACGGCGGTGGGCATAGAGGCAAGCGAGCTGAATGGGCACCGGCGGCTCTGAGTCGAGCACGCGGCAGAGCCGACCGGCGGCGAGGTGGTCCTGGACCTCGAAGAGCGGCTTGAGCACGATGCCGTAACCCTCCAGCGCCCATTGGGTGAGCACGTCGCCGTGATCGGATTCGAACGGCCCCGAGACGGTGATCCGGCGCACGCCCTGGGGGGTTTGCAGGGGCCACTGGAATTCCGGCGCCCCGGCATAGCGCAGGTTGATGCAATCATGCTCGCTGCGCAGGCTCGCGCTCGTCCGTGGCTGTCCCTTGCGTTCGATGTATTCCGGCGCGGCGCAGAGCACACGTTCGCAATCGGCGATCTTGCGGATGCGCAGCGATGAATCCTCTGGCACCCCGAGAAAGAACGCCGCGTCGAGCCCCTCGGCGGCGAGGTCGAGCTTGCGATCCGACAGCCGCAGGCGGATGTGGATCAGCGGATAGCGGGCGTGAAACTCTGACATCGCCCCGGCGATGATCCGTTGCCCAAGGCCGAGAGGGGCGGCGATGTGCAGGCTGCCGCGCGGGGCCTGGGTGACGTCGGAGACATCGGCCTCGGCCTCGTCCACGGACTCGAGTATCTTGCAGGCGCCGCGATAGAACAGCGTGCCCTGCTCGGTCGGGTTGAGCTGTCGGGTGGTGCGCTGAAAGAGGCGGACGCCGAGATGATCCTCGAGTGCGGCGATCCGTGCCGAGGCCACCGCCGCGGAGATGCGCTGATCGCGGGCTGCGGCGGACATGCTGCCGAGTTCATAGACCCGGACGAAGGTCCTGATATTCTCGAGGTAGGCCATGCGCCGAGATTATTCGTCTTTTCTTGAAAGAGCTAGGTTTCCTTTCTCAATTCATGACAATCGCGGCATGTGGCACAAGGGGCGCGCAATCATGCGCAGGGAGGCGGAGAATGCACGATCTGGCGATCATCTGGGACTGGGCGGGTTTCGCGGTGCGGTGGCTTCATGTCGTCACCGCCATCGCGTGGATCGGCTCGTCGTTCTATTTCGTGGCGCTTGACCTGGGCCTGCGTCGGGCCGACGACCTGCCGCCCGGTGCGCATGGCGAGGAATGGCAGGTGCATGGCGGCGGGTTCTACCACGTCCGCAAATACCTGGTTGCACCCGAAAACATGCCCGCGCATCTGATATGGTTCAAATGGGAGAGCTATGCCACCTGGCTGTCGGGCGCGGCGCTATTGATGATCGTCTACTGGGTCGGGGGCGAGCTATACCTGATCGACCCGAACAAGGCCGATCTGGCGCTGTGGCAGGGGATCGCGATCTCGGCGCTGTCGCTCTCGGTCGGCTGGCTGGTCTATGACCGGTTGTGCAAATCCGGCCTTGGGGAACGGCCCACGTTGCTCATGGCGCTGCTGTTCGTGCTGCTGGTGGCGATGGGCTGGGGCTATGACCAGGTGTTCACCGGGCGCGCGGCGCTGCTGCATCTCGGTGCGTTCACCGCCACGATCATGACCGCGAACGTGTTCTTCATCATCATGCCCAACCAGCGCATCGTGGTGGCCGACCTGCGCGAGGGCCGGACGCCGGATGCAAAATACGGGCGCATCGCCAAGCTACGTTCGACCCACAACAATTACCTGACGTTGCCGGTGGTGTTCCTGATGCTGTCGAACCACTACCCGCTGGCCTTTGCCACCGAATGGAACTGGCTCATCGCGTCGCTGGTGTTCCTGATGGGGGTGACGATCCGCCACTTCTTTAACACCATGCACGCGGGCGGCGGGATGCTGTGGTGGACGTGGGCGGTGACCGCGATCCTTTTCGTCGGCATCATGTGGCTGTCGACCGCGCCGTTGCAGCACGATGAATACGGGGCCGCCGAGACACGCCCGCTGAGCGCCGCCGAGCGCCAATTCGCCGAGACCGAGGGATTCGAGGAGGTGGCGTCCATCGTGCCCGGGCGCTGTGCCATGTGCCACGCGCGCGAGCCGTTCCAAGAGGGTATCCGCCGCGCGCCCAAGAACGTGCTGCTGGAGACCGAGGGCGATATCGCCCGCGCGGCGCGGGCGATCTATCTGCACGCGGGCGTGACGGACGCGATGCCGCCCGCGAACGTGAGCTTTATGGAAGATGCGGAGCGCCGCCGCATCGTCGCGTGGTATCGCGCGGCGACGCGGTGAAGCGGCGCGTCAGAGCGGCTCGCGTTCATTCGCATTCACGCAACCCGCTCTGACCGATTGATTTCGCGTGTCCGAGAAGCTCAAAACCGGTTCCCACTTTTGAGCGACACGCTCTAGCCGTCGGTCTCGGCGGTCTTGCGCGGCAGCACCCAATCGGGGCGTGGGAAATGGCAGGTATAGCCCTGCGGAAAGCGGGCGAGGTAATCCTGGTGCTCGGGCTCGGCCTCCCAGAAATCGCCGACCGGTTCCACCTCTGTCACGACCTTGCCGGGCCAGAGGCCGCTGGCCTCGACATCGGCGATGGTGCGCAGCGCCTCTTCACGCTGCGCATCGGAGCAGTAGTAGATCGCCGAGCGATAGCTCATCCCGACATCGTTTCCCTGACGGTTGAGCGTGGTGGGATCGTGGATCTGGAAGAAGATTTCCAACAGCCGCCGATAGCTGATCCGCGAGGGATCGAAGATGATCTCGATCCCCTCGGCATGGGTGCCGTGGTTGCGGTAGGTGGCGTTGGGCACGTCACCACCCGTGTAACCCACCCGCGTCGAGATCACCCCGTCGAGCTTGCGGATGAGATCCTGCATCCCCCAGAAACACCCCCCCGCCAGAACTGCGCGTTCGGTCATGTCACGTCCTCCACCTGATCGAGATAATCGCCGTAGCCTTCGGCCGCCATGTCGTCTCTGTGAATGAATCGCAGGCTCGCCGAGTTGATGCAATAGCGCAGCCCGCCACGGTCGCGGGGCCCGTCGGGAAAGACGTGGCCGAGATGGCTGTCGCCGTCGCGGCTGCGCACCTCGGTGCGGATCATGCCGAGCGAGGCGTCGCGCAGTTCCGTGACATGCGCGGGTGTGATCGGCTTGGTAAAGCTGGGCCAGCCGCAGCCCGATTCGAACTTGTCGGAACTGGCAAAGAGCGGTTCGCCCGAGACGATATCGACGTAGATTCCCGGCTCCTTGTTGTTGAGATACGCGCCGGTGCCGGGACGCTCGGTCCCGTTCTGCTGGGTGACGCGGTACTGCTCGGGGCTGAGCGCGCTGATGCGCTCGGGATCCTTGTGGTAGGGGGCCATGCTACGCTCCATGTTCCTTATCCCTTCAAGATGGGGTGAAAACGCAAAAAGACAAAGAGGCCGGGTCACGGCACTTGCCGCACATGGGGTGTGGTCATATGATCTGACCAGTTTTACCACGGGCCAGCACCATGCCATTCGAAAAAGTGACCCCCGAAAAGCTATCGACCGCGGTGACGCGGCAGATCGAAAAGCTGATCCTGCGCGGCATCCTGCGCCCGGGCGAGCGCCTGCCCGCCGAGCGTGAGCTGGCCGAGAAACTGGGCGTGTCGCGACCGTCGCTGCGCGAGGCGGTGGCCGATCTGCAGGACAAGGGGCTGCTCACGGCGCGCGCCGGGGCCGGGATTTACGTGGCCGACGTTCTGGGCAGCGCGTTCTCGCCCGCGCTGATCCGGCTCTTTGCCGAGCATGCCGAGGCGGTGTTCGACTACATCGCGTTCCGCCGCGACCTGGAAGGGCTGGCGGCGTGCCGGGCGGCGCGGCTGGCATCGGATACCGATCTGCGGGTGATCCAGACCGTGATGGACAAGATGGAAGCCGCCCACAAGAAGACCAACCCGGCGGACGAGGCGCGGCTCGACGCGGAATTCCACATGGCGATCATCGAGGCGAGCCACAATGTCATCATGCTGCACATGATGCGCTCGATGTTCCAGCTTCTGCGCGAGGGCGTGTTCTACAATCGCCAGGTGATGTTCCGGCAGCGCACCACGCGGGGGGCCCTGCTCGACCAGCATCGGCGGATCAACGCCGCGATTCAGGCGCGCGATTCCAAGGGGGCACGCGAGGCGGTCGACGCGCACCTCGCCTACGTGGAAAAGGCGCTCTCGGACCAGCAGAAGGCCGATCAAAACGAAGCCATCGCGCGCCAGCGGTTCGAGCACGAGCAATCGCGCTAGGGCGGTGTGAGCCCGCGCGTGCATCGCAATCCGGGCGGCGGATCGCCCATCTGGGGGTCGCCCGTAAATGCGCCACCACATCTTGCATTGCGCATTGCGCAGCGCGCGAACCCGAATTTATTCAAGAAAATTGGTGCTTTGAGCACCGCAGTTCATGTGATACTCTCAAAGAAAATAAGCGCGGCAATAATCGTCGCCACGAGGCAGAAACAAGACAAAAAAGAGCAGAACCATGAAAATATGGGGCAGTCGGCCTCTGCTGTGGGGCCTGGTCGCGCTGGCGACGGTCTGGATGCTCGTGATCGTGCCGCTGAGCGCGACGGCAGCTCCCTACGCGGGCTACGTGATCGACGGGCGCAACGGCAAGGTGCTCTATTCCGAGAACGCCAACACGCGACTTCACCCCGCCTCTCTGACCAAGATGATGACGCTCTACATCGTGTTCGAGGCGGTGGAGAACGGTGAGATCGGCCTCGACGATCTTGTGACCATCTCGCGCCACGCCGCCTCCGAGCCGCCCAGCAAGCTGGGCCTGCGCACCGGTCAGCGAATCAAGCTGCGCTATCTCATCCGGGCCGCCGCCGTGCGTTCGGCCAACGATGCCGCCACCGCGCTGGCCGAGGCGATCGAAGGGTCGGAGGCGCGCTTTGCCCGCCGCATGAACCGCACGGCCAAGGCGATGGGGATGACGCGAACCACGTTCAAGAACGCGCATGGCCTGACCGAGAGCGGGCACCTGTCCACGGCCCGCGACATGACGATCCTCGGGCGGCACGTGCTTTATGACTATCCCGATTATTACAACCTGTTCTCGCGGATCACCGCCGATGCCGGCGTCAAACGTGTAAGCCACACCAACCGCCGCATGCTGCGCAGCTACCGCGGCGCGGACGGGATCAAGACCGGCTATACCCGCGCCGCCGGGTTCAACCTCGTGGCAAGTGCCGAGCGGGGAGGCGAGCGCATCATCGCCACCGTGTTCGGCGGCAAATCCACCGCGTCGCGCAACGCGCAGGTGGCCAAGCTGCTCGACCTCGGCTTTCGCAAGGCCGCGCACCGCGTCGCCCTGGCACCGCCGGGCCGTCCGCCCTACCTGGGCAAGCTGGACCATGCGCCGGTAGCGATCGCCGCCGGAGCGGCGCGCCCGGCCTATGCCGCGCGGACGGTGCGGCTTGCCACTGCCGCCGCGGTGCGCAAGAGCCTGCGGCCACGGCCCCGCCCCGGCGCCGAGCCGGTGGCGCCGGCGGCCCCTGTGATGCTGGCCGATGCCGTTCAAATCGAACGCGCGGTGCGCGACGCCGCCGAGGCCACCACGACGGAGGTCGCCGCGGTCGAAGACATCCCGGCATTGCGCCCCGAACCGCGCCCCGAAACGATACCTGACACGGAACCTGCCGCAGAAACCAGGGTGGCAGCCGGGTCGGCGGAGCCGGAACGGGAGGTCGTCACCCGCGTCTCTACCTCCGATGGTCGCCATTGGGGCGTGAATGTCGGGCGTTATCCCAACGAGTTCAAGGCGCGGCAGGTGCTGCTGCGCACAGCGCTGAGCGAGATTTCCACGCTCGACGGCAGTCTGCGCAAGGTGGTGCGCCATCCCACCGGGTTCGACGCGAATTTCATGGGTATGACCCGCGAGTCCGCCGATCTCGCCTGCCGCCGGCTTCAGGCGCGCCAGATCACCTGCTTCATGATCGGGCCCGGCTGAGGCGCGTCAGTCGCCGCGCAGTGTGGCCCATGCATAGGGCGGCCACATCATCGCCCGCCGCAACCGTCCCAAGGGCCAGCGCCGGGGCGGTGTCTGCATGATTTCGGGGTAGCGTGCCCGAGGTGTGCGCCCCGTTGCCAGATCGGCGAGAATCGCGCCCGCGTGGCTGGCCATCGCGACGCCGTTGCCGTGATAGCTCAGCGCGGCGAAGGCGCCCGGCATCTCGGGGATCGGCCCGGCGAAGGGCGTGAGATCGGGGGCGAGCGACAAGAGGCCATTCCAGCCATGCGGCGTCTCGACATGTCGCCATGCCGGGAACATCGCGTCGAAATGCCGCCGGATGGTGCGGTGCATCCGCTCGTCGTGACGTGGCGAGGAGAATAGCCCACCGCGCATCCCGAAGAGCATCCGCCGGTCGGGCATCAGCCGGAAATAATGCAGGAAGAACCGGTCGTCGTAGCACATCTGGTGCGTGGTCCAGCCTTGGGCGGCCAGTTCTTCTTCGGTAAGCGGGCGGGTGACGATCACGTTGGACTGTGTCGGCAGGTAGCGGCCCCGCAGCCAGCCGGGCAGATCGTCCGACGAATAGCCGTTGGTGGCCACGATCAGGCGGCGGGCGGTGATGCGGGCGTCGGGCGTGGTGAGGTGAAAGCGACCATCGGAGCGGATCGCGGTGACCGGCGAATGGGCGTGGATGCGCGCCCCTGCCCCGGTGGCGGCGCGGGCAAGGCCGAGCGCATATTTCAACGGGTTGAGGGCAAAGCCGATAGGCGTTGTGAGGGCCGCGAAGAACGGGCCGCGCATCCCCTCCCGTGCCAGTTCGGCGCCCGGAATGAGCGTGGGTGTTACGCCGTAATCGGCCTCGATCTGCGCGGCGCGGGCCGTGAACCCGGCGGCGGCGCGAGGCGTGTGGGCCATCGCCGTTTCGCCCTCGGAATGGGTGTCGGCAATGATGCCGTGGCGGTCGATCAGGGCGCGCACCGTCTCGACCGCGGCCATCTCGGTGCGCCGCCAATCGCGGCGGGCATCCTCGCCGTGAAACCGGCGAAGCATCGCGTCCGACGCCTTGGCCCCGCCGAGGCAGCAAAACCCGCCGTTGCGCCCCGATGCGCCCCAGCCTACGTGCTCTGCCTCGAAGACGCACACGTCCTCGCCCGCCTCTGCGAGGCGCAGCGCCGCCGACAGCCCGGTGAAGCCCGCGCCGATCACCGCCACGTCGCAGGCGATTTCGCCCTCGGCGGCGGGGTAGTCCGGGATATCGGCGGTCCCGGCCCAGAAGCAGGCGGCGCGCGGACCGGGCCCGTAGGCGTGCGCGGGGAAGATGCGTCTCATACCTGTTGCGCCGCGGCGCGCTCCTCGGCCTGTTGGCGCAAGCTGGCGCGCTTGGTGACGAGCGAGGCGGTGACGACCCCGACGGCCACGATGCCGATCATGATGGTGGATAGCGCGTTGATCTCGGGGCTGACACCCAGCCGGATCGAGGACCAGATCTTTATCGGCAGGGTGGTGGCCGACGGTCCAGCGGTAAAGGACGCGATCACCAGGTCGTCGAGCGAGAGCGTAAAGGCCAGCAGCCATCCCGAGATCACGGCGGGCGCGATGATCGGCAGGGTGACGAGGCGGAACGCGTCGAAGGCCGAACAGCCGAGATCGAGCGCCGCCTCTTCCAGCGAGCGATCGAAGCTCATGAGCCGCGAGGATACCACCACCGCAACAAAGGCCATCGAGAAGGTGGTGTGCGCAAGGATGATGGTGAGGATGCCGCGATCGAGCCCGATGCCGATAAAGAGAAGCAGGAGCGACAGGCCGGTGATCACCTCTGGCATCACCAGCGGCGCGTAGATCATGCCGGAAAACAACGTCCGCCCCGGGAACCGCCCGGCGCGCACCAGCACCAGCGCGGCCATCGTGCCCAGCACCGTGGCAATGGTCGAGGACGCCACCGCCACCTTGAGCGTGAC
This sequence comes from Roseovarius sp. B-10, assembly GCF_056859295.1. NCBI lineage: Bacteria > Pseudomonadati > Pseudomonadota > Alphaproteobacteria > Rhodobacterales > Roseobacteraceae > Roseovarius > Roseovarius sp. B-10. The sequence continues at coordinate 74,919 of NZ_JBSXOE010000021.1, read as the reverse complement.
GAGCGCGGCGTCGAGGAACGCCTCGTTCTGGATGAGCGTGCCATACCATTTGGTCGAGAACCCGGCCCAGACGGTTACCAGCTTCGACTCGTTGAAGCTGTAGACGATGAGGATCAGCATCGGCAGGTAGAGAAAGGCGAAGCCGAGGGTGAGAGAGGTGGCGTTGAACCAGGTGACCCGTCTCATGTGTGCGCCCTCGGGTGGCCGATTTCTTTGAAAGAAATCGGGGCGAAATCTTTTGAAGATTTCGGGAAACGGCGTCGTATCATCCCTCGGCCTCCCGGCTTTTCTGCTCGTTGCGCTGGAACAGGATGATCGGGATGATGAGGATCAGCAGCAGCACCACCGCCACCGCGCTTGCCACCGGCCAGTCGCGGTTGTTGAAGAATTCCTCCCACAGCACCTTGCCGATCATCAGCGTGCGTGATCCGCCCAGCAGCGAGGGGATGACGAATTCACCGATGGTGGGGATGAAGACGAGGAAACAGCCCGCCACGATCCCGTTCTTCGACAGCGGCACCGTCACCAGCCAGAAGGCCGTGAGCCGCGAGCAGCCCAGGTCTTCCGCCGCTTCGAGAAGCGAGCCGTCCATTCGCTCGAGCGTCGAGTAGATCGGCAGGATCATGAACGGAAGGTACGTATAGACGATGCCGATATAGACGGCCGTGGGGGTGTTGAGGATATCCAGCGGCTCGGAAATCAGCCCTGCCCAGAGCAGAAGCTGGTTGAGATAGCCCTCGGTCGAGAGAATCCCCATCCACGAATAGACCCGGATGAGAAACGACGTCCAGAACGGCAGGATCACCAGCATCATCAGCGTCGGGCGCCAGTGATCGGGCGCGTTGGCCATGCCATAGGCGATGGGATAGCCCACGATCAGCGTGATGAACGTGGCCAGCGCCGCGATCTGGAGCGACGACAGGTAGGCCTTCCAGTAGAGATCATCGGTGGTCAGGAAGGTAAAGTTCTCGAAATCGAGCGCGGCGAGGAAATCCTTGAACCCTGCCCATCCCTCGGACAGGTCGAGCGTGGGCGTGTAGGGCGGGATCGCAAGCGCGATATCCGACAGCGAAATCTTGAGCACGATTCCGAAAGGAACGAGGAACAGCGCCAGAAGCCAGGCATAGGGTAGCGCGATGAGGGCGAAGCGGCGCATCCCGTCACTCCCTCAAGAGCACGGCGGCGGTATCGGTCCACGACAGCCACACCGTGTCTTCCCAAGTGAAATCGCGACGCGAGAGGCGGCGGGTGTTGGCGGCCTGCGCCTTGACCATCTGCCCGCCTTCGATCTCGACATGGTAGGTCGAGAGATTGCCGAGATAGGCGATGTCGATGATCGTGCCCTGCACGGCATTGCGGCGGTCCGCCGGGCGCTCGGCGGTGATCGAAACCTTTTCGGGGCGCAGCGCGAGGTGACAGCTCTCGCCCTCGGCGAGGTCGATATCGAAGGCCGAGTAGATCGGTGCGGCCGCTTCGGCATAGTGCACCTCGTAGCCCTCGCCCGCCCGGCTGGCACGACCGGAGATGATCGTCACATCGCCAATGAAATCCGCGACATAGGTGGTGCTCGGGTTTTCATAGATGCGCGCGGGCGTGTCGGCCTGCACGATGCGGCCCTCGTCCATCACCGCGACGCGGCTGGCCACGGTCATCGCCTCTTCCTGGTCGTGGGTGACGATGACGAAGGTGGTGCCGGTCTTTTCCTGGATGTCCATCAGCTCGAACTGCGTGGCCTGCCGCAGCTTGGCGTCGAGCGCGCCCAATGGCTCGTCGAGCAGCAAGAGCTTGGGCGCCTTGGCGAGGCTGCGCGCGAGCGCCACGCGCTGCCGCTGGCCGCCGGAAATCTGGTGCGGTTTGCGGCGGGCGAATTGCGTGAGCCGCGTGAGCTTGAGCATTTCCTCGACCCGCGCGGCGATCGCGTCCTTCGACATGCGATCGCGCTTGAGGCCGAAGGCGATGTTGTCCCACACGGAGAGATGCGGAAAGAGCGCGTAGGACTGGAACATCATGTTCACCGCGCGCTTGTTGGGCGGGATGGGGGCGATGTCCTGCCCGCCCAGCAGGATGGTACCCTCGGTCGGTGCCTCGAAGCCGGCGAGCATCCGCATCATCGTGGTCTTGCCGCAGCCCGAGGGGCCGAGAAGGGCGAAAAACTCTTTCTCGTAGATGTCGAATGTCTGGTTGTCGATGGCGGTGAAATCGCCGAACCGCTTGGTGACATTCTTGAACTGGATGAGCGGTTTTTCGTCCGGATCGTTCCACGGCTCGAAGACGGTCTGCCCCATGCTGCCCCCGGCATTTACGGATATGAAAAGGCCCGCGCCGGGAGGGCGCGGGCCGGTCATCGCGATCAGGTGCCGGACTTGATCTTGGTCCACAGACGGGTGACTACCCGCTGCACCTTTGCCGGGTAGGGCGTGGTGGTAAACAGGTTGTCGAGCGCCTCCTGCGAGGGATAGATCGCGGGATCGCCGATCACGTCCTCGACCAGGTATTCCTGCGACGCCTTGTTGCCGTTGGCGTAGTAGACATAGTTCGACGCCGTCGCCATGTTCTGTGCGTCCATGATGAAGTTCAGGAACGTGTGGGCGCCGTCGGGGTTCGGGGCATCGACCGGAATGGCCATCTGGTCGAACCACATCTGCGCGCCTTCCTTGGGGGCGTTGTAGACGATCTCGACACCGTTATCGGCCTCGTCGGCACGGTCGCGCGCCTGAAGGATGTCGCCGGACCAGCCCACCGCGACGCAGATATCACCGTTGGCCAGCGCGTTGATGTATTCGGAGCTGTGGAACTTCTGGATGTAGGGGCGGATCGCCATCAGGATCGGCTCGACCTTGGCGATCACGTCCGGGTCATGGCTGTTCGGATCTTCGCCGATATAGTTGAGCGCCATCGGGATCATCTCGGCGGGGGCATCGAGGAAATGCACGCCGCAGTCGCCTAGCTTCTCCATGTTGTCGGGGTTGAGCACCAGCTCGAGGCTGTCGAGCGGCGCATCCTCGCCCAGTGCCTCCTGCACCTTGCCGACATTGGCGCCGATGCCGGTGGTGCCCCACATGTAGTTGATCGAGTAGGCGTTTTCCGGGTCGTATTGCTCGGTACGCTTGGTGACCACGTCCCACATGTTATCCAGATTGGGCAGCTTGGACTTGTCGAGCTTCTGGAACGCGCCCGCCTGGATCTGACGTTGCAGGAAGGTGCCCGAGGGCACCACCACGTCATAGCCCGAGCCGCCGGCGAGCATCTTGGTTTCCAGCACCTCGTTGCTGTCGAACACGTCGTAGACGAGATCGAGGCCGGTCTCTTCCTCGAACTTGGTGAGCAGCGATTCGTCGATATAGTCGGACCAGTTGTAGACCCGCACTTCCTCTGCCGAGGCGACGGCGGTACCGAGTGCGAGCGTGGCGGTGGTGGTCAGTATAAGGTATTTCATGGTGATCTCCCGTTGGTTCGGCATGTTGTCTGCCTTGGCGGCATTTGATCAAAAACTACCGCGGATGGCAATATGGTAATGTTTTCACGCAGCCGTTAAACTCGCAAGCGATGAGTTTGCACAGACATCGGGGATGCCGGAGTGACATCGAGAACCGCACGTAAAACGGGCAGCGAGACCGCCCTCGCCCCGCGCCTTCCGGCGCATGAGACGATCTATCGCGAGTTGCGCGCGCTGGTGCTCTTTGGCGATCTGGCCCCCGGACAGGCGGTAACGATCCAGGGGCTGTGCGACCGGCTCGGTGCGGGCATGACGCCGGTGCGCGAGGCACTGCGGCGGCTGATCGCCGAGGGCGCGCTGGAGTTCCAGGGCAACAGGCGGGTCTCGGTGCCGCTGCTGGATGCCGGGAATATCGGGGAGTTGATCTTTGCGCGTCAATGGCTTGACCCTCACCTCGCGCGGCGCGCGACAGAACGCGCAACGCCTGCGGACCTTGACCACCTGACCGAGGTCGACGACGACCTCGACCGCGCCATCCTGCGCGGGGACATGCGCGCCTATCTCGAGCTCAACTACCGCTTTCACCGCGCGCTCTACGAAATTGCGGTGGCCCCGATCCTGACAGACGTGGCAGACGGGCTATGGCTGCGCTTTGGTCCGTCGCTGCGCGTGGTGTGCGGACGGGTGGGCACCGAGGGCCTGCCTGACCGGCACAAGGACCTGCTCGCGGCGATGCGCGCGGGCGATGCCGAGGCCGCGGCGCAGGCAATCCGTGCCGACGTGGTGCAGGGGATGGAGCAGGTACGCCAATCGCTGTCGCGCCAGCCGCGGGACGACTGATTCGATTGACAGAGATAAATTTGATCATATTCTTGGTGGAAGGCGGCTGACCGGGCCGCACCCCCGATTCCCCGAGACGAAAGGGTCCGCCATGACCACGATCACCAATCACCTGCCCACCGCCGAGCTTCAGGCGCTCGATGCCGCGCATCACATGCATCCCTTTACCCATGGTGACGCGATCAACGCCAAGGGCGCGCGCATCGTCACCCGCGCGCGCGGCGTGACGCTGACCGACAGCGACGGCAACGAGATTCTCGACGCGATGGCGGGCTTGTGGTGCGTCAATATCGGCTACGGGCGCGAGGAGCTGGCCGAGGTAGCAGCGCGGCAGATGCGCGAGCTGCCATATTACAACACGTTCTTCCAGACCAGCCACGTGCCCGCCATCGCGCTGGCCAAGCGGTTGGCGGAACTGGCGCCGGGCGATCTCAACCACGTGTTTTATGCCTGTTCGGGCTCGGAGGCCAATGACACCAATATCCGCATGGTGCGCACCTACTGGGCGGAGAAGGGCGAGCCGGAGCGCAATGTCATCATCGCGCGGCACAACGGCTATCACGGCTCGTCGATGGGCAGCGCGAGCCTTGGCGGCATGGGGGGCATGCACGCGCAGGGCGGTATGCCCATTCCCGACATCCACCATATCGACCAGCCCCACTGGTATGCCGAGGGCGGCGATACGGACCCGGAGGCATTCGGCCTCGCCCGCGCGCGGCAACTGGAGGAGAAGATCGAGGAACTGGGGCCGCACCGCATCGCCGCCTTCATCGGTGAGCCGGTGCAGGGCGCGGGCGGCGTGATCATTCCGCCCGACAGCTATTGGCCCGAGATACAGCGGATTTGCGACAAGTACGGCATCCTGCTCATCGCCGACGAGGTGATCTGCGGGTTCGGTCGCACGGGCAACTGGTTCGGCAGCCAGACGCTCGGCATTCGCCCCGACATCATGACCATCGCCAAGGGTCTGTCGTCGGGCTATGCGCCGATCGGCGGGTCGATCGTGTCGGACGAGGTGGCGCGCGTGCTGAATGGTTGCGAGTTCAACCACGGCTATACCTATTCGGGGCACCCGGTGTCCTGCGCCGTGGCGCTGGAGAACCTGCGCATCCTCGACGAGGAGGGGATCGTCACCCGCGTGGCCGAAGAAACCGGCCCTTACCTGAAGGAAAAATGGGAGAGCCTCGCCGCGCACCCGATGGTGGGCGAGGCGCGGATCGTGGGCATGATGGGGTCCATCGCGCTGACACCGGACAAGGGCGCGCGCGCGAAGTTCGCCTCGGAGCCGGGGACGGTGGGCTATATCTGCCGCGAGCGGTGCTTTGCCAACAACCTGGTGATGCGCCACGTGGGCGACCGCATGATCATTTCGCCGCCGCTGGTGATCTCGAAGTCGGAAATCGACACGCTGATCGACCGGGCGTGGCGCTCGCTCGACGAGGCCGAACGGCAGGTCCGCGACGAGGGGCTGATGAAGGCGGCGGCGTGAGGGGTGGTTTGAGGCGCTGACGCGGCTGGCCTGTTCCTGCCATTCGCCTCCTGCGCCCCGCGCGGAATCCCTGCGCCCCGCGCGGAATCAAGGCGTGCTTGCACGCCGCCGCGCGAGCGCCAGCCCGCCCCCCGGGCTGGCGATTGGGTAACGCTGGCGCAAAGCTCTGATCTCTCTCGGGAACCCGGAGATAGAGCACAATAGACCAGCCATCGGATCGCCATCCCGCGGGCTGGCGCTCGCGCGGCTCATCACCGCCCCACCGCTCTTGCCCCCCGCCCCCTCCCGCGCGACAGTGAGGCAAAGCAACCGGAGGGCGGCAAATGGCGAAGCTTGAGGACCGGATCGCGCAGGGGCGGGGCGACAAACCGGCAGACCTCGTACTGCGGGGCGGTGCGGTGTTCGACCTGGTCACGGGGGCGATGATCCCCGGCGACGTCGCGATCTGCGGCGATACCATCGTCGGCGTCGGCGCCGAGTACGAGGGGCGGCAGGTGATCGACGTGAAGGGCCTCACCCTCGTGCCCGGCTTCATCGACACGCATCTGCATATCGAAAGCTCGCTGGTCACGCCGCTGGAATTCGACCGCTGCGTAACGCCCCGGGGCGTGACCACCGCGATTTGCGATCCGCACGAGATTGCCAACGTGATGGGGCTGGATGGCATCCGTTATTTCCAGGAGGCGAGTGCGCATACGCTGATGGATATCAGGGTGCAACTCAGCTCCTGCGTGCCGTCCACGGACATGGAAACGGCGGGCGCCGAGATCGGGGCCGAGGATTTGCGAGAGGTGATGGGGCACCCCTCGGGCATCGGGCTGGCCGAGGTGATGAACTATCCCGGCGTGATCCATCGCGATCCCGGCATGATGGCCAAGCTGCGGCTTTTCGAGGGGGGCCACATGGACGGGCATTGCCCGCAACTTTCGGGGCGCGATCTCAACGCCTATTGCGCTGCCGGTATCCGCACCGAGCACGAGGCGACCACCGTCGAGGAGGCGCGCGAGAAGCTGCAAAGGGGGATGCGGGTGCTGATCCGCGAAGGCTCGGTCAGCAAGGATCTCGAGGCGCTGGCGCCGCTGCTGTCGGACATCACCGCGCCCTACATGTGCCTATGCACCGATGACCGCAACCCGCTCGATATCGCCGAGGAAGGCCATCTCGACCACATGATCCGGCGGCTCATCGCGCGCGGGGCCTCGCCGCTCGCGGCCTATCGCGCGGCGTCGCTGTCGGGGGCCGAGGCGTTCGGGCTGCGCGACCGGGGGCTGATCGCGCCGGGGCGACGGGCGGATATCGTGGCGGTGGGATCGCTGGAGGATTGCGACGCGCGGCTGGTGTTGTGCGCGGGCCGGGTGGCCGATGAGGCCGCGTTTGGCACGCGCGACGGGGTGGCCCCGGTGGGGCGACGTTCGGTCATGGCCCCGCGCGTGCGCGCCGAGAATTTCCGCCACGGCGGCAACCGGGCGGAAACGGATGTGATCGGCATCCTGGAGGGACGCATCCTGACAGAGCACCTGCGCGAGGAGATCGCACCCGAGGACGGCGACAAGCGCCCCGACGCGGGCCGCGACCTGGTGCGGATCGCGGTGGTGGAGCGGCACGGGAAGAACGGCAACATCGCCACCGGCTTCGTGCGCGGCTTTGGCCTGCGGGCGGGGGCCATTGCCTCGACCGTGTGCCACGACCACCACAACATCGCCTGCGTCGGCATGGATTACGGCGACATGGCCGTGGCGGTGAACCGGATGGCCGAGATCGAAGGCGGCTTCGTGGTGGTGGAAGGCGGCCGGGTGCTGGCCGAATTGCCGCTGCCGGTGGCCGGGCTGATGAGTCTTGCGCCGTTCGAGGAGGTGCGCGCGCGGCTGGTGGATTTGCGCGCGGCGGCGAAATCGCTCGGCGTGGCGCTGCACGAGCCGTTCCTGCAGCTGGCTTTCCTGGCGCTGCCGGTGATTCCGGCGCTCAAGATCACCGACCGGGGGCTGGTGGACGTGACGCGCTTCGAGTTGATCGGGTGAAAGAGTGGGGCGGGGCTGGCCTAGAGGGGACATTGAACCGTCTGGCGATGAGCCGCGCAGCGCCCGACCGCCGGGTGGGCACAAAACCGGTTACGCAGCGCGATTTATGGTGCAAGATACTTCTGGAATTACCGTTACTTGCACCGTCGAGGAGCGCCCGCCCGAGGGGGCGGTCGGGCGCTGCGCGGCGGCGCGTAAACGCGCCTCGATTCCGCGCATGGGCACCAAGACCTGAACGTCCGCTCCAGGTCATTCGCGACGACACACGAGCGCAAGCCCCCCCGATTACGCCCCTCAGAATGCCTTGAAGGTTAGCGTCGTCTCGGTTCTCTCGATCCCCTCGATATCGAGCAGGTTGTCGTTGATGTATTTGCCGATATCCGCGTCCTCTGGGACATAGAGTTTCATCAAGAGGTCGAACGGGCCGGAGGTGGAGTGCAGTTCCGAGTGTATCTCGCGCAGGGCGATATCCTCGGCCACGTGGTAGGAGTGGCCGGGCTTGCAGCGGATGTTGATGAAGACGCAGCGCATTTTGGCTCTCCCGCTGTGGTGATTTCTCCACGAGTATTTCCGCTACGCGCGCGATTGTCCATGACCTCGGGGCGGGGTGAGGATGGGCCGCAGAAGCGCCAGCGGATGCGCGCGCAGGGACAGACGCAGGGAGGCGTAATCCTCGACCATTTCCTCGCCGAGGCTCATCGCGGGCAGGGTTGCCTCGGGCTCGTCGATCCGCTCGCCGTCGAGGTCGCAGGCAAAGAGCGGCAGCGGCGCGGCGCTGCGAATCGCGCGCGCCTGCCAGAGCGCGTCGCGGCGCGACATCCCCAACGCGGCAAAGGCGTCGGCCTCGGCCAGCCGCGCGATGAGCGCAGGCGCGGTGCCCGCGCGTCGCCACACGTCCTCGGGGCCGAGATAGCCGTTGCCGCGCGCCGCCGCGATCCAGTCGGCCTCTTCGCGGGCCACGCCCCGCACCTGCCGAAAGCCCAGCCGCAGCGCCAGCCCGCCGCGCCCGTCGGGCTCTAGCGTGTTGTCCCAGCAGGACGCGTTGATGCAGACGGGGCGCACCGTCACACCATGTTCGCGCGCGTCGCGCACGATTTGCGCGGGGGCGTAAAAGCCCATCGGCTGGGAATTGAGCAGCGCGCAGGCAAAGACCGCCGGGTGGTGGCACTTGATCCAGGCGCTGGCATAGACCAGCAGGGCAAAGCTGGCCGCGTGGCTCTCGGGGAAGCCGTAGCTGCCGAACCCCTCGATCTGGCTGAAACAGCGCTCGGCAAAGTCCATGTCATAGCCGTTCTCGCGCATCCCCCGCAGGAAGCGGTTGCGAAACTCGCTGACATTGCCATGCTTCTTGAACGTCGCCAGCGACCGGCGCAGGCGGTCGGCCTCTTCCGGCGAGAAGCCCGCGCCGATGATGGCGATCTGCATCGCCTGTTCCTGGAAAAGCGGCACGCCCAGCGTCTTGCCCAGCACGCGGCCCAGTTCGTCCGAGGGAAAGCTGACCGCCTCTTCGCCATTGCGGCGGCGGATGAAGGGATGGACCATATCGCCCTGGATCGGCCCGGGGCGGATAATCGCCACCTGGATCACCAAGTCATAGAAGCTGCGCGGGCGCATCCGGGGCAGGAAATTCATCTGCGCGCGGCTTTCCACCTGGAACACGCCGAGGCTGTCGGCGCGGCCCAGCATCTCGTAGACGCGCCCGTCCTCGGGCGGTAGCGTGGCGAGGTCGTAGCGCGTGCCGTGGTGATCGGCCAAGAGGTCGAACGCGCGGCGCAGGCAGCTCAGCATGCCCAGCGCCAGCACGTCCACCTTGAGGATGCCGAGGGTGTCGATGTCGTCCTTGTCCCAGCAGATCACCGTGCGCTCCTCCATCGCCGCGTTCTCGATGGGCACAAGCTCGTCCAGCCGGTCGGCGGCGATGACGAAACCGCCAACATGCTGGCTCAGGTGGCGGGGAAAGCCGATGATCTCGTCCACCAGATCGAGCGTCAGGGCAAGGCGGCGGTCGCGCGGGTCGAGGCCGACCCCGGCGAGGCGCGCCGCGTCGGGGCGACGCGCGCTGCCCGCGCCCCATATCTGTGACGAGATCGCCGACAGCATATCCTCCGACAGGCCCATCGCGCGGCCCACCTCGCGGATGGCGCGCTTGGCGCGGTAATGGATCACCGTGGCGCACAGCCCGGCGCGGTGCCGCCCGTAGCGGTCATAAATCCACTGGATCACCTCCTCGCGGCGCTCATGCTCGAAATCCACGTCGATATCGGGCGGCTCGTCGCGGGCCTCTGACACGAAGCGCTCGAACACCATGGTGCCGATTTCGGGGCTGACCGAGGTGACGCCGAGGCAGTAGCAGACCACCGAATTGGCCGCCGAGCCACGCCCCTGGCACAGGATGCCGCGTGAGCGGGCAAAGGCCACCACGTCATGCACGGTCAGGAAATAGGGCTCGTAGCGCATCCGCGCGATGAGGGCCAACTCGTGCTCCATCATCGCGCGCACGCGGTCAGGCGCGCCCTGCGGATAGCGCCAGTTCAGGCCCGCCTCGGCCAACCGCCGCAGCCGCGCGGTCGGGGTCTCGCCGCCCTCCGCCTCGCTGGGATAGTCGTGGCGCAGCTCGTCGAGCGAGAAGGTCAGCCGCGCGGCCAGCGCCGTGGCGCGGTCCACCGCGTCCTCGTGCCCCGTGAACAGGCGGCGCATCTCGGCCTCCGAGCGCAGCCGTCCTTCGGCATTGGGCAGGGCGTGGCGGCCCAGCCGGTCCACCGTCAGCCCGAGCCGGATCGCGCTCAGCACATCGGCGAGGCGGCGGCGATGGGCGCGGTGCAGGATCGGGCAGGCGGCGGCGACAGTGGGCAGGCCGAGCCGCGCCGCGATCCCCGCCAGCCGGTCAAAGCGTGCAGGATCGCGCCCGTCGTAATGCGGGTGCAGGAGCAGGTGCAGCCGATCCCCGAGGCGGCCCCTCAGCCGCCGCGCCTGATCCTGCCAGCCGGGCGCGGTTTCGGGGTGCAGGAGGAGGTGCAGCCCCCCTGCCCCCTCCAGCACGTCGGCAAGGGTCAGATCGCAGCCCCCCTTGGCCGCGCGCCGCCGCCCAAGCGTCAGGAGCCGACAGAGCCGCGCCCAGCCCTGCCGGTCGCCGGGCAGCGCGGTGAGCGTGAGGCCATCGCGCAGCACCAGCCGGGTGGCGGGAATGAGGCGGGGAGCGTTGGCCCATGCGGGCGGCGCGGGGTGCGGTGCGGGCGGGCCGTGCAGCCCCTCGCGCGCCTCCAGCGCCCGCCGCTCGCGCACCTGCCGCGCGATCTCTCTCGCGCGGGCATGGGCGCGCACGATCCCCGCCACGGAATTCACATCGGCAATCGCCACGCCCGCGAGGCCCAGCGCGGCGGCACGCTCGATGTATTCCTCGGGGTGGGCGGCCCCGGTGAGAAAGGTGAAATTCGAGGTGGCGCAGAGTTCGGCGAACATCATGGGCGATTCGGTCAGGCAGCGTTCCGGTCAGGATATTCATGTTTTGTTCTTTTGTGGAGTCGCCTGCCCACCCTGCGACAAAACCGGCGCGGGCCGTCTTGCGGGTTCACAAATTCGTGACCGCGCATATAACCGGATGCCGGAAAGGCAGGGGACATGACGGGCAGGCGGAGCATGGGCAGAAGGTGGGTGCGCGGCGGCGCGGCGGTGCTGCTGGCGCTGACCCTCGCGCTGCGCGTCGCGGCGCTGCCGGTGGTGATGGCGGGCGGCGCACCCGGCCCCGGCATGATGGCGATCTGCACCGGGGCCGAGATCATCTATGTCCCCATCGGCGGCGGCCCGGTCGAGCCCGCGCCCGACGCGGTCCACGACCCCTGCCCCGCCTTCGGCATCACCGCCGCGCTCGCCCTGCCCGACATTGGCGTGACCGTTCCCGCCGGACGGCTGGTTTCGCTCACCCCTGTGCCCGGCCAAGCGGCACGCGTCGCAGCGCGCCCTGCCCCCGCGCACCGGCCCCGCGCCCCGCCCCTCGCCTGATCTGACCCTGACACCCTCAAGACAGATCACCGGGCCGCCCCGAGGCGCGCCCGATTGCGAAGGACGACACGATGCTGAAACGATCCCTTGGCGCAGCGCTGGCCTGCGCCGGGCTGCTGGCCAGTATGGCCACGGCCCAGACCATGACCCCGATGGCCATGCAGGCGGGGGGCGCGATGCCCCACGACCACGCCCGCCACCACATGCATCGCCACGGGCCCGTCGGCCTGCCGGGCCGCCACCAGATCCCCGAGGGGCGGATGGTGCTCGTCTATCGGGCGGGGGCGATGGCCATGTCGGGCATCCGCGCGGGCACCGACGATCTCGACCCGGCCACGTTGGTGACGACCGTGCCCAATGCCTTTGCCGGCATGCCGGGCCAGCCGCCCACGATCCGCATGGCCCCGGTGGAGATGACCGGCGAGATGCACATGCTGGGCGCGATGTATGGCGCGGGCGCGCGGCTCACGGTGATGGGCATGCTGCCCTATGTGAAGAAATCCATGACCATGCGGACCTATGCCGGACCCGCCGGAACCGCCGTCCTGGGGCAGAGCACCACGCGAAGTGACGGCCTGGGCGATATCCGCCTCGGCGCGCTGTGGTCGCTGCACGAGGCGGGGCGCAACCGCACCGCGCTCGGCCTGGGCCTGAGCCTGCCGACCGGCTCGATCACCGAGACGGGGCAGATGCTCAGCCCGATGGGCACCACGCCCACCATGCGGCTGGCCTATTCGATGCAACTCGGCTCGGGCACCTATGACCTGCACCCCGCCCTGACATGGGAGGCCGGGCGCGGCGCGCTCAACTGGGGGGCGCAGGCGCGCGGGATCATCCGGCTGGGCGAGAATGACGAGGGCTATCGGCACGGCCACGAGGCGGCGGTCTCGGGCTGGCTCAGCTATCGCGCGGCACCGTGGATCAGCTATTCGGGCCGACTGGAATACCGCCACGCCGGGCGCATTCACGGGCGCGATCCGCGCATCATGGGGCCGTCGCTCGGGGCCGACCCGCGCAATTACGGCGGGCGTTACGTGACGCTCCATGCCGGGGCCGACCTCGCGCCGAAAAAGGGGCTGTTCAAGGGTCACCGGATCGGGGTGGAGCTGGGCGTGCCGCTCTACCAGGACCTGAACGGCGTGCAGTCAAAGACGGACTGGACCCTCGCGCTGGCATGGCGCAAGCCGTTCTAGGGGGCAGAGCGGGGGGGGGCGTGGCGTAAAGCGGTCGTTGGGCAGGATGCGATGAGCCGCGCGAGTGCCCGACCGCGGGCGGATGCTCCGACGGCTTTGGTCGTCGCTTTATGGCACCATGAACGTCGAGCGATCATGCGGGTGTGCAACGTCGCAAAAGCACCCGCCCGTCCGGGCGGGCGGGTGCTCGCGCGGCGGCGTGCAAGCACGCCTCGACTCCGCGCGGGGGTACTTGGCTACGAGCGTTCGCTCCAGACTAACCCCCCCCTGCTCCGCGCCGTATGCTACCGCCCGTGGCTGCGGTCATAGCCGTTGGGCGGGGGGCTCTGCCAGCCCTCCAGCGCACCCGGCGCGGGTGCGAACACCTCGACCAGCAGCGGGAAACACGCCGCCGTGTCGCTTGTGTGCTCGGAAGAACAATCGCCGCCGGGGCAGGCGCTAAGGGCACCTAGAAGGTCGATCTCGGCGAAGAACTCCAGATAGTCACCCGGGCGCACGGGGCTGGCCTTCATGAAATACTGCCCGGTGTCGCGGGTGAAGCCGGTGCACATGAAGACGTTGAGCACATCATGAACATGGGGCTCTGCCTCGGCCAGCGACACGCCCAGCTCGTCGGCCAGCGCGCGCGTCAGGTTGGAATGGCAGCAATGGTGATACTGAACCCCCGACAAGAGGTTGCCTGTGTAAGGATCGCAGCGCGTGCCGATCACGTCATGGACCGAGCCGCCGAATTCGTCGATCCCGTACCAGTCGAGCGTATCCGCGATGATCGTGGCCATCGGGCGCATATGCGGGAACGACGACCAGAGCCGCTCGCTGGTGGTGACATGGGTGCCGTGCAGCGCGCGGGTTTTGCCGGAATAGAACCGCTCGGACAGGTCATCGGCGTTCCACAGGTTGAGATCGCCAACCTGCGGCCCCTCGACGCTGCTGATGCGGAAGAATTGCCCCGCGCCCACGCGAAAGCAGGCGGCCTCGCGCGGGGGCACCATCACCTCGGCCACTTTCGCGGCCCCCTCGCGCGCGGCGTGGTAGAGCGCCAGGTCGGGCGCGGGCAGCGTGTCGTTGGGGTAGCAGATCACGGGGACCACTGCGCGGCGCGTGGCAGCATCGGCGGGGGCTTGGGTCATCGGCTATTTCCTCTGGCGACCGGGATCGTGACAGACCTTCGGCGGGTCACCGTCGGATGTAAAGACCTCGGCGCCACACGCCGCGCAGCGCCAGCGCCGACGCAGGTCGCAGCCGCTCACCCGGTATTCGCGCCAGCGGCAGCCGCGCGTCGCGCGGTTGGAATAGATCATCACGAGGATGAAGGCGACGATCAGGCCGACGACCACCAGCATGCCTCAGCCTTTCGCCATCGCCGCGACCATCTCGCCGAAGCGGCTGTAGCTGTCGGCCTGTTCCTCGGGGGTGGTGCCGGTGGCGTGGTGGCCCTCGGGGGTCTTCGCATAGTCGAAATTGATGCCCGTACCCTCGATGATCCGGTTCATCATGTTGAAGAGCGCGCAGACCTGCACCGCCTCGTAGAGCGCGGTCTCGGACCAGCCAGCATCATAGACCGCCTGCGCGTCGTCCTGTTTGAGCCTGCTCGGCAGGGTATTGAGCTTGGCCACGTAGGCGAGGATCGGGCGCAGCTTGTCATCCACCGGCGCGGTGGCGGGATCGTCGATCAGCGCGTCGATAAGGCCCGCGTCGATGCCGAACACCTCGGCATAGGCCCGGTGCGCGCCCGCGCAGAAGGTGCAGGCATTGAGCGCCGAGACATAGGTGGCGATGAGCTCGCGCTCGCCCACGTTCAACTCCCCCTCGCCGCGCAGGAGGCCATCGGTATAGACCATGAGCGGCTGCACGTTGTCGGGGAACCGCGCGTAGAGATCCCTTAGATGCGCGGGATCGGGGAGGCTGGGGAGAAAGGGCATGGGATCTCCTTGCGTCATGTCTGACCGCAGTCATAGACCGCGCCGCGGGGAATTTGTATGGCTCGACCGATAGCTGGCGCGGATGTGATCCATCGGCCCGAGACGAGGAGACTGTCCATGACCATCTACATCGACGCAGACGCCTGCCCGGTCAAGGACGAGGCCGAGCGGGTGGCCACGCGGCACGGGCTGCGGATGTTTCTCGTGTCCAATGGCGGGCTGCGGTCGTCACGCAACCCGCTGGTGGAGACGGTGATCGTGCCGGATGGCCCGGACGTGGCCGATATGTGGATCGCCGAGCGCGCCGGGCCGGGGGACGTCGTGGTGACCGGAGACATCCCGCTGGCGGCGAAATGCGTGGAGGCGGGGGCGCTGGTCCTCAAGCACAATGGCGAGGCGCTGACGCGGGCCAATATCGGCAACGTGCTGGCGACGCGCGACCTGATGGCCGACCTGCGCGCCGCCGACCCGTTCCGGCAGGGCGGCGGCAAGGGATTCACCAAGGCCGACCGGTCGCGCTTCCTCGACGCGCTGGAGCGGGCGGTGCGCAGCGCCGGACGCGCCGGGGGGTGAGGGTTGGCGGCGCGGACGCGGAAATCGGGGTTACGTCTCTGAATTGACCGCGCGGGTGACCTTGCCCGCCAGGTCCTCGGCGATCCGGGCCTCGAGTGCGAGACGCACCCGCGAATTGCGCTGAACACGGCGTTTCAGGGTGGCTGCGTCCCACTCTACAAGACGCGCACCCGGGGCCACCCGCACCGTTGCAGAGGCCGGCTTGCCTGTCAGGAAGGCGACCTCGCCGATGAACACCTCCGGGGGAAGGGTGAACTCTTGCGAATTCTTCTCTGCCCACATGCTGCCCGATTCAATGAAGTAGAGCCTGTCCGGCACCTCGCCTTCTTGCGTCAACGTCTCTGTCGTCTCGACCACCCGCCGCGTGGATGAGCGCATCAGCGACCGGAACTCGCCCGGCTCCATGCCACCCATCGTGTGGTACAGGTCCATCAGGCTGCCGGGAATGATGAGCTTCGACCGGCTGACGAGAAGGACCACGAGCCCGTAGAATGTGGCTGTGGCCATCGCGAGGCTTGCGAACGCGGCCTCCCAGAGGGGGGTGGGCAAAACCAGAAGATAGAAAGCGATATAGATCGCGGAACCCGTGATGAAGGTGACGCGAAGGGTGATCTGGTGACGAGAGAGCATGGCCATCGTCTGGACGACGGCACCGAGCAGCACCAATTGCTCGCCAGAAAACCAGCCGCCCTCCCCGAACATGATCACCTCCCTCTGCCGCCAACATGCTCCATCTTGCTCACCAAACTGTCGCACCATGACCTGATCCTGCCCGCTTAACAAGGGTTTGACGCCGCCTCGGGGCGATCGCCGGAGCACGACTACTGGATGGATCGCCTTGCCGCGCCGGCAGGATGTCCGGGCGCGCATCTCTTGCCCCACCGGGCGACGATGTGGACAGCCCGGGGGTTTACAATGCGCGGGCGGTCCGCTCATGTATCGGCGACAGTCGGCAAGCCTTGGATATTCATGACCACCGCGACCGTTCAGCGCGCGAACCTGACCGGCGCCGCCTATGCCTTGGCGGCGGTTACATGCTTTTCGGTCAACGATGTGGGGATCAAGTTCCTCTCGGGCGGTTACGCGCTGCACCAGGTGGTGTTCATCCGGGCGCTGGTGGCGCTCGTGGTGTTCACCTGCCTCGTCATGCCGTTCGCGGGCGGGCTCACGGTGCTGCGGACGCGCCGCCCGGTGATCCATCTCGTGCGCGGGCTGTGCGTGGTCGCGGCCAACATGTGCCTGTTCCTCGGCCTCGCGGCGCTGCCCATCGCGGACGCCACGGCGATCTTCTTCGTCTCGCCGCTGGTCATCACGGTATTCTCCGTGGTCTTCCTGCACGAGACCGTGGGGCCGCGCCGCTGGGCGGCGATCGCGGTGGGATTCGTCGGCGTACTGATCATCGTCAAGCCCGGTACCGCGTCGTTTCAGGCGGCCTCGCTGCTGCCCATCGCCGCGGCGTTTCTCTATGCCACGCTGCACATGCTCACCCGCCGCATCGGCGGCACCGAGAGCGCGGCGACGATGGCGGCCTATATCCAGATCACGTTCATCGTGGCCAGCACGCTGATCGGGCTGACCATCGGCGACGGGCGCTTTGCCGGGTCGGGGCATCCGTCGCTGGAATTCCTGTTTCGCGGGTGGGAGTGGCCCGCCACCGGCGACTACCCCATCCTCGCGGTGCTGGGGGTCTCGGGGCTGTTTGGCGGGCTGTTCATCAGCCAGGCCTATCGCCTGTCGGAGGCCGCCTTTGCCGCACCGTTCGAATATGTCGCCATGCCGATGGCGATCTTCTGGGGCGTGACGGTCTTTGGCACATGGCCGGACGCGACCGCGTGGATCGGCATCGCGCTCATCGTTGGATCGGGTCTCTACCTGCTGTGGCGCGAGACGGTGCGCGACGCGCAGGTGGCCCGCCGCGCCCCGACCTATCGCCGCTGAGCAAAGGAGACACGCCATGCCCCCCACCATCATCCCCTTCGAAGAGGGCGAGCGCGCGCTCGACTGGCTGAGCCTGTGCGCCGCGTTTCAGGCAGGCCACGACCGCCCCCGCGCCGAGATCGCCGACAGCTTTCTCTATCGCGGCGACGACACGCTGCTGAACCGGGCCGCATGGATCGACGGACTGGGCCTTGCCGTCAAGTCGGCCACCATCTTTCCGGGCAATGCGGCGCGCGACCTGCCCACGATCAATGGCGGCGTCAACCTCTATGACGACGCCACCGGCACGCTGGCCGCGATCGTGGATTTCCACCTCGTCACCAAGTGGAAGACCGCCGGTGACAGCCTCTATGCCGCCACGCGGCTGGCGCGGTCCGATAGCCGTCACATCCTGATCGTCGGCGCGGGCACGGTCGCGCATTCGCTGTGGCAGGCCTATCGCGCCGCCTTTCCCGACGCGGAGTTCACCGTGTGGAACCGCACCCGCGCGCGCGCCGAAGAGATGGCAGAAACATGCGGCGGCATCGCCGTGGCGGACGATCTGGAACAGGCCGTGCGCGCCGCCGATATCGTGACCTCGGCCACCATGAGCACCGAGCCGGTCCTCAAGGGCGAGTGGCTGCAACCGGGCCAGCATATCGACCTCATCGGTGCCTACCGCCCCGACATGCGCGAGGCCGACGACGAAGCGCTGTGCCGTGCGCGCCTGTTCGTGGACAGCATCGACACCACCGTGGGCCATATCGGCGAGATCGAGATCCCGCTCTCGGCGGGGACCATCAGCCGCGATGACATCGTTGCCGATTTCTACGATCCGCGCGCGTTTCAGCGCCTCTCGAACGACGAGATCACGCTGTTCAAGAACGGCGGCGGCGCGCATCTGGACCTGATGACCAGCCGCTACATCCTCGACGCATGGCAATCGGCGCGGTGATCTGGGTTACGCTGGCGCTCGGGGCGCTGGCGGGGGTCGCACCGGTTCTGCGCGAGGTGGCCCGACCCCGGATCGACAGGGCGCGGGACAACGTACCCGGGGATTTCGCCGCGCTGTCGCGCGGGCG
The DNA here is from genome assembly GCF_056859295.1 of Roseovarius sp. B-10. Lineage (NCBI taxonomy): Bacteria > Pseudomonadati > Pseudomonadota > Alphaproteobacteria > Rhodobacterales > Roseobacteraceae > Roseovarius > Roseovarius sp. B-10. The sequence goes on along the minus strand of NZ_JBSXOE010000021.1, from coordinate 56,450 downwards.
GACGCATTACCGCTGGCACGGGCCGGAGGGCGGGCCGGTGACCGTCTGCGTGCACGGGCTGACCACGCCCTCGTTCGTCTGGGAGGGGCTGGTGCCGGGGCTCGTGGCCAAGGGGCACCGGGTGCTGACCTACGATCTCTACGGGCGGGGGTATTCCGACCGACCCGGCGGCGCGCAGGACTGGGATTTCTTCGTGACGCAACTGGAGGAATTGCTGGCCGATCAAGGGGTTGAAGGGCCGGTGACGCTCGTCGGCTATTCGATGGGCGGGGCCATCGCCGCCGCTTATGCCGCGCGATATCCTGACCGGCTACGCGAACTGGTGCTGATCGCGCCCGCCGGGCTGGGACATGATCTGGGGCCAGTGGCGCGGCTGGTGGCGCGGGGCGGCGCGGTGGGGCGGTGGCTGATGCTCGCAGTCTTTCCGATGAGCTTTCGCCGGGGCTGCGAGGCCGAGCGGGGGCTGCCCACGACGGTGCCGGGGATCGTGGACCGGCAACAGGCGGAACTGCGCTGGCGTGGGTTCATTCCGGCAGTGGCGCGGTCGGTCGCGGGGATACTGGCCGAGGCGCAGGACGCGACCCACGCCGCGATCGCGCGCAGTGGCGTGCCGGTGCGGGCGGTCTGGGGGGCCGAGGATCGGGTGATCCCGCTATCGCGAAAGGCACGGCTGACGGAGATGAACCCCGATGCATATCAGTATGTTATCGAGGGCGCGGGGCACGGGCTGACCTATACCCATACCGACCGGGTGCTGGCCGCGATCATGGAGTGAGCGGCGGTGGTGCCCGGGCGCGCGTTGGTATATGCCGCGCCCCATGTCCGATTATCACCCGCCCAACACGCCGCTCGACATCCTGCATGACGACCACGAATTGCTCGTCGTCAACAAGCCCGCGGGCCTGCTCAGCGTGCCGGGCAAGGGCGCGGAGCTTGCCGATTGCCTGCTCTCGCGGGTGCAGGAGGCGTTTCCCACCGCGCTCTTGGTGCACCGGCTGGACCGGGACACGTCCGGCGTGATGGTCTTTGGCCTGAGCCCCCATGCGCAGCGGCACCTGGGGCTGCAATTCGAGAAGCGCCAGGTGAAGAAAACCTATGTGGCACGGGTATTTGGGAAGTTGTCGCCCAAGACGGGCACGGTCGATCTGCCCATCGCCGTGGACTGGCCCAACCGCCCCCGCCAGAAGGTGTGCCACGAGACCGGGCGGGGGGCGGTGACGGAGTGGCGGGTGCTGCGGCAGGGGGACGGCGAGAGCCGGGTGCGGCTGATGCCGCGGACGGGGCGCAGCCATCAGTTGCGCGTGCACATGCTGAGCCTGGGGCACCCGATCCTGGGCGATCCGCTCTATGCCACGGGAAAGGCGCGGGATTATCCGCGGCTGATGCTGCATTCCGAGGAGTTGCGGCTGCGCCACCCGGATGGCGGGGCGGGGGTGAAGTTCCGCGCCAAGGCGCCGTTCTGAGGCCGTGAAACCGGGGGCTGTACCCTGTCGGTATTTCGTCGGTATCGCGTCGGTGCCGCGGGCTAGCGCTTCAGCACGCGGTCGGTGAGGTTAAGCCGCCCAGCGATGATCGGGCGCAGCACCTCGGTCAGTTCCGGTTCGCGGTCCATCATCTCGGCCAGCTCGTCCAGCCGGTTGGTGGCGATCAGGCTGAGCGCGTCGAGACGCGGGGTGCCGTCGGCGTGCCGGGGCAGCGCGGCCACCGGCTGGATCAGTTCAGGCTGTGGCGCGGGGGCCAGGCGGCGGAGGGCGGCGGTATCGAGCGCTGTCTCGACAAAGGCGTAGAGCCCCACCCCGTGCGCGGGCAAGGCGTAGGTACACAGCGCCACCTCGCGCACGTTGGCGTCGGCCATGAGCGCCGCGCGCAGGCCGGGGCCGTCACGGTCCACCCGGTCCTCGGTGCCCTCGCCGTCGGACCAGTTCATCAGCCGGCGGGTAATGAAATTGTAGGCGCGCTTGCCGGTGGCCATCCACAACCGCGCGGGCCAGGCCTTGCGCGCCAGCATCCGGTACTCGGACGGCGTGAGCAGACCGGGGGCGTAGGCACGCTTTTGCTTGAGCAGGTGGCGCAGGTCCTCGCGCGCCATGAGGCGAAAGAGTGGCCCGCGCCGGGGGTGGAGCGAGGCAAGCTGAAAGTCGATCACCGCCGCGCGGCCCTCGGGTGTCATCAGCCAGTTCTGCGGCTTGGCGATGTCGTTATGGGTGACCCCCCGGCGCCGCATCTCGCGCAGGAGGCGGCGGGCGTCGCGATACCACGCGGCGTCGGCGGGCCGGGCGAGGTGCAGGGGGGTGCCCTGCGTCCAGCTTCGCAAGAGGCCGGTGCGATCGGCGCGGATGAGCAGCGGGCAACCCTCGATGCCCGCCACCGCACGCAGCGCGCGCACCTCCTTGCGCGCCAGCCACCATGCCGCCGGGCGCGCCCAGAGCGGAACACCGTCGAGCTTGCGCAGCACGACCGGGAAATCCGCCACCCCGTCGAGACGGCCCGAAACCGTCTCGGAAAAGGCGTCGCGCTTGTGCACGGTCTCGGGCAGGAAGCGCGCGGTGGAAAGGTCTGGCAATGATGTCATGGCGCCGGGTCTAGTTGGTTTCACCTAGCGGGGGAAGCCCCGCGCGCCTCAGAGCCGGGCCCAGCCCGGGGGAATCAGGTCGGGATTCGAGAGCTTGGTCGTGCCGAACCAGTTGGCCGGTGCGATCACCCGCTTGTCCGGCCCCGGATCGAGCCACGCCCCCCACCACGAAAAGGTGGAATTGGCGATGACGTGATGCGCGCAGCGCGACATCAGGTGCATGTCGAACGCGCCGCGCCTCTCGTCGTTGATGTCCACCACCACCTGTTCGGCCCCGAGGTCGAGGTTGTCGCGCGCCCAGGCGGGATCGTTGGAAAAGACGAAGCAGGTGAGCGGGGCGTCGAGATCGCCGGTCAGCCGGTCGATGGCCTGCCGGTAATAATCCGGCGGGCAGGCGGCGTAGCTGCCCGAGGCGAGGTAATCGCCGCGCCGGACGTGCACCGAAACGGCACAGGGTGCGGCGTCGATCCGCGCCGCCATGTCGGCATTGGCGGGATTGAGCGGGGTGGTGAAGGCAAGATCGTCGCGCAGCCGGTCGGCAATGGCGGCAAAGTATCGCTCGGACTGCCAGTAACCGTGCAGGTAGGTGCCGTCGGGCAGGTCGAAGAAATCCGGATCAAAGCCGAGCCCGCGCTCACGGTGAAAGTGCGGATCGCGCCCGAAGAGCCGCCACAACCCGTAGCGCAGCAGCCCGTCGGATTTGGCGGGTGGCAAGGGGACGTCGGAGAGGTAACGGGCCTGCGCGAAATGACCCATTCCGCAGGCCCTGGCGTTGCCGAGATAACGGGGATCTAGCGCCAGCCCGCAGCCAAGATGGTCGGCGAGCGCGCGCCCGGCGGCATACTGGAAAAGCTGGTTGCCCAAGCCCCCGAACAGCCGCGCCACGATCATGCAAGGCCGCCCTGCGCCGGGGCTGGGCTGTGCCGCGACGCCTGCATCACCGCCCAGCGATAGCGCAGCCGCGCCCATTCCCGTCCGACCTGTTGGAATGGCGTGCGCACGCCACCCTGTATGGTCGAGCCATCGAGCCGATCGGCGATATCGGTGATGCCCGAAGGGTAGATCGCGGCAGGACGTATCCCGGTGTGCCAGTGGCTCTGAACAAAGGTGTCCACGGGCCGGTCGAACGCCTCGGAGAGATGCAGGAGCCGCTCGGCGGCCGCCCGGCTCACCATCTGCGCGGTGGTGCGCAGCCCGGCCATACGTGGCACCGAAAGCGTCGCCGGGCCATTGGTGTCCACCACGGTGGCCGGGCCGTGCGACGGGCGCGTCTGGAATTGTATATAGCCCAGTTCGGCCACATGATCGCGCGCCAGCGCCAGCGCGGCGGCATAGGGCTCGGGTGCGATCTCGGCGTCGTCCTCGATGATGAACGCCGAGGCCAGGTCGCGGCGCACGATCTCGGCCCATATCTGCCGGTGGCTGAGAAAGCAGCCGATCTCGCCGGTCTTGAGCCCGAACGGGTAGACGGGTGCGAAAAGCCGCGCGCCGACACAGGCCGCGAGGTCCGTCGAGGACATGGCGCGCCCGTCAACGGCGGCCCAGACCTCGCCCGTCATCCCGCAGCCCGCGAGCAGCGCCTGCGCGTTCTCGCGACGCGCCGAGGCGCGCACGAGATGGAGGACAAAGGCGTGCTCGCTCACCGTCTCAGACGCCGGGCGTCCAGCCCGACACGGCCTTGACCTCGAGGAAATCCTCGATGCCCCATTTGCCGCCTTCGCGCCCGTGGCCCGACTGCTTCATTCCTCCGAAGGGCGCGCCGGCACCGCGCGACTTGCCGTTCATCTCGACCATGCCGGAGCGCAAGGCACGCGCAAGCCGGTTGGCGCGCGCCGGATCGCCGGTCTGGACATAATTGGTCAGGCCATAGGGCGTGTCATTGGCGATCGCGATGCCCTCTTCCTCGGTGTCGAAGGGGATGATCGACAGCACCGGGCCAAAGATTTCCTCCTGCGCGATGGTCATGTCGTTGGTCACGTCGGCAAAGACGGTGGGACGGACGTAGAACCCCTTGTTGAAGCCCTCGGGCCGCCCGGTGCCGCCCGCCACCAGCCGCGCGCCCTCGTCGATGCCGGTCTGAATCAGATCCTGCACCTTCTGGAACTGCGTGGCGTTGACCACCGGGCCGATGTGGCGGCCCGGCTCGGACGCGGGGCCGACCTTTAGCGACCCGGCGATGGCTGCGGCCTCTTCCACGGTGCGGTCGTAGCGGTCGCGCTGCACCAGCATGCGCGTGGGGGCGTTGCAGGACTGGCCGGTGTTGTTCATGCAGTGCAGCACGCCGCGCTTGACGGCCTTTTCATCGGCATCGTCGAAGATCAGGTTGGCGCCCTTGCCGCCCAGCTCCAGGCTGACACGCTTGAGCGTGTCGGCGGCGGATCTGGAGATGAGCCGCCCGGCGCGCGCCGAGCCGGTGAAGGAGATCATGTCGACGTCCGCGTGCGCCGAGAGCTGGCTGCCCACCCCCGCGCCGTCGCCGTTGACGAGGTTGAACACGCCCCTGGGCAGGCCCGCCGCGTCGATGATCTCGGCGAAGATCAGGGCGTCGAGCGGGGATTCCTCCGAAGGTTTGAGCACCATCGTGCAGCCCGCCACCAGCGCGGCGATCACCTTGAGCGTGATCTGGTTCATCGGCCAGTTCCAGGGCGTGATCATGCCCACGACGCCCACCGGCTCGTGGATGATGCGGTCGTTGGGGGCGTGGTCGCCCAAGGGCGCGTCAAAGGCGAATTCGCGTGCGGCCTTGAGGAAATTGGCGGTGTGCCAGCTTCCGGCAGGCACCTGGCTGGAGCGGGCCATGTCGATGGGCGCGCCCATTTCCATGCTGATCGCCTGTGCGAGGTCCTCGGCGCGGGTCTCGTAAATCTCGAGGATCTTCTCGACATGGGCGATGCGCTCGGCGGGTGGGGTGGCCATCCATGCCGGAAAAGCGGCGCGCGCAGCGGCGACGGCGGCATCTGTATCGGCCTGTCCGCCGAGCGCAATCACCGCGCAGGGTTCTTCGGTCGAGGGGTCGATTACCGGGTGATCGCGGCCCTCGCGCGCCTCCACCCATGCCCCGTCGATGTAGAACTGGCGTTTCTCGATCATGGTTGACCTCCGTAAATTTAACGACACTCTGTCAGGGCCACCGGCGGGCTACAAGCCCGTATCGACCGGGTTGGGCGGCGTTTGATCAGACCCCGCCATACGCAGCCGCGAAGATCACGAAAGGAGATCACAATGACGTTACGCATCAACGACACCATCCCCGACCTCACCGTCGAGACCGATCTCGGCCGCTTTTCACTGCATGACTGGATCGGCGATGACTGGGCAATCCTGTTCTCGCATCCCAAGGACTTTACGCCCGTTTGCACCACCGAGTTCGGCGCTGTCGCGCAGCTTGCCGACGAGTGGGAGAAACGCGGCTGCAAGGTGATCGGCGTCTCGGTGGACAGCGCCGAGGACCATCGCAAGTGGAAGGCCGATATCGAGAAGGTCGGACGCGCAGCACCGGAATTCCCGATCATCGCCGATGCCGGGCTGGAGGTATCCAAGGCGTTCGGGATGCTGCCAGCCGAGGCCTATCTGCCCGAGGGGCGCACCCCCGCCGACAGCGCCACGGTGCGCAGCGTGTTCATCATCGCACCGGACAAGCAGGTAAAGCTGATGATGACCTACCCGATGACCGTGGGCCGCAATTTCGCCGAGGTGCTGCGCGCGCTGGATGCGCTTCAGACCACGGTGAAGCATGGTGTGGCCACACCTGCCGACTGGACCGTCGGACAGGACGTGATCGTGCCACCCTCGGTCGATGACGCGGCGGCGCGGGAGAAATTCGGCGATTTCGATGCCGACCTGCCCTATCTGCGGCGGGTGAAACTGCCGGGCTGAGGGATGCGGGGCCGGGCGACCGGCCCCGTTTACCGTCGAAGCAGTATCACCGAGTAATGAAGCCTAGTTGTGGGGCGAGATTGGCCTGTTGCGGACATTGCCGTGAGCCGCGCCATCGCTAGGTCGCGGGCTGGCGATCCGACGGATTTTCAGGGCGCTTTATGCCCGCCGAATCCGAAAAACCTGTAATCGGTGCGCCAGCTTAGACAAATCGCCAGTCCGGGGGCGGCCTGGCGATGGCGCGGCGGGCTTCGCCCTCGATTCCGCGCCAGGGGCAAGAACCGAACGGCAAGAATAGGCCAAATGGACCGAACGCCCCCCCCTACCGCACCACCATCACTGAGCAATCGGCGTGGCGCACCACGCGCGCCGCGTTGGGGCCGAGCAGGAAGTCGCGGAAATCTGGTTTGTGCGCGCCGATCACAATCAGGGCGGCGCCATCCGCCCGCGCCACGCGCAGGATTTCCTCGTAGGCATTGCCGGTCACCACGACGTGACGGACCTTTTCGTTGGCCTCATGTCCGAGAACCTCTGCCACGAGGTCATGGAGCCGCTGCCGCGCATCTTCCTCGATACGTGGATGGTGATCCTTGTCGAAATAGGTGCCGACCACGCTCATCCCGTAGTCGGGGACCACGGTGATCACGTCGAGTTGCGCGTCGTCGAGGGCGGCAAGCCGCGCCGCCATGCGCAGCACGTTATCGTCGCGATGCGGGTTACTGACATCGACGGCGCAGAGAACGGGACCGGTCATGCGGTGACTCCTTCCTTGGTGTTCGACTCGCGCTCCATGCGGGCGCGCTGCAGCAGCGCGATCAGCCCCAGCAGAAGGAAGGCGGGGATGAACAGAAGTTCCTGCGGCCATTGATCTACCGGGGCCTTGGCGGTGGTGACGGTCACCGGTTCGTCGCCGTAGAAATCATAGCCCTGCATCGTCTCGGAGAAGGGCGTGCCGAACATCGGCTCTTCGAGCAGAACGCGGTCACCCTCGGGGATAAGGGTAAGGCCATACTCCTGCAACAGCGCCGCGCCGTCCTTGTCCTCGGTCACCGACAGCACGAGGGTCGTCTCCTTGGGCTCGCCGCTGATGAAATCGGGCCCGGAGACGACCACGCGGAGATCCTGCCCCGGCGTGGCGTTACCGAGCGCCTGTTCGAGATTGGCGGGCTCGATCATCTCGAAGGGGGGCTGGATGCGGTTCATGAAATAATCGGGCCGGAACAGGGCGAAGGCAACCAGAACCAGCGCCACGCTCTCGTAAATGCGGCTCTTGGTGAGGAACCAACCCATCGTGCCGGCGGTAAAGACGAGGATCGCGATCGAGGCCACGATGAAGGTGATGATGCCTTGCGTCACCGTCACGTCGATCAGCAGGAGGTTGGTGTTGAAGATGAACACGAAGGGCAGCGCCACGGTGCGCAAGCTGTAGAAGAAGGCGGTGAAGCCGGTGCGGATCGCGTCGCCGCCGGAGACGGCGGCGGCGGCGAAGCTGGCCAGCCCCACCGGCGGCGTCACGTCGGCCATGATGCCGAAATAGAACACGAAGAGGTGCACCGCGATCAGCGGCACGATCAGCCCCGATTGCGCGCCAAGCTCGACCACGACCCCGGCCATCAGCGACGACACCACGATGTAGTTGGCCGTGGTCGGCAGGCCCATCCCGAGGATCAGGCTGAGAAGCCCCACGAAGACCAGCATCAGCACGAGGTTGCCGCCCGAGACGAACTCGACCAGGTCGGCCATCACCTGTCCCACCCCGGTCAGCGTCACGGTGCCCACGATCACCCCCGCGGTGGCGGTGGCAAGACCGATGCCGATCATGTTGCGCGCCCCCGCGATCAGCCCGTCGAGCAGATCCTGAAGCCCGGCGCGCATGGCGTTGGCGGTATCGCTCTGGCCGCGGAAGATCGCCTTGAGCGGGCGCTGTGTGAGCAGGATCACGAACAGAAGCGACGTCGCCCAGAACGCCGAGAGGCCGGGCGATTTCTGTTCGATCATCAGGAAGTAGACCAGCACCACGATGGGCAGCAGGAAGTAGAGCCCGGCCTTGTAGATCTCGCCCACCACCGGCAGGCGCACGTCTTCTGAATTGGGGTCGTCCGGTTCCAGATCGGGCACGCCCGAGGCGAGCCACAGAAGGGCCAGATAGGCGAGGATCAGCAGACCCGACAGGATCAGGCCCGAGCCCTCGGGCACCATCGCCACGATCCAGCCAACCGGGTATTGCACCCCGTAGCACAGCCCCGCGAAGCCCGCGAAAAAGACGAACATGCCGCCGATGGTGCGCCCGAGGCTGACCACGCGGTCGCCCAGGGTCGGCATATTCTGTTTCACCGCCTCGAGATGGACGATGTAGACGAGCGCAATATAGCTGATGGCGGCGGGCAGGAAGGCGTGGGTGATCACCTCGACATAGGAAATGCCCACGTATTCCACCATGAGGAAGGCCGCCGCGCCCATCACCGGGGGCATGATCTGGCCATTGACCGAGCTTGCCACCTCGACCGCGCCCGCCTTTTCGGAGGTGAAGCCCACGCGTTTCATCAGCGGAATGGTGAAGGTGCCGGTGGTGACCACGTTGGCGATGGAAGAGCCGGAGATGAGGCCGGTGGCGGCAGAGCCGACCACGGCGGCCTTGGCCGGGCCGCCGCGCAGGTGGCCGAGCGCGCCGAAGGCCATCTTGATGAAGTAGTTGCCGGCGCCCGCCTTGTCCAAGAGCGCACCGAACAGGACGAAGAGAAAGACGAACTTGGCCGAGACGCCCAGCGCGATGCCGAACACGCCCTCGGACGTGATCCACATGTGGCTCATCGCCTTTTGCAGGCTGGCGCCCTTCCAGCGGATGACCTCGGGTATCCAGTCGGAGGCCCCGAAGAAGACATAGCCGAGGAAAATCGTGGCGATGATCGCCATCGCCGGGCCGAGCGCGCGGCGCGCGCCCTCGAACAGGATGATGAGGCCGGCGAGCGCGGCCCACTTGTCTGTGTGGTCGGCCAGCCCGCCGTTATTGACGATCTTTTCGTAGAAGAAATAGCCGTAGAGCGCGAAGAATGTCCCTGCGAGGCCCAGCACCCAGTCATAGATGGGCACGTAGCTGCGCGGGCTGGAATTCAGCATCGGGTAGGCCATGAACGCCAGGAAAATCGCGAAGGCGAGGTGGATCTGGCGCGAGTTGTTGATCAGGTCGCCGGGCAGGACGTAGTTGGCCAGCGGCGAGGCCAGCAGCACCTGGTAGAGCGACCAGACCACGGCCACCACCGCGATGAGCATCGCCACCGCGCCCGTGGGGTTGCGCGCGCCGCCATCGCTGGAGGCGACCATTTCCTGGAGTTCGCCCTCGCTGAGCGGGCCCTTGCCCTGCCTGTCCTCGGCCATATGTCCCGTCTCCCTGACACGCCGCGATCGGGGCGCGGTCGTTGATTATCGCTTGATAGTGGAATGACACGAACGAAAAAGGCAAGGGCGGCGTGCCGCCCCTGCCGTGTGGGTGGAGTCGTTATTCGATCCAGCCCTGTTCCTTGTAATACTTGGCCGCGCCCGCGTGCAGCGGAGCGGAAAGACCGGCGGTCGCCATTTCCTGCGGGTCGAGATTGGCGAAGGCGGGGTGCAGGCCGCGGAAATCGTCGAAGTTCTCGAACACCGATTTCACGACCGTGTAGACCGCGTCCTCGCTGACCGCGTCGGAACTGACGAAGGTGGCGCCGACGCCGAAGGTCTGCGTGTCGGCGTCATTGCCGCGATACATGCCGCCGGGGATTGTGGCGGTGCGGTAGTAGGGGTTGTCGTTGACGAGCCCGTCGACGGCGTCACCCGAAACCTCGACCAGCACGCTGTCGCAGGCGGTGGTTGCCTCCTGGATCGAGCCGGAGGGGTGGCCGACGGTGTAGACCATCGCGTCGATCTGGTTGTCGCACAGAGCAGCGGACTGCTCGGCGGCCTTGAGCTCGGTTGCGAGCGCGAAATCGTCGGTGGTCCAGCCCTTGGCGTTCATCAGCACTTCCATCGTGCCGCGCTGACCGGAGCCGGGGTTGCCGATATTGACGCGCTTGCCCTTGAGATCGTCGAAGGTGGTGATGCCGCTATCGGCGCGGGCCACCACGGTGAACGGCTCGGGGTGGACCGAGAACACCGCGCGCAGCCCCTCGAACGCGCCGTCCTCCTCGAAGCGCGAGGAGCCGTGATAGGCGTGATACTGCCAGTCGGACTGCGCCACGCCGAACTCAAGCTCACCCGCGCGGATGGTCTTGATGTTGTAGATCGAGCCGCCGGTGGATTCGACCGAGCAGCGGATGCCGTGATCCTTGCGGCCCTTGTTCACGAGGCGGCAGATCGCGCCGCCCGTGGGATAGTAGACGCCGGTGACGCCGCCGGTGCCGATGGTGATGAATTCCTCGGCCATTGCCGCCGGGGCCATCATCGCGGCGAGCGCGGCCCCCGCAACGGTGAATTTGAACTTGGCAAACATCATGATCTCCCTTTTTTTGCTGATGTTTTTCGGTTTTCGTGTCAGCCGTCCCAGGTTTCACCAAGGCGGCGGCTGCTCTCTTCGACCCGGGCGATGCGCGCGCGCGCCGCCGGACCTGCGCGGCTCACCAGCATCCCGACCATTGCTTCGGCGAGGACGAGGGTGGCCACATAGGAGGAATAGAAATGCGGGCTGTCGGAGGGCACGACAAAGCCCGCCGAGGCGTGGCGCAGGGCCGGGCAGGCGTGGCTGTCGGTGATGACCACGACATAGGCGCCCTGCGCCGCCGCGAGATGAGCGGCCTCGATCGAGCGGGTTGAGAACGGCGGCTTGGTGATGACGAGCAGCGCGTCGCGCGCGTCGAGCCCCGCGAGCGCGGCCCCGAGCGAGGCCCCCATCCGACCGCCGATGGTCCATTTGCCGGTGCAGAAATGCGCCATGTAGGCGAGATATTCGACGATTCCCGTGGAGCCCAGCGCGCCGAACACCAGCACGTTGCGCGCGCCGTGAAGCCGGTCCACCACCTGTTCCAGAAGCGCGCGGTCGATATCGCGCCGGAGCGATTCGAGATTGCTCTGGCAGGCGCTGACATGCGCCTCGAAGAAGCCGGTCTCTCCCGCCTCGTGCGCGGCCTGCAACCGCTCGGCGCGCTCGGCAAAGCTGTTGACCCGCGCGCCGATCTTCTCGCGCATCGCCTCGCGCAGGTCCTCGAAGCTCTGGTAGCCGATTGCGCGGGCGAAGCGCGAGAACGTGGCGGGGGCCAGCCCGCTGTCACTGGCGACGGTGCGCAGGGACCGCGTTGCGGTATCGACGGGATGGGCCGCCACGTATTCGCCCGCCTGCCGCAGCTTGTCGCTGAGGCCGTCGAAGTTTCGCGACAGTCTCTGTTCGAACGAGGCGTTCAAACGGTCCCTCCCTGAATTTTAGATAATTCGTTCCATCTGTTTCACCTCTTGTCAATATGTGATTCATTTGTTTCATTCGTGCGAACCAGCAAGGACTCGCGCCATGACCCACGTCTTTCCCCGCCACACCAAGGCCCGCCCGCCCCGCGCCGCACGCGGCGATGGCGCCTATATCATCGACGAATCGGGAAAGAGATACCTCGACGGATCGGGCGGCGCGGCGGTCTCGTGCCTCGGGCATTCCAACCCGGAAGTGACACAGGCGATCAAGGATCAGGCCGACCGAATCGCCTTTGCCCACACCGGATTTTTCACGTCCGAGCCGGCCGAGCGGCTGGCAGACCGCTTGATCGCCCACGCGCCGGAGGGGATCGAGCGGGTCTATTTCGTCTCGGGCGGGTCCGAGGCGGTGGAGGCGGCGCTGAAACTCGCGCGGCAGTATTTCCTGGAGAAGGGCGAGCCATCGCGCACCCGGTTCATCGCGCGCAGGCAGAGCTATCACGGCAACACGCTGGGTGCGCTGGGCACCGGCGGCAACATGTGGCGGCGCGAGCCGTTCGCGCCGCTGATGGTCGAGACCTCGCATATCGCGCCCTGCTATGAATATCGCGGGCGCGAGGATGGCGAGACGCCCGAGGACTATGGATTGCGCGTAGCCGATGAGCTTGAGGGGGAACTGCGCCGCGTCGGGCCGGAGAACGTGATCGGCTTCGTCGCCGAACCGGTGGTGGGGGCGACGCTGGGCGCGGTGCCGCCCGTGCCGGGATATTTCCGGCGCATCCGCGAGATCTGCGACCGGCACGGCATCCTGCTGATCCTCGACGAGGTGATGTGCGGGATGGGGCGGACCGGCACGCTGTTTGCCTGCGAGCAGGACGACGTGCGCCCCGATATCGTGACCATCGCCAAGGGGCTGGGCGCGGGCTATCAGCCGATCGGCGCGATGCTGTGTTCGGGCGAGATATATGCCGCCATCGAGGGCGGATCGGGATTTTTCCAGCATGGGCATACCTATATCGGCCATCCCGTCGCCTGTGCCGCCGCCGATGTCGTGGTCGGCAAGCTGACGGCGGGCGGGATGACCGACCGCGCGGCGCGGATGGGCGAGGTGCTGGGCGCAGCGTTGCGCGAGCGGTTCGGGCAGCATCCGCATATTGGCGACATTCGCGGGCGCGGCATGTTTCGCGGGCTGGAACTGGTCGAGGACCGGGAGAGCAAGACACCCTTTGACCCGGCGCGCGGGATCAACAAGCGGATCAAGGCGGCGGCGTTCGAGGCGGGGCTGATCTGTTACCCGATGGGCGGCACGATTGATGGGCGGCGGGGCGATCACGTGCTGCTCGCGCCGCCCTTTATCCTGACCGAGGATCAGGTGGGCGAGCTGACCGACAAGCTGGCCACCGCGCTCGAGGTGGCGCTGGCGTGAGGGCGCTGCCCCGGCTGATGGTCGCGCCCACCGGGGCGCGGCGCGGCAAGGCGGATCACCCGGCCCTGCCCGTTACCCTGCCCGAGATCGTGGAAACCGCGCGCGCGTGCCACGAGGCGGGGGCGGACGGGCTGCACCTGCACCTGCGCGACGCCGAGGGGCGGCACCTGCTGGACGCCGGGGCCTATCGCGAGGCGCTGGTGGAGTTGCGCGACGCGGTGCCCGAGATGGCGGTGCAGGTCACGACCGAGGCGGCAGGCGCCTATGCGCCGCCCCATCAGCGGGCGGTGGCGCTGGCGGCGGGGGCCGATCTGGTTTCGGTCGCGTTGCGCGAGATGGCGGCGGAAGAGGCGGATGCGCCGGGGTTTTATGCCGCCTGCGCCGAGCGGGGCATCGCGGTGCAGCATATCCTTTATGACGCGGGGGATTTCGACCTGCTGACGCGGCTGGTGCCGGAGGGGTTGCGCGATATCGCAGAATTGCAACTGATCTTCGTGCTGGGGCGCTACAGCGCCGGGCAGGAGAGCGATGCGCGCGACCTAGGCCCGTTCCTTGACCGGCTGGCGGCGCGGGAGGGGTCCGCCGACTGGGCCGCCTGCGCCTTTGGCCGGGCCGAGACCGCGTGCCTGCGCGCCGCGCACGCGGCGGGGGGGAAGATGCGCGTGGGGTTCGAGAACAGCCTGTGGCACGAAGATGGCCGGGTGGCGCGTGACAATGCCGAACGGGTGCGGGCGGTGGTTGCGGCCTGCGGGTTGGACTCGCCGTGACCGGCCGAAGGGATGCGATGGACGCGGGTTCAGGTTCTGGGAGCGAAACGGCCAGATGACGGCCTGGACCTGAGCTTGTGCATTCCACCGGATCGGGGCAGTCGGCATATGGGCTGAGCCGTCGTTCGCATTGGCCGCGCATCGACGGGCCGCGGCGCGGCGATCCAACGGCGGTTCTGCCGTGCCTTATGGCTGCCGAATCCTAAAAGGGCCTGAGCGGTGCGCAGGTTGCAGCCATATCGCCGTGCCGGGGGCGGCCCGGCGATGCGCGGCGGCGTGCAAGCACGCCTCGAATCCGCGCATTGGCACCAAGACCTGAAAGACCGCTACAGGCCAATCGCGCCCCTCACAGGGCGGTGTGGAGGCGCTGCCACTCGGCTGCTGTCGCGGCGAGACCGAGGCGCAGCCAGTGCCGCGAATAGGGGAAGATGCGCGACCAGATGCGATGGCGCGCGAGATGCTCTTGCGCCGCCGCCGCATCGGGGGTGGCGTAGGTGCGAAAGAGCGGCGTGCCGCCGACGAGCGACCAGCCCGCACGGAGGCTAAGTGCATCGAGTCGCGCAGCATCGCGGGTGAGGCGGGCGACGGTTTCGGCCTGCCACGCGGTGTCGCGGAGGGCCTGCGCCCCCACCGCGATTGCCGGGCCGGAAACGGGCCAGGGCCCCGCCATCCCGGCAAGATGGCGGGCGATTTCCGGGGACGAGAGGGCGAAACCCAGGCGCAGACCGGCCAACCCGTAGAACTTGCCGAATGACCGCAGGACGAGGATGTTTTCCGGCCCGTCGTGCAGGCGCGGGGCGAGCGACAGGCGTGGTTCGGGATCGGCGAAGCTCTCGTCCACGACCAGGAGCCTGACCCGGTCGGCAAGCGCCATCAGGCGGTCGGGATCGTGGCGGGCGCCGTCGGGGTTGTTGGGGTTCACCACCACGGCGCAATCGGCCCCGGCGAGGGCGTCAAGGCTCAACGCCTCGTCCACCGCCCAGCCCCCGGCGCGCAGGGCGGCGGCGTGCTCGTTATAGGTGGGCACGAGCACCCGGGCGCGGCCCGGCGCGACGAGTTGTGGCACCGCCTGGATCGCCGCCTGCGCGCCGGCCAGCGGGGTGATGTGGGCGCGGGTGCCGTAGGCCTCTGCCGCCGCCGCGCGCAGGCGGGCCATGTCGGCGCGGGTGGGCAGCGCGGCGAAGGCGCGTGGCGGAAGGGCGGGCAGCGGGTAGGGCACCGGGTTGATGCCCGTCGAGAGGTCAAGCCAATCGTCCGCGTCGCCGCCGAAGCGGCGCTGCGCGGCGTCGAGATCGCCGCCGTGATCGCGGGGGGCGTTGTCCATGCCGTCTTAGACCAGCCAGAGGACCAGAAGCGCAAGCGCGAGAAGCGTCATCGCGCGGGCATAGAGCGTCAGCGCGCGGCGCATCCGCGCCGCCCCGGGATCGGGCGCGCCGGGGTTGAGCCACGGCTCTTCGCTGACATGCGTGTCGTAGCGACGCGGCCCCGAGAGCCGCACGCCCAGCGCCCCCGCCATCGCCGCCTCGGGCCAGCCCGCGTTGGGCGAGCGGTGGTTGCGGGCATCGCGCAGCATCACCCGAAGGGCGCGGGCGGCGCGGCGCGGCGCAGCCAGCGCGAAAAGCAGCCCGGTCAGCCGTGCGGGGATGAAATTGGCAACGTCATCGAGGCGGGCGGCCAGCTTGCCAAAGGCATCAAAGCGGTCGTTGCGGTGGCCAATCATCGAATCGAGCGTGTTGATGGCCTTATAGGCGGCGATGCCGGGCAGGCCCGCCACCGCGCCCCAGAAAACCGGGGCCACTATCCCGTCGCCGGTATTCTCGGCAAGGCTCTCTATCCCGGCGCGGGCCACGCCCGCCGCGTCGAGGCGCGCCGGGTCGCGGCCCACGATCATCGCCACCGCCGCGCGCGCGCCGGGCAGGTCGCCCGCCGCCAGCGGCGCGGCGACGGCGGCGACGTGATCGTGCATCGACCGAAGCGCAATCAGCGGCCAGGCCAGCACGCCACCCAGAACGGCGCCCAGGGGTCCGGCGGGCAGCATCCACTGCACCGCCAGCGCGGGGAGCGCGGCGAGCGCCACCACGGCCAGCGCGGTGATCGCCCCGGCGATCAGCCGCCGGTCGCGTGCCCCGGTATTCCAGCGCGCCTCGAGCGCCGCGACCACCGCGCCGAGCCACGTCACCGGATGCCCGATCCGGGCATGGAGCCAACCGGGCCAGCCAAATGCGAGGTCGAGCGCCAGCCCGACCAGCATCATTCCGGCAAAGCTCATTCCGCACCGCCGGTTGCAAACCCGAATACACCCGACAGCCCCGCGTCGCGCAGGGCCGCCGCCACCGCGTCCGGCACCTTGCCCGGAGCGAAGATCAGCGCCCGAGCGGTGCCGGTATGCGCCCGCGCATGGCCCAGCGCGCCCAGATCGCGCGCCAGCGCGTCGATCGGATCGTCGGGGCCGCGCAGGGCGGTGCAGCGCCGCGCGGATTCGGTGGCGATACCGGCCACGGCCGCGAGATCATCGCGCGCCACGGCCCCGCGCCAGAACGACACGAGGTCCGAGATATCGGGGAAATCATGATCTTCGGGGTCGGTGCGTTGGGGCGTGCCCAGATAGCCGCCCACGATCTCGCAGCGGGGCGGCGGGGCGAGGTCCTCGAGGTTGCGCGCCTCGCGCGAGGCCCAGAGCAGCCGGTCCGGGGCGGGATGCATCAGCGGATCGGTCGCGCCCTCCACCGAGAGGCAGGCACGGGCCAGCGCCTGCGGGTCGCCCTGCCATCCCGCCGCCCGTGCGCTCGCCACGAGGCAGGCGGTCGAGGCCCCGGCGCCCGCGCCCATCGGCATGTCGGGGTCGAGCCCCGGCCATGCGACGGGGCCAAGGCCCAGCGCCCGTGCGAAACCGGCCACGGCGCGGGGCGGGAACAGACGGTCGATACCCGGCCCCTGCCCCGGTGCCGCCACCGCCAGCGCCGGGCAGGCCAGCGTCACCAGCGCGACCGGCCCATCGGGGCCGAGCCGCCCCTGTATCCATTCACCGAAATGGCCCGGCACGCGCGTAGCGGGCCGGGCCATCGGGGTCGTTGTGTCAGCCATCTTTGCCGCTCCCGTCATCCTCTCGTGTTGTCACGCGAGGATAACGAAAAGTCGAGGCCGAAACGCGGGCCTAGTGCACCACGGCGTCGGCGGGCGGCTCCTGTGTCGCGGTGCCCACGCGCTCGCCGATGATGAGCCCGTCGGGGCCGGCGGTCACCGGCACGGTGCTGCCGTCGAGGATCTCGCCCGACAGAAGCGCCTCGGCCAGCGGATCCTGCAACGCCTTCTGGATCACGCGCTTCAATGGGCGCGCGCCATAGACCGGGTCATAGCCCTCGTCGGCGAGCCACTGCCGCGCGCTGTCGTCCAGCTCGAGCCGGATCTTGCGGGTGGCCAGCCGCTTGAGCAGGCGGCGCATCTGGATGTCCACGATGCTGGTCATCTGCTCGCGGGTGATCCGGTCGAAGACCACGATCTCGTCCAGCCGGTTGAGGAACTCGGGACGGAAATGCGAGCGCACCGCCTCCATCACGTCGCGCTTGGCGGCCTCGGCATCGGCCCCCTCGGGCAACTGGCTGAGCGCCTGGCTGCCAAGGTTGGACGTGAGCACGATGGTCGTCTGCTTGAAGTCCACCGTCCGGCCATGCCCGTCGGTCAGCACGCCATCGTCGAGCACCTGCAACAGCACGTTGAACACCTCCGGGTGCGCCTTTTCGACCTCGTCGAACAGCACCACCTGGTAGGGGCGGCGACGGACGGCCTCGGTCAGCACGCCGCCTTCCTCGTAGCCCACGTAGCCCGGCGGTGCGCCGATCAGGCGGGCGACGGAGTGTTTCTCCATGAACTCGGACATGTCGATGCGGACCATTGCCGAATCGTCGTCGAAGAGGAACTCTGCCACGGCCTTGGTCAGCTCGGTCTTGCCCACGCCGGTGGGGCCAAGGAACAGGAAGCTGCCCAGCGGCCGGTTCTCGTCGTTGAGGCCCGCGCGGGCGCGGCGCACGGCGTTGGCCACGGCCTTGACGGCGGTGTCCTGCCCGATCACGCGGCGGTGGAGGTTCTCCTCCATGCCCAGCAGCTTCTCGCGCTCACCCTCGAGCATCTTGGCGGTCGGGATGCCGGTCCAGCGTTCGACGACCTGCGCGATCTGTTCGGGGCGCACGGCCTCTTCGACCATGATATCGTCATCGCCTTGTTGCTCGGCCTCGACCAGTCGCTTTTCAAGCTGCGGGATCACGCCGTAGCTGAGCTCGCCCGCCTTGGCGAGATTGCCCTCGCGCTTGGCGATGTCGAGTTCGGCGCGGGCGCGGTCAAGTTGCTCCTTGAGGTCGCGGGCGCTGGCCAGCTTGTCACGCTCGGCCTGCCATTGCGCGGTCATCTCGGAGGATTTCTCCTGCAACTCGGCCAGTTCCCGCTCCAGCTTGGCGAGCCTGTCCCTGGAGGCGGCATCGTCTTCCTTGCGCAGCGCCTCGCATTCGATCTGCTTTTGCAGGATGTCGCGGTCGAGCGCGTCAAGCTCCTCGGGTTTGCTGTCCACTTCCATGCGTAGGCGGCTTGCCGCCTCGTCCATCAGGTCGATGGCCTTATCGGGCAAAAACCTGTCGGTAATGTAGCGGTGCGAGAGGGTCGCCGCCGCAACAAGCGCCGAGTCGGAGATGCGCACGCCGTGGTGCAGCTCGTACTTCTCCTTGATGCCGCGCAGGATCGAGATCGTGTCCTCGACCGTCGGCTCCTCGACGGTGAGCGGCTGGAACCGGCGGGCAAGGGCTGCGTCCTTTTCCACGTGCTTGCGGTATTCATCGAGCGTGGTGGCGCCGATGCAGTGCAATTCGCCGCGCGCCAGCGCCGGCTTGATGAGGTTGGCGGCGTCCATCGCGCCATCGGTCTTGCCCGCGCCCACAAGGGTGTGCATCTCGTCGATGAAGAGGATGATTTCACCGGCGGCCTGCGTCACCTCGTTGAGAACGCCCTTGAGCCGCTCCTCGAAATCGCCGCGATATTTCGCGCCAGCGATGAGCGCGCCCATGTCGAGCGCGAGCAGGCGCTTGTTGCGCAAGGACTCAGGCACGTCGCCGTTGACGATGCGCAGAGCGAGACCCTCTGCGATAGCGGTCTTGCCGACGCCCGGCTCACCGATCAGGACGGGGTTGTTCTTGGTCCGGCGGCTCAGGATTTGCATGGCGCGGCGGATCTCGTCGTCACGGCCGATGATCGGGTCGATCTTGCCCTCGCTGGCCCGCTTGGTGAGATCCTGTGCGTATTTCTCCAGCGCCTCGTAGGTGTCCTCGGCGCTTGCCGTGTCGGCGGTGCGGCCCTTGCGCAGGTCGTTGATCGCCTCGTTGATCTGCTGCGCGCTCACGCCACCGGCGTCGAGCGCCTGCTTGGCGGGGCTTTTCACAACGGCCAGGGCGGTGAGCATCCGCTCCACCGGCACGAAACTGTCGCCAGCCTTCTGCGCGAGCTTCTCGGCCTCGGCCAGCACCTTGCCGGTCTGCTGGTCCATGTAGGTCTGCCCGGCATCGCCAGAGACCTGCGGGATTTTTGCCAGTGCGAGGTCGTTGGCCTGCGTCACCCGCGCGGCATCGCCGCCCGCGCGCTTGATGAGATTGGCGGCAAGGCCCTCGGGGTCGTCCAGAAGCGCCTTGAGCAGGTGTTCGGGGGCGAGTTTCTGATGGCTTTCGCGCATCGCGATCGTCTGCGCGGCCTGGATGAAACCACGCGACCGCTCGGTGAACTTGTTGAAGTCCATGAATTTTTTCTCCTTTCGCAAGCGTTCCCTCGTGGCGCACCCTCGAGCGGCATGCACCAGCCGGAACCTCGGTTAGTGAGATGGGGAAGCCGGGAGGGCGGTTCAAGTCAGGACGGGTGGAAATCCTGCCTCCGACTTCTCCCGGGGCTTGACGTGCACCCTGCCCGCCGCGACAAGAGCCACGACTTGCCCCGGAGACGCGCCCATGACCGCCGCAGATGACCGCCTGATCGTCGCCCTCGACCTGCCCGACGCCCATGCGGGGCTGGAAATGGCCGAGGCGCTGGGCGACGCCGTGAGCTTCTACAAGATCGGGCTGGGGATGCTGACCGGCGGCGGGCTGGCGCTGGCAAACGAGCTCAAGCACGAGCACGGAAAGCGCGTGTTCCTCGACATGAAGCTTTTCGACATCGGGGCCACGGTCGAGGCGGCGGTGCGGGGGCTGGCGCGGTTCGATCTCGATTTCCTGACGGTGCATGGCGATCCGCACGTGGTGCGCGCGGCACGGGAGGGGGCCGCGGGCACGCCCTTGCGCATCCTCGCCGTCACCATCCTCACCTCGCTCGACCGGGGCGATCTGGATGATGGAATGATGAAGCCGGGCGCGGTGCCGGACCTCGTGGCCGAGCGCGCGGGCCGCGCGTTCGATGCCGGGGCCGACGGGGTGATCGCCAGCCCGCGGGAGGCGGCGATGATCCGTGCGCTGCCCGAGGCGGCGGGCCGCCTCATCGTCACCCCGGGCGTGCGCCCGGCGGGCAGCGCCCTTGGCGATCAGAAGCGCGTGGCCACGCCCGCGCAGGCGATCGCGGACGGCGCCGATCACATCGTGGTGGGACGCCCGGTCTGGGCATCCGATGATCCCCGCAACGCCGTGAGCGCGATCCTCGACGATATCCGCAGGGCCTGATTCCGCAGGTCGCTGTTATCCCGCCCGGCTGCGCGTGAGGTCGAGGAAGACATCCTGCAAATCCGCCTGTTCGATGCGCAGGTCACGGATCTTGATCCCGGCAGCGCGCACCGCTTCGAGCACCGACTCGGCAGGGGTCTCGCGGGCGCGGTAGGTGATCTCGATTGTGCCATCGGCGTGGTGAGCGGCCTCGATCCCGCGCCCCTCCGGCAACGCGGTAACGGGCGCGTCGGGGGTGAGGATCATGCGCCGCCCGTCGAGCCGGTCCAGAAGCCGCGCAGTGCTGTCGCGCGCCACCACCGCGCCCTCGTTGATGATGGCGATCTCGTCGCACATCTCCTCGGCCTCTTCGAGGTAATGGGTGGTCAGGATGATCGTCATCCCCTCGCGGTTGAGGCGGCGGATGTTTTCCCAGAGCATCGCGCGCAACTCGATGTCGACGCCCGCAGTCGGCTCATCGAGCACGAGGATGTGGGGGTGATGGACCAGCGCCTTGGCCAAAAGAAGCCTGCGTCGCATGCCGCCAGACAGCGTGCGCGCGTAGGCCTCGGCCTTGTCCTCGAGCCCGACGAGCCGCAATATCGCATCGCTGCGCCGCTCGCGACGCGGCACGCCGTAGAGTCCGGCCTGCACTTCGAGCGCCTCGCGCGGAGTGAAGAACGGGTCGAGGTTCAATTCCTGCGGCATCACCCCGATGGAGGCGCGGCTTTGCCTCGGGTTGCGGTCCTGGTCGAAGCCCCAGATCGTGACCTGCCCGGCGGTTTTCACCACCAAACCGGCGAGGATGTTGATGAGCGTCGATTTGCCCGCGCCGTTGGGGCCGAGGAGGCCGAAGACCGAGCCCTGCGGAATGTCGAGGTCGATGCCCTTGAGCGCGTGTTTTTCCGGGCCGTGGCGCCCGCCCGCGTAGGTCTTTACCAGACCCCGGATTTCGATGGCACTTGCCGCCATGCCGCTCTTGCCCCCCGCCTCTTGTTCCAGCATAGTCCGACCTAGTCCAATGCACCGCAAAAGGAAACGCCCCGATGGTAACGCAGGCCCCGGAAACCCGTATCGTCGACAATTATCGCGTGGCCTGCGACGGCGGCGATGGGGCGCTTGGCCATCCCCGCGTATGGCTCCAGATTCCGCGCGAGACGGGCTATGTGGAATGCCCCTATTGCGACGCCAAGCTCGTCCATCGCGATTTCGAGGGCAAGGTCTGAGCGGCCCGGCTTGTCTTATCCAGATTAGCCAATATTATCTGAATCCGCTAATCCTTGATAACATGGATAAGACATGGACCCGAGGCGCAATCCATTCGTCCCCAGTGCTGGCGTTCGCCCGCCTGAATTCGCGGGACGCGAGTGCCTCGTAGAGCAGACCTCGATAGCCTTCGACCGCATCAAGACAGGGCTTCACGCGAACTCGATGTTTCTGCTCGGACTGCGCGGCGTTGGCAAGACGGTGCTGCTCAACGCGCTTCATGAGGATGCGAAGGCCAAGGGATTCGAGACCATCAAGCTGGAAGTTCCGGACGACTCGGGCGGTCATCTGGTGAAGGGCCTCGTGCCGGGCCTGTCGGTCATCCTGCGCCGCCTGGACCGCATCGCGAACATGGAACAAAAACTGGGCCTTGCGACCGCAGCCCTGCGAAATTTCGCGGCGATTTTCAGGATCGAGTACGAAGGATTCGGCATCGGCGCGACGCCTGCGACACCGGACGCAGGTAGCGGCGATCTGGAAGCCGACCTCCCCGAGTTGCTGCGGCTGGTGGCCGAGGCGGCGGCGGCCCGCAACAGCGCCATCGGAATTTTCATCGACGAAATCCAATATCTTTCGAAAGCCGAACTGTCCGCGCTTGCACGTGCCTTGCACGAGGCGGCGCAATCGGGCTTCCGTCTGATCGTGATCGGTGCTGGTCTGCCGCAGATCGCAGCGCTTGTGGGCGACGCGAAATCTTATGCCGAGCGGCTGTTACTGTTTCCCGAGGTCGGCCCGCTGAACGAAGACGCCGCATGTCGGGCGCTGCGCGAGCCGATAGAACGCTCCGGGGCGAGAATAGACGACAACGCGCTTCAAATGATCATTCAAGAGACACAAGGCTATGCCTATTTTCTCCAGACTTGGGGAAAGTTCGCCTGGGATGAAGCGAATGACGACAGGATAACGGAATCGGACCTGACCGACGCAGCCCCCGCAATTCTTACCCACCTTGACATGAATTTCTTCCGCGTGCGCTTTGACAGATGTTCGGAACTGGAACAGAAATATCTGCGAGCGATGGCCGAACTCGGTCAGGGCCCGCACCGAACGGGAGATATCGCAAATGCGCTCGGCACGACAAGCAGCCAGGTTGCCGCGACGCGTAGCAAGCTTATCAAGGCAGGGATGATATATTCCCAAAGGCATGGGGAGACTGCGTTCACGGTTCCTCTCTTTGACCGGTTCATGCTGCGGGCGATGCCGCGTCTCGTGCCGTATTCGGCGAGAAAAGGGACAAGAAAATGAGTTTTGGCAAAGGCTGTCACCTGCACCTGATCGACGGGTCGTCCTTCATCTTTCGCGCGTATCACGCGCTGCCGCCGCTGACGCGGAAATCCGACGGGCTGCCGATCGGGGCAGTGGCGGGGTTTTGCAACATGCTGCAACGCTATGTGGAGGGCAATCACGGCCCCGACGCGCCCACCCATGTGGCGGTGATCTTCGACAAGGGCAGCCACACCTTTCGCAACGATCTCTATGATGCCTACAAGGCCAACCGCGAGGAGATGCCCGAGGACCTGCGCCCGCAGATCCCGCTGACGCGCGAGGCGACGCGCGCGTTCAACATCGCCTGCGAGGAGATCGAGGGGTTTGAGGCCGACGACATCATCGCGACGTTGGCCTGCAAGGCGCGCGACCTGGGCGGGCGGGTGACGATCATCAGTTCCGACAAGGACCTGATGCAGCTTGTCGGCGGCGGCGTGGAAATGCTGGATGCCATGAAGAACCGGCGCATCGACGTGGACGGCGTGCGCGAGAAATTCGGGGTGGACCCGGAGCGCGTGGTCGATGTGCAGGCGCTGGCGGGTGACAGCGTGGACAACATCCCCGGCGCGCCCGGCATCGGCATCAAGACCGCCGCGCTGCTGATCAACGAGTTCGGCTCGCTGGAGGAATTGCTGGAGCGTGCCGGTGAGATCAAGCAGCCCAAGCGGCGCGAGACGCTGATCGACAAGCGCGAGCAGATCGAGATGTCGAAGCGGCTGGTGCAGCTCGACTGCGACACGCCGCTGGAGTTCACGCTCGACGATCTGGAGGTGCGCGACCCCGATCCCGACACGCTGCTGGGGTTTCTGGCGGAGATGGAGTTTCGCACCCTGTCGAAGCGCATCGCCGAGGCGCTGGGCCGGGAGGCGCCGGTGATTCCCGAGCCTGCTGCGCCAGAGACGGCAGAGGATGCGCCAAAGGCGCCCGAATGGCCCGCGATAGAGCCTGATTCCTACGAGCATATCAGCGACATGGACGCGCTCGGGCGGTGGATCGAGGCGATCCGGGCACAGGGCTACGTGGCGCTCGACACCGAGACCACGTCGCTCAACGAGATGCAGGCCGATCTGGTGGGCGTATCGCTGGCCACCGCGCCGGGGCGCGCCTGTTACATCCCGCTGGCGCACAAGGGGGGGGCGGCGGACGATCTGTTCGGCTCAGAGGATCTGGCCGAGGGGCAGGTGCCGATGGCCGACGCGCTCGCCGCGCTGAAGCCGGTGCTGGAGGACGACGCGATCCTCAAGATCGGGCAGAACATGAAATACGATGCCAAGATCCTCGCGGGTCACGGCATCACGGTGACCCCCATCGACGACACGATGCTGATGTCCTACGCGCTGCACGCGGGCGAGCACGGGCACGGGATGGACACGCTCAGCGAACGCTACCTGAGCCACGAGCCGATCCCGATCAAGGCGCTGCTGGGCTCGGGCAAATCCGCGATCACCTTTGACCGGGTGCCGGTGGAGGAGGCGGTGAAATACGCCGCCGAGGATGCCGATATCACGCTGCGGCTGTGGCTGACCTTCAAACCGCAATTGCACCGCGCGCGCGTCACCACCGTGTACGAAACGCTGGAGCGGCCGCTGGTGCCGGTGCTGGCAGAGATGGAGCGGCACGGCGTCAAGGTGGACCGCGACACGCTGCGCGCCATGTCGGGCAAGTTCGCGCAGAAGATGGGGGAACTGGAAGCGGAGATACACGCGCTTGCGGGGCGATCCTTCAACGTCGGAAGCCCCAAGCAACTGGGTGAGATCCTGTTCGACGAGATGGGGCTGGAGGGCGGCAAGAAGGGCAAGACCGGGGCCTATGCCACCGGCGCGGACGTGCTGGAGGATTTGGCGACCGAGCACGAGCTGCCGGCGCGCGTGCTCGACTGGCGGCAGCTATCGAAGCTCAAATCGACCTACACCGACGCGCTTCAGGATCATATCGACCCCGACACCGGGCGCGTGCACACCTCCTATGTGCAGACCGGGGCCAACACCGGGCGGCTCGCCTCGACCGATCCGAACCTGCAGAACATCCCGGTGCGCAGCGAGGAAGGCCGCCGCATCCGCGAGGCGTTTGTTGCAGAAGAGGGCAACCTGCTGGTCAGCCTGGATTATTCCCAGATCGAGCTGCGCATCCTTGCCCATGTGGCGGGGATCGACACGCTGAAGCAGGCGTTTCGCGAGGGGCACGACATCCACGCCATGACGGCAAGCGAGATGTTCGGCGTGCCGATGGACGAGATGACGCCCGAGGTCCGCCGTCAGGCCAAGGCGATCAATTTCGGGGTGATCTACGGCATTTCGGGTTTCGGCCTTGCGCGCAACCTGCGTATTCCGCGCTCCGAGGCGCAGGGCTTCATCGACCGCTACTTCGAGCGCTTCCCGGGCATCAGGGATTACATGGATGAAACCGTATCCTTTGCCAAGGAACACGGGTTTGTTCAGACGCTGTTCGGGCGCAAGATTCACACGCCCGAGATCGGGGCGCGCGGCCCGCGCGCGGGATTTGCCCGCCGCGCCGCGATCAACGCGCCGATACAGGGCACGGCGGCAGACATCATCCGCCGCGCGATGATCCGGATGCCCGACGCGATCCGTGATCTGCCCTGCAAGATGCTCTTGCAGGTGCATGATGAATTGATCTTCGAAGTGGCGAAGGATGGTGTTGACCGCCTGATCGGGGTGGCGGGCGAGGTCATGCAGGGCGCTGCCGACCCGGCGGTCCATCTCGACGTGCCGCTGGTGGTGGACGCGGGACAAGGCGGAAACTGGGCCGAGGCGCATTGAAGGATTGAACCGCCACGGGATTTTGTCCCCGTTTGGGAATCAGAAGCCGCCTGCGGTCACATGTGGCCCCGGCCCGTGTGAATACGCCGGTGGTTCGATGGGAACCCGCGCGTCCTTAACAAGGGCTTTCCGCCACGCGCGGTCGCGACAGAGAATTTCAACCCGGGTTCCCGAGAACGGGCCGCGTTTCAACCGGTGTCGCGTTACCGCGCATGCCAAGAACGCAGGAGCTGCCATGAACCCATTTGCCAACCGTTCCCTGTCGCTGTCAGGCCCGGCCACCGACACCCTGCCGGTGGTGCCGGACGATACCATCGACCTGCCGCACGTGGCGGTCGGTCTCTATACCGAAGCCGGCGGCGCGATCAGTATCGTGACCGTGAGCGGCGAGACGCGCACCGTCACGGTCGCCGATTTCTCTATCCTGCCCGTGGGCGTGCGCCGGGTGAACGCCAGCGGCACCACCGCCAGCGGTATCCACGCCCTGGTCGTTGCATGAAGACCGTCACCGATATCAGCGTGACCAGCGCCCACCGGGTGTATCGGGCCTTCAGCCCGGCGCGGCTCTTCGCAAGCTCCGAGGACGGCGCGTGGTATGATCCGGGCGACCTCGGCTCGCTTTTCCAGGATGCGGCGGGAACCGTGCCGGTCACGGCCCCGGGCGATCCGGTCGGCTACATGGGCGACAAGTCCGGCAACGGATACCATGCCACGCAGGCGACCGCCGCCGCGCGGCCCATCCTGCAACAGGACGCGGGGGGGCGGTATTATCTCGATTTCGACGGAGTGGACGATTTCCTCAGCGCAGGCGACGTGCTCGATCTTGGCGCCAGTGACCGCACCGCCGCGTTCGGCGTGCAGGTGCCGGACACCGGCACGACGGCCTTTCTGAGCAAGAGGGGGTTCGGCGCGAGCGCCCCGGGCTGGGGGGTGCGGTCAGCCGAACAGCGGCTTCAGATCGAATACGATGACGGCGTATCGCTGGTTGTCGCATCCATCGGGGATGCCGCGGGCCTTGCGGATCGTGCCGTTCACATTGCGGAAATCGAGTTCGGGACCGAGGCGCGCAGCTATCGCAACGGGGTGTTGTCGGCGGCGCGGGTCGATCTGGCCGGTCACGGCGACAGCACCGGCGCGCGAAACTTCCAGATCGGCGGCCAAGCCCCCTTTTATGCCGATATGCGCCTTTATGGTACCCTTGTCCGAGAGGGGCTTCTGAGGAGCAGAGACCGGGGGGACGTGCTGGCGTACCTCGCGAACAAGGCGGGAGTCGCGCTGTGACACCGGGTTATGCGTCGCCGCGGTTATCGCGGGGCAGTGCCTGACGATCGAAAGAGACGGCCTTGATCAATGCGACGACGGGCTGCCCCTCGCCCAGCCCGAGATCCGCGACGGCCGCGCGGGTGACCCGCGCGCGCAGGTGTTGGCCGCCCACATCCATAAGCACCTCGGCAAATGCGGTTGCCGCCTCCGGCTCGATGCTCAGCACGCGCGCGTCAAGCGCGTTGCGGATGCTCAGGCCCTCGGGGCGGCTCAGCGCCAGGGAAACGTCGCGCGCCCGCACCCGGAGCCGGACCTCTTGTCCCGGTGCAAGCGCGATCTGCGGAACCTCGAGCCAGGCGGAGCCGATATCGACGCGGCTCAGATGCAGGGCCATGTCCTGCGCGGCGATCCGTCCGGTCAGCATCACACCCGCCTCGAACCTGCCCTGAACACTCGAGAGATCGAGCCGCTCGAGTGTCTCGGCCACACCTCCGGTCGCCGCGATGCGCCCCTCGGCGAGTGCCACGATGCGATCGCAAAGCTGCGTCACCTCTTCCAGCGCGTGGGTGACATAGATGACGGGGAGGCCGAAGGCGTTCGGCAGGCGCCCGATATAGGGCATGATCTCGCCCTTGCGGCGCGTGTCGAGCGCGGCGAGAGGCTCATCCATGAGCAAGAGCCGCGGCCGCGCCAGAAGCGTCCGGCCGATGGCCACGCGCTGCTTTTCTCCACCGGAGAGCTGGTTTACGCGGCGCTCGAACAAGGGGGCGAGATCGAGGACATCGACCACGTCGTCAAACGAGTACCGGGCGGAAACGCCCGCGGCGCGCCTGTGCGCGTAGTCCAGGTTGCCGCGCGCGGTCAGGTGCGGAAATAACCGCGCGTCCTGAAAGACGTAGCCCACGCCACGGCGATGGGGTGGCAGATAGGCGCGCGCGCCCTGCCAGACCTCGTCGCCGTAGGCGATCCGCCCCTTCGCGCCGCGCTCGAATCCCGCGATGACGCGCAAGAGGGTGGATTTGCCACAGCCCGAGGGACCGAACAGCGCCGTGATCCCTTGGCCGGGGAAAACATGCGCGACTTCCAGCGTGAACGCGGGGTAGCGGACGCGGACATCGGTTGACAGATCGGTCATGGCCTCACCCGACATGGACAGGAAAGCGGCGGTTCAGGCTATAGACCGCGAGCAGGACGGAGAACGAGAACACCAGCAGGATTGCCGCGAGGCTGTGGGCGGCGGCGTAGTTGATCGTTTCGACTTCTTCGTAGATCTGGATCGAGACGACCTTGGTCCTGCCGGGAATGTTGCCACCGACCATCAGAACCACGCCGAATTCGCCGATCGTATGCGCAAAGGTCAGCACCGTCGCTGTCAGGTAGCCGCGTACCGCCATTGGCGCCGCCACGCTGAAGAATGCGTCGCGCGGAGACGCCCGCAGCGAGGCCGCAGCCTCGAGCGGCGCGTGCCCGACCGCTTCGAACGCGCCCTGCAGGGGCTGCACCATGAAAGGCAGCGAATAGAGCGCCGAGGCAACGATCAGGCCCGTAAACGAAAAGGTCAGCGTGGACCCCGTCGCCGACAGCCACAGGCCGCCAAGGACCGACTCCGGGCTGAGAAACACCAACAGGTAGAAGCCCAGCACCGTGGGCGGCAGCACGAGCGGAAGCGCAGTGACCGCTTCGACAACGGATTTCAGACGAGACCGGGTATGGGCCAGCCACCATGCGACCGGCGTGCCGACAAGCAGCAGCAGCAGCGTGGTAATCGCCGCAAGCCGGAACGTAAGCCAGAGGGGGCCGAGGTCGGGCACATCCATATCAGCCGTCCGTGCCGTAGCCGAAGCGCTCGATCACCGCCGCGGCCCCGGGCGTGCGCAGGTAATCCAGAAACGCCTGCGCCGCCGCGTTGTCCGCGCCGTGGCGCAGCAACACCGCGTCCTGCCGGATCGGCGCGAACAGCTCCTGCGGCACATCCCAGCGGCTGCCCTTGGTCCCGGTGCGCGGGCTCAGCACGGCGGAAAGCGCGACGAAGCCCAGTTCGGCGGCGCCGGTGGCGACCATCGAGTTGGTCTGACCAATATTCTGCCCCATGACGATCCTGGGCTGAAGCACCTCCCAGAGCCCGAGGGATTGCAAGGTCTCGCGCGCGGCCACGCCGTAGGGGGCGAGGTCCGGGTTGGCGATGGCCACGAAGCGCAGGTCGGGGTCTTTGAGTGCCGCGCGGCCATCCGCGCCGATGCGGTCGGGATCGGTACTCCACAGCGTCAGTCGCCCCACGGCATAGGTGAAATCCGTTCCCGCGACCGCTTTGCCGTCCTCCAGCAGGCGCGCGGGGGTGGCCGCGTCGGCGGACAGCAGCAGATCGAACGGCGCGCCGGCACCGATCTGGGCATAGAGCTTGCCGGTCGAGCCGGTGGTCAGCTGCACGTCGTGTCCCGTCGTCTCGCGAAACGCGGGCAGGAGCGCCCCTGCCGTCTCGGCAAAGTTGGCGGCGACGGCTGCCAGCGCGCTGTCGGCACGCGCGGCAAGCGGACCCGCCAGCGATGTGGCGAAGACGAGCACGGCGAGCATCGCGCGGCGAGACAGGATCCGTGGCATCGTGCGGTGGCTCCGATTGGATATATTTAACAAAACATATCGCAAGCGTATTTCTGAACTGTCAATCGTTATTTTTCTCCGGGAATATCGCCGAGAAGCGATTGCAACGCGGCAAGACGCGCGGCCCCACCC
The DNA here is from genome assembly GCF_056859295.1 of Roseovarius sp. B-10. NCBI lineage: Bacteria > Pseudomonadati > Pseudomonadota > Alphaproteobacteria > Rhodobacterales > Roseobacteraceae > Roseovarius > Roseovarius sp. B-10. Next base: position 26,475 of record NZ_JBSXOE010000021.1, on the reverse strand, counting down.
TCGGCCGCGTCGGTTTCGAAAGCACGGTAGAGCGACAGCACCTCTCTCCCGAGATCGGTCAGCACCGCGCCGCCACCGCCGGGGCCGCCGCGTGTGCTCTCGACCAACGGACCACGAAACATTGCGTTCAGCGTTCCGATCAACTCCCAGGCGCGCTTGTAGCTCATGCGCATCTCGCGGCCCGCGGCGGCGATTGACCCGCAGCGGTCGATCCGTTCCAGCAAATCCGCCTTGCCGGGCCCAATCATCTCGTCATCGCCAAAGACGATGCGGATGCGCAAACGGGGCGGATGTTTCCGGGATGCCATATCGGTAACATCCTCCCTCGGGGGCGCGAATTCAAGCGGTTTGAACCAACGCTGACGGGGGTTTTCGGCTGCGATGCCGCGCCACTGAAACGATCGCCCTGCCCGCAGAAACCGAATTACCGCCTGGTATCCGGCGACTGTCAGTGTGGTCGCCACGGGTGCGTGGCCCGCTCTTGCAGCCAACAGCGGCGGCGCTGGATCAAAGAACGCGCGGCGAACGATCGCTGTCATACCAAGTATCAGACTACACTTTTCAGGAGAGTGAATCATCTGTAACTATCTAATGAGTTGAATTGCGCCTCGATGTCGGCCACTTTCAGACGAGCGCCTGGCCGAATGGCGAGTGGTGGAGCGCGGCAAGGCATTTCAATTCAACCATGACGGCATCACGTCCCGTGTCCGGGTTCTGGAGGAAAACATGCGTGTACTCATTCTGGGGGGAGATGGCTATCTCGGCTGGCCCACGGCAATGGATTTCGCGGCCGCCGGCCACGAGGTGATGGTCGCGGACAACTACATGCGGCGGAATATTGCCGAGGCGACGGACAGTGACGCGCTGATCGGCGCCCCCTGCCTCAGTGAGCGCGCTGCCATCTTCGAGGCGGTCGGCGGCAAGCCGATCAAGGTGCGCATCGGCGATCTGTCGGACCCCGAGGTGATGTTTGGCCTGGTGCGCGAGATGCAGCCCGACACCGTCGTGCACTATGCCGAACAGCCCTCGGCCCCCTACTCCATGCGGGGCTTTCGCGAGGCGCGCGAGACCTTCCGCAACAATCTCGATGTCACGTTCAACTGCATCTGGGCGGTCAAGGAGCACGCCCCTGACGCACATATTGTCAAGCTCGGCACCATGGGTGAATACGGCACGCCCGATATCGACATCGAGGAAGGATGGATCGAGATCGAGCACAAGGGCCGCAAGGACACGTTCCTCTATCCCCGCGCGGCGGGCTCGCTCTATCACACCACCAAGGTGCTCGATACCGACCTGCTCTGGTTCTATGTGCGCGCCTGCGGGCTACGGGTGACCGACCTGATGCAGGGGCCGGTTTACGGAATTTCAACCGACGAGGCCGATCTCGACCCGCGCCTGTGCCCCAATTTCCATTATGACGACATCTTTGGCACCGTGGTGAACCGGTTCCTCGTTCAGGCCGTCGCGGGGGTGCCGCTCACCGTCTATGGCGGCGGCGGGCAAACGCGCGGCTATCTCAACCTGCGCGACACGCTGCAATGCGTGCGCCTCGCCGCCGAACACCCCGCTGAGCCCGGCGAGTTGCGCATTTTCAACCAGTTGACCGAAACCTTCACCGTTAACGACCTGGCCGAGCGGGTCCGGCAGGCCGGAAGCCAGATGGGCCTCGACGTCGAGATCAGGTCGATCCCCAATCCCCGCAAGGAAAAAGAGGAACACTATTACAACCCCGCGCATAGCGGGCTGGCCGAGCTGGGGCTGAAACCGCATTACATGTCAGAGGCCGTGCTGGGCGCGATGCTGGAACGCATCATCGAGAACCGCGACCGTATCGTGACCGACCGTATCATGCCGCGCGTGCGCTGGAGCTGACGGGCATGGACAGATTCAGGGACAAGACGGTCCTCGTCACCGGCGCCTGCGGCACCGTCGGCGCCGAGCTCGTTCGCCAGCTTGCGCCAAGCGCCGCCGCCCATATCGTGTGCATCGACAACAACGAGACCGAACTCTTCTTCCAGATCGAGCACTACCGCGCGACCGGCAAGGTTTCGGGCCACCTCGCCGACATACGCGACCGCGAGGCGCTGAAGCTGCGGATGCGCGGCGTAGATATCGTGCTGCACGCCGCCGCGCTCAAGCATGTGGGACTATGCGAGGACAGCCCCGCACAAGCGATCGCCACCAACATCCAGGGCACGCAGAACGTCATCGACGCAGCGCAGAAGAACGGTGTCGAGCGCGTGATCTTCACCTCGTCCGACAAGGCGGTGAACCCCACCAACGTGATGGGCACCTCCAAGCTGATGGGCGAGCGGCTGATGACCGCGGCGGCCGAGACCACGGCCAACGGGCACCACATCCGCGCGCGCAACGCGGGCACGGTCCTTGCCTCGACGCGGTTCGGCAACGTGCTGGGATCGCGCGGGTCGGTGGTGCCGCTGTTTCGCCGCCAGATCGCGGCGGGCGGGCCGATCACGCTGACCCATCGCGACATGACACGCTTTATCATGACGCTGGAAGAGGCCGTGCGGCTGGTGCTCGACTCGGTCTGGCTGGCCTGCGGCGGCGAGGTGATGGTCACCAAGATGCCGGTCGCCCGGATCGAGGACATCGCCCATGTCATGCGCGACACGCTCGCCCCCGAAGGCGGCGTCGAGATCACCGAGATCGGCCCCAAGCCCGGCGAGAAGATGTACGAAGAGCTGATGAACGACGAAGAGGTGCGCCGAACCTGGGAATATGGCGATTTCTTTGTGTCGCTCTCGGCCTTTGCCGATGCCACCGCCCCCGGCTACGCCCATCTGCGCGGCGCCCCGCGGACCGACCGGCCCTACAACTCGGCTCATGAGGCGGCACTGAGCCGCGAAGCGTTGGCCGGTTATTTCGCCGAGAAGGGGGTGTTGGGGTGAATGAGTGAGATGCGCCTGATTTTTGTTGCCAACTCTCCGAGTCCGAATACCGTTGAGCTCTACAACGCGCTGCATCGTCGTCACGATACAGAGGTTTCGGTCGCCTATCTCTCCAGGCGAAATGCGAAATGGCAGGATCCCTCATTTCCAACGGATCACGACATTCTGGAAAGTCGCAACCTGAGTCCATTCCCGTCTCGGGTTAATACGGCATTCTGTCCAGGGCTGTTGCTTCGGCTGCTATTCAAGGAACGTCGGGCCAGGATCATCATACAAGGCTACAGCAACCCGACGAATTTCCTGTTGATCCTGGCAATGTCTTTCCTGCGGCCAGGCGCGGATTGGGCATTCTGGGGAGAGCGCATAAAGAAATCCCCGAAGTCACACCCGATACGGTTCCTGGTAAAGCGCGCGGTCATTTCTGCGATCTCGAGGTCGCGCCGTGTTTACGCCGTTGGCCAGGCTGGCGTCAAAAGCTATGCCGAGCACGGGGTGCCGGAAAGGCTGTTGCGAAGCCTGCCGTATACCAAGGATTTCTCGGTCTACCAGTCGCCGGAAACCACGCATGACAACAAGGTCATCGTGACAACGGCACGTCTCGTGCCATCAAAGAAGATCGACCAGCTTGTCCGGGTTTTTTCCGACCTTGCCGATGACTACCCCGACTGGCGCCTGGACATCATCGGCGATGGTGCGATGCGGCCGGAACTGGAAAATGGCGTCAAGGAGAACTTGCGCGGCAGGATCACGTTCCACGGATACGCCGGGCCCGAGAAGCAATCTGAAATCTATGCCGGAGCGGACCTATTCGTGCTCCCATCCATGCATGACGGCTGGGGCATGGTCGTTCCCGAAGCGATGGCTGCCGGCTTGCCGGTGATTACAACAGACGGAGTCATGGCAGGCAGGGATATTGTCCGACCTGGCGAGAACGGTTTCTTGTTGCCCCCGGGTCAGAGTGAGCCTTTGAAGGCTATTCTCCTCAGGGTGATGCGCGGTGACCTCGACCTGGAAAAGATGGGGGCCACCGCTCTCGATAGTGTCTCTGCCTACTATCCCGAGCACGTTTCCGAAGACCTCGTCGCGGACATTTCGACCGGCTGGAGGGGGCGCGAATGAAAGCCTCGTCTTGTTCCAAATCACATCGCGATGACAGCCAATTCGGAGGGCTGGCCCGGTTTTGCGCAACCGGTGCGACACAGGTTCTCGCGGCCGTGGGCGGTCTGCTGCTTGCCGTCGTCATCGCGCGCACCGGCGGACCGGAACGGCTGGGCATGTTCACCATCATGCTCAGCCTGCTCGGAGTGCTGGGCATGATCGCGCGGCGCGGTCAGGGCAGCCTGCTGACGCGGTCGGTGGCGTGGGCAGTTCATGAAAAAGGAGCGCGCGCGTCCATTTCCCTGCTTCTGCTGGCTGTTCGCCGGATCGTCCTGTCCAGCATTGTGCTTGGCCTGACTGGCTCTGCGATCCTGTCGAGCGGGATCCTGGGGGCACCGTTTCCCGGGGCCGTTCACGCCCTCCCCGTCATGCTGTTCCTGGTCACTTCTCTCGCATTGTTCGCGGCATACGCGCGCGGCAGTGCGCGTCCATGGCTCGCCCCGCTGTTCGAGCTCGGCGGGATTTCGTGTCTGACAGTGCTGCTGCTCATGCCATCGCTTGTTCGGGGCAGCAACCTGACGTCAACGGGCGTGATGTCCGGTTTCCTGCTGTCGATGCTACTCCTGGCATTGATAGCGGGTGCGATCACGCGGGCAAATCATCCCGTGAACCGCGAGATGCTCTTTCCCGAGGCGCGCCTGAGAGAGGAATTGAGCCGCGGTCAGGTTCCGTTCACGCTGATTGCCCTGGCCGGTTTCCTTCTTCAGTCGGGGTCGTTCCTGCTGGCTGCTCCATTCCTGAACGAGATCGAAATCGGCCTGTTGCGGGGCGCCGAGAGGCTGGCGCTTTTGGTCAGTTTTTGCACGCTTGTCATCAACCCGATGATCGCGCCCGGGATCGTGCGGCTGTCACGTGGCGGAGACGCGAACACACTACGTCGGCTGACCTTTCAGGCAATGCTTGTCAGCGCCGGGATCGCGGCCTGCGTGCTGCTGCCACTCCTGATCTGGCCCGAACGCGCGCTGGCGCTGCTGGGGGCAGAGTTCGGCACGGCAACCGGGTATTTGCGGATCATGGCGCTCGCACAGTTCGCAGCCGCGCTCTTGGGGCCGCTGGCGATGATACTGCACATGACCGGGCGCGAACGTGTGTCGATGTGGGCCAATCTCGCCACGCTGGCAGTGGCAGCCGTGCTTGTCCCGGGCTTGTCACTGACCCATGGCGCGTTCGGGTTCGCCCTGGCTTATGCGGCGATCATTATGACGCGGCTGGGGCTGATCGGGGGGGCAACCCTTTTGGCCGGGCCAATTGAACCTCCTGGTTCGGGAGGCATCAAGTGAGCCGCTTGAGAATTGACAGGTCACCGAGTGTGCCACGTCTCAGACTCCTGCGTACCTACTGGGTTGTTGTAATCCTGTGCATTATTGGGCTGTGGCCATTTGGTGGCCTTACAATCCCGCACTTGATCTTCTTTGGTGCACTCTCAATGGGACTATACGCAAGTTATTCGCGTTATATCCTTCCGCTTATTGTCTACTTTTCCATGATCCTGCTCTACTGGATCGTTGTGCCGTTTCTTCAGGATAGAATAGGTGTTGGGTATTATACATGGCGCGGGGACGTGCCGGATTTCGGACCGATGGCATTGTTGTTCGTCATGACGCATTTCATGGGCATTCTTGCTGGATTTCAGTTCAAGAGGATATCCCTGTCACACAAAGGGACTCCAGAGCTTGGATTTTCCCTCGTGGGCGTTGCCTTCATCTTGGCGCTGCTTGTGGCTCTAATGGCTTTCGTTGGGTTCGAGACAATCATGTTACCAAGGGTGGAACAGGAAACAGGAGAGGCGCAAAATTACGTCATTCTGCTGAGGAATATTGCAAAGATTCTACCTGCATTTCTTGTTGCCTACTTCATATTGGAAGCAGACAACGGGCTGAAGAAGAATACAAGAGTTGCAATTTTTATCCTCCTCGCATCGTGCCTCCTGATCGTGTCAAACCCTGTGAATACGAGTCGCTTTCTTTCTCTGTTCGGCCTTTTCGTGGTCATCCTCACGTACTCGATAAAGTCCTCAAGACTGAGTGTTCTTGCATGGTTACTTGCATTTGCACCGGCGTATGCAATAACGCTGCTTGGGATCACGTCAGCCATGCGCTCTGGCATTCAAAAGGTCGACCTGACAAGAGCATTCCAGAGCCTTCAGTCACTTGAGTTTTCTTCCTACTCTATATTCCTGGACGCACTGAAGCTGGACAGTTTTTCCCAAGGAAATTACCTATTCTCACATCTTTTCATCATTGTGCCGCGCGCCATTTGGCCTGGGAAGGCTGAATCCATCGGTATTTATACGGCAGAGAGATCTGGATATGTTTACAATAATGTAGGTTTGAATTCATTCTTCAATTCCTATGCTGATTTTGGATTCGTCGGGCTTTTCTTATTTAGCATGCTTTTTGGAATTCTCGCCAAGAACCTAAATCCTGCATTCGAGTTGGCATCGTTCCGGAACCGTCGCTTCATGTATGGCGTCTTGTTCACCGGAATGACACCGATGTTTTTTCGGGGAGACCTGAGCACAGCGATGCTCGCACTTTATCCGGCAATACTTGTGTATGAGGCCATACGTTTTTCAACGAGGTTCCGGTTTATGTCAGGCGTTCGTTGAATGAATCTGCGCATCGCCAACGTCATTGAGGAAGGCAAACTTGGTGGGCCGCAGGTGCGAATGGTGCGGGTGGCGGCGGCGCTCAATGACCGGGCCGAGACGCTGATCGTCATGCCACGGGCCAATTCCACCCCGTTTCGCGAGATGTGCGCGCGTCATGGTGTGCCTTATCGTGTCCTCCCGCTCACCCGGATCACCAGGGAATGGCGCGCGGCGCTGGCTTATGCCCTGTTCTCGCCTTGGGAGGTGTGGCGCCTCGTGCAGCTTTTCCGCCGCGAGAGGGTCGATCTCGTGCACGCGTCGGGCGGTAGCTGGCAGGTGAAGGCGGTGATCGCGGCGCGGCTGGCTGGCATCCCCTCGGTCTGGCACCTCAATGACAGCTTGATGCCCGGCTGGGTGCACGCGCTGTTCCGGAGGGTCGCTCCCTGGGCGGGGGGATTCATCTACACATCCCGAAGGGTCAGGGCGTATTATGGCCGATACGTGGGCGCGGACAGGCCATTTGCCTTTGTTCCGCCACCGGTTGACGTTCATGAATTTCACCCCGACGCACCCTGCCCCGGAGATGAGCAAGCGATTGCCCGGTTCGGTGACGGTCCGGTCATGGTTACGGTCGGCAACGTCAACCCGATCAAGGGGTTTGAGACATTTATCCGTGCCGCGGCGCGATTGCGCAGCCTCGGGCATGGGGTCCAGGCGGTGATCGTCGGCCCGATCTTCGATCGCCAGCGCGCGTATCACCGCAGGCTGATGGCGCTGGCCCGGAACCTTGGCCTCGACAGCATCCATTTCGTCGGCGGCCGCTCGGATGTGCGGCCATTCCTGGCACGCGCCGATGTCTATGTCTGCCCTTCGCTATCCGAAAGCTGGGGTATGGCGCTTTGGGAGGCGATGGCAATGGCGCGCCCCGTGGTCAGCACCGATGTCGGCGACGTGGCCCGCCATGTCCGCGATGGCGAGGCCGGGTTCATCGTGCCCGTGGGCGACGATGCGGCGATGGCCGACCGCATCGCGCGGCTGCTCGACGACCCGGACCGGCGGGCCCGGATGGGCGCGGATGGGCGCGAGACGGCAATGGCATTCCAACCGCAGGAGATTGCCGGGCTGACGCTTGGGATTTATCAGCGTGTTAGGGAGAATGGCGCATCGGCAACGGATGGAACGGGATCGTGAGGGCTCGGGCGGATGTTCGTTACGTTGAGGATGATATCGACCGCACGACCGCCTGTTTCGACCGCACGGACATGGACGTGCTCGCTCCGGGGCGGTATGTGCTGATTCAAACGACGCAGTGAAACAGGAAAGGGGCGGACGTGAAAATCTCCATCATCATGGCCGCTTACAACTCGCAGGCCACCATCGGCCGGGCCATCGGGTCTTTCCTCGCGCAGGACCATTCCGACAAGGAACTTGTCGTCATCGACGGCGCCTCGAATGACGATACCTGCGCCATCGCCAAAGGCTTTGACAGCCCGGCGATCAGAGTGTTCAGCGAACGCGACGAGGGCATCTATGACGCCCTGAACAAGGGGATCGCGCGGGCGGATGGCTCTGTCGTCGGGGTGTTGCACACGGACGACCTTTTTGCGCGGCACGACGTGCTGTCGCGGGTGGCAAGTATCTTCGACAGTGGCGGCATGGATGGTGTGTACGGCGATCTGGAATATGTCGCCCGCACCAATCCCGATCGCGTGATCCGCTATTGGCGTTCGGGTGCCTACCGACCGGTCCTGTTGAGGAAGGGGTGGATGCCACCGCATCCGACCTTGTTTCTGCGTCGTGAGGTCTTCGACAAGCACGATGCCTATGACACCGGATTTCGTATCGCTGCCGATTACGAAGCCATCCTGCGCTGGCTGGTCAGGGCCGAACTGGAATTGGCTTACATACCGGACGTCCTGGTGCGGATGCGCGTCGGCGGCGAGAGCAATCGTTCGCTGGGCCGCATCCTTCGCAAGAGCCGCGAGGACCTGTGCGCCATCCGTCGGCACGGGATCGGGGGTATAGGGGTACTGGCGGCCAAGAACGTCGGCAAGGTATCACAATTCATGCGGCGCGACCGTGGCAAAGATGTTCAGGCAAGGTAAGATAATCCCATGAAAAAGGCACTCATCACCGGCATCACCGGACAGGACGGATCGTATCTGGCAGAGTTTCTGCTGGAAAAGGGCTACGAGGTGCACGGCATCAAGCGCCGCGCCTCGCTGTTCAACACCGCGCGGATCGACCACATCTACCAGGATCCGCATTCCAACCATCAACGGCTGAGGCTGCATTACGGCGATCTCACCGACAGCTCCAACCTCACCCGCATCCTGAGCGAGGTGCAGCCCGACGAGGTCTATAACCTCGGGGCGCAAAGCCACGTGGCGGTGAGCTTCGAGTCGCCGGAATACACCGCCGACGTGGACGCCATCGGCACGCTGCGCCTGCTCGAGGCGATCCGCTTCCTCGGCATGGAGAAGACGACGCGTTTCTACCAGGCCTCGACATCCGAGCTTTACGGGCTTGTGCAGGAGACCCCGCAGCGCGAGACGACACCGTTCCACCCGCGCTCGCCCTACGCCGTGGCCAAGCTCTACGCCTACTGGATCTGCGTCAACTATCGCGAGGCTTACGGGATGTATGCCTGCAACGGCATCCTGTTCAACCACGAGAGCCCGCGCCGCGGCGAGACCTTCGTTACCCGCAAAATCACGCGCGGCATGGCCAATATTGCGCAGGGACTGGAGGACTGTCTCTACATGGGCAATATCGACGCGCTGCGCGACTGGGGCCATGCACAAGATTACGTGCGGATGCAGTGGATGATGCTGCAACAGGACGCGCCCGAGGATTTCGTGATCGCCACCGGCAAGCAGTATTCGGTGCGCGAGTTCATCCGCTGGACTGCGGAGGAGCTGGGCATTTCACTCAGCTTCTCGGGCGAGGGGGTGGACGAGATCGCCACCGTCACGGACATCGCGGGTGACAAGGCCCCGGCGGTCAAGCCCGGGGACGTGATCCTGCGCATAGACCCGCGCTATTTCCGTCCCGCCGAGGTGGAGACGTTGCTGGGCGATCCCACAAAGGCCAAGGAAAGACTCGGCTGGGTACCCGAGATCACGGCGCGCGAAATGTGCGCCGAAATGGTTGAAGAGGACCTGCGCACCGCACGGCGGCACGCGCTGCTCAGGGAACACGGCATGGACATGCCGGTCAGTTTCGAGAACGGGTGATCGCGATGCGCGTCTACGTGGCAGGGCACAGGGGCATGGTGGGCGGCGCGATACTGCGGCGGCTGGAGGCGCGGCGCGCGGCGGGGGAGGAGATCAACCTGATCACCGCCACCCATGCCGAGCTTGACCTGACCGATCAGGCGCAGGTCGCGGCGTTCATGGCCGATCAGCGCCCCGACGTGGTGATCCTCGCCGCCGCGAAGGTGGGTGGCATCCATGCCAACAACACCTACCCCGCCGATTTCATCTACGAAAACCTGATGATCGAATGCAACGTGATCCATCAGGCATACGCGGCAGGTGTGCGTCGGCTGTTGCAGCTTGGGTCGTCCTGCATCTACCCGCGCGAGGCTCCGCAGCCGATGCGCGAGGATGCGCTGCTCACCGGCCCGCTGGAGCCCACCAACGAGCCCTACGCCATCGCCAAGATCGCGGGCATCAAGCTTTGCGAGAGCTACAACCGGCAGCATGGCACCGATTACCGCTCGGTCATGCCAACCAACCTTTACGGCCCCGGCGACAATTTCCACCCCGAGAATTCCCACGTCCTGCCCGCCCTCATCCGTCGCTTTCACGAGGCGGCGGAGGCGGGCCGCGAGGAGGTCACGATCTGGGGCACCGGGCGGCCACGGCGCGAATTCCTGCACGTCGATGACATGGCAGAGGCATCGCTCTTCGTGCTGGACCTCGACAGGGACCGCTATGACGCCAACACGCAGCCGATGCTGAGCCACATCAACGTGGGCACCGGCGAGGATATTGCCATCCTCGACCTCGCGAAGATGGTGGCGCGTGTGACGTGCTTCGACGGGCGGATCACCACCGACCCCACGAAACCCGACGGCACCATGCGCAAGCTGATGGATGTGAGCCGGTTGGCGGATATGGGCTGGCGCGCAAGGATCGGGCTGGAACAGGGCGTCGCGGACACGTATCGGTGGTTTCTGGAAAACCTCGACAGGTTTCGCGGCTGAGACGCGGCAGGGAGGACGCAAGGATGACACAGGATATTCACCCGCTTCTGCTCTGCGGCGGATCGGGCACGCGGCTCTGGCCGCTGTCGCGCAAGAGCTATCCGAAGCAGTTCACCCGGCTCACGGGCGAGGAAAGCCTGTTTCAGGCCTCGGCGCGGCGTCTGTCGGGCCCCGGCTTTGCCGCACCCGCGATCGTCACCGGGTCGGATTACCGCTTTGTCGTGACCGAGCAGTTGGCCGCCGTCGAGGTCGCCGCCGCCGCCACGCTGATCGAGCCCGAGGGACGCAACACCGCCCCCGCGATTCTGGCCGCGGCACTGGAGCTGCATGCGCGCGCGCCGGGCGCACTGATGCTGGTCGCACCCTCGGATCACGTGATCCCGGACGCGGAGGCGTTTCGCGCCTCTGTCATGGCGGCGGTCCCATCGGCCGAGGCGGGACAGATCGTGACATTCGGTATCCGCCCCGACAGGGCAGAGACGGGCTATGGGTGGCTCGCACTGAGCGAAGCGCCAAAAAACGGCTTTGCCCCGGTGCCGCAGCCGCTCAAGGGCTTTGCCGAGAAACCCGACGCGGCAACCGCCGAGGCGCTGCTATCGGGCGGGATGCACCTGTGGAACGCGGGCATCTTCCTGTTTGCCACCGGCACGATCCTGTCTGCCTTCGAGAGCCATCAACCCGGGCTGCTCGCCGCCGTGACGCGCGCCTTCGATGAGGCCGAACGCGACCTGCATTTCCTGCGGCTCGCGCCTGCACCCTGGTCGGAATGCGATGACATCTCCGTGGATTACGCGGTGATGGAGAAGGCCGAGAACCTTACCGTTGTCCCCTTTGGCGGCGCGTGGTCGGACCTCGGCGGCTGGGACGCCGTGTGGCGCGAGAGCGGGCCGGACGCGGGCGGCGTGGTGACCTCGGGCCCGGCCACCGCCATCGACTGCACCGATACGCTGTTGCGCGCCGAGGATGAACAGCAGGCACTGGTGGGTATCGGCCTGAGCGACGTGATCGCCGTGGCCATGCCCGACGCGGTGCTGGTGGCCCACAAGGACCGTGCGCAGGACGTGAAACAGGCCGTCGCCGCGTTGAAGGCGCAAGGGGCCAAGCAGGCCGAGACCCTGCCGCGCGACTACCGCCCCTGGGGGTGGTTCGAGAGCCTTTCCGTGGGCGGACGGTTCCAGGTCAAGCGCATCCATGTCAATCCCGGTGCGGCGCTTAGCTTGCAAAGCCATCACCACCGGTCCGAGCACTGGATCGTCGTCGAGGGCACCGCCCGCGTAACCATCGACGACACGGTAACGCTCGTGAGCGAGAACCAGTCGGTCTACATCCCGCTGGGCGCGGTCCACCGGATGGAAAACCCCGGCAAGGTGCCGATGGTGCTGATCGAGGTGCAGACCGGCACTTACCTGGGCGAGGACGACATCATCCGATACGAGGATGTCTATGCCCGCGGGCAAGGGGCCAAGGGGTAATCAGGCCCAGCGCCCGATCGCCGTCACAGTGACCTCTGGCGCGCCCGGCTGGCTTAGCGCCGCCATCGCGCGCAAATGCCCCGCCGTCTCGTCCCCCGCCCGCGTGGCGATCCAGACACCGGATGCGGTGGTGGCACTGGCCGAAACCGTGGGCCGCGTGCCCGGCGCGAAGGGGGCGGGATAGCTCCATGCCGTTTCCGCCGCCCCGGCAAAGAGCGCGCCGTGCGCGGTGTCGGGGGCATCAAGGGTGAGCGTGTGGCGACAGATCTGCGTGCCGTCAGGATAGCGCAGCGCCTCGCCATCTGGTCCGGTGCTGCGGTTGACGTTGTGCGCACCATGCACCGCCTGCCACGCACCCCACGCCCCGCCCGAACGGGTGCGAAACGCCAGCGCCGCGCCATCGGCGCCGATGAATATCTGCGCGAGGTCGTCCGCACCGAGCCGCATCGACAGGCACAGCCCTGCTGTCGCCCCCGCGGGGCGCGGGCCGAGGGTGGTGCCATCCACGGCAAAGCTGCCTGCGGGCTGCGCCGGGTCGTCGAGATCGGCCATCACCGGCACCGCCCCTGCCCCGTCCTGCCCCCAGCCAAAGGCACCAGTGGTCAGAAGTCGCCCCGGCACCGCGTCGCCCGCGTCCGCCTGCACCGCCGCGCCGGTGGCGAGGCCGGTGGCGGCGTCAAGGCTCAGCGCCGTCACCCAGGCCGCCCCGTCCGCGCTCACCTTGATGGCAAAATCGTCGTTGCCGCTGGTCCCCATCTCGGCGCGCCCGCCAAATCCCGTCTGGAACAAGAGGCTTGCGGTGTCGGCAGCGCTGGCCTTGTTGATCTTGAGTTGATGCCCCGCCCCCTCGTGGTTGAGAAGCGTGGCGGGTGCCGAGACGGTGAACCGGTTGGTGGTGTCAAAGCCGGCATTGATGCCCACCCCGTCAAGGTTCTCCAGACCCGGCGAAGACAGCGGCACCCACTCGGCGCCCGCATGGCGAAAGAGCCGCCCGTCGCTCTTGTCGATGGCAAGCCACCCCTCGCCCGGCGCGACGAACAGCCAGCTTTCGTTGACGAAGGCGGCGAGCATCCCCGCCTGCCCGGCCCAAACCCCGGAAGGCGAAGGCCCGAGCGCCCAGACCTGCCCGGCCCCGGGCAGGGCCGGGGGCGTGGCCGCGCCGATTCCTTCGACCGCCAGTTGCACCGCGATATCGAGCCGGGTCAGCGCCTCGTTATGGGTGACGTGTTTCTGCGCCTGCGAGGGCAGGATGAAGGGCAGCGACAGGCGCGGTGAGGTATCTGGCATTGGGGCACTCCGGGTTTTGGGGCATCTCTCGGGACGCGCCCAATCTTGGAGCGATATCTTGCCAGTCCGTGAACGCCGCGCGCGCTGCTCAGCCCGAGAGCCGCGCCACCATCGCGCTTGCCGGATCGCCCAGCGCTTCGATCACGTCGAAATGGTGCTTGCCTCTCGCGACCTCAAGCGGCGCGCCCCACGCCTCGGACAGCCAGCGCGCCTGGTCGAGGAAGGCGGGCAATTCATCGCCACCGACCCAGACCGAGACCGGCACCGGAAGGGGGCGCATGACCACCGGGCTCTCGGCCTCTGCCGCGGGCTCATCGAGCCGGAGCTGTTCGTTCATCGAGGTGCGCAAGAGGGGGCGCAGGTCCGAGACCGGCGAGATTGGTGCGACGTGACGGAGCCGCGCCGCCACCTCGGCTGGCAGCACGCCGGGCACCGCCATGCGCGCCACGAGATGCCCGCCCGCCGAATGCCCGGCAAGCGCAATCGGCCCTGCCACGCGGTCTGCTGCCATCGTCACCGCCTGCGCGATCTGGCGGGTGATGTCGGCGATGCGCACCTCGGGGCAGAGATCGTAGGACGGCATCGCCACCGCCCAGCCGCGCGCAAGCGGCCCAGCCGCGAGATGCGACCAGAACGAGCGGTCGAAGCGCAACCAGTAGCCGCCATGCACAAAGACACACAGCCCCCGCGCCGTGCCCACGGGGTGGAAGAGGTCGAGCGCCTGCCGCTCGCTCTTGCCATAAGGCAAGCCAAGTTCCGCCTGCCCCGCATGCCGCACGCGAAACGCCTCTGCCGCCACGGTCCAGCGCGCGGGATACTGCGCGCCGCCCGGGATGTTCGGCACGTTCGCATAGGCGTTGTCCAGTTCGCTCATCCCTTTGCCCCTCTCTGGCCCTAGACATTCCTAGCCCAAGCTGCTTTGGCTTTGCGAGAGCATTCGACATCGCAAGAGGACCGCGCCATGACCACGACCGACCTGAAATCCATGCTGAACGATCCCGCCCTGCTGGCGGAGAAGGCCTATATCGGGGGGCAGTGGGTGGATGGCGACAACGGCACATTTCAGGTCACCAACCCTGCCCGTGGCGACGTGATCGCCAACGTCGCCGATCTGAGCCGCGCACAAGTGGCCCATGCCATCGCCACCGCCGAGGCGGCGCAGAAGGAATGGGCCAAATGGACCGGCAAGGAACGCGCGGCGGTACTGCGCAAGTTCTTTGACCTGATGATGGAGAACCAGCACGATCTCGGCGTGATCCTGACCGCCGAGCAGGGCAAGCCGCTGGCCGAGGCCAAGGGCGAGATCGCCTATGGCGCCTCGTTCATCGAGTTCTTTGGCGAAGAGGCCAAGCGCATCTATGGCGAGACCATACCCGGCCACCAGCGCGACAAGCGCATCACCGTCATCAAGCAACCTATCGGCGTCGCCGCCTCGATCACGCCGTGGAATTTCCCCAACGCGATGATCACCCGCAAGGCCGCCCCCGCGCTTGCCGCCGGCTGTGCCTTTATCGGGCGGCCCGCGACGGAAACGCCGCTTTCGGCCACGGCGATGGGCGTTCTGGCCGAGCGCGCAGGCATCCCGGCGGGCGTGTTCAACATCGTGCCGTCGTCAAGTGCGAGCGACGTAGGCAAGGAGTTCTGCGAGAACCCGGGCGTGCGCAAGCTCACGTTCACCGGCAGCACGGAGGTGGGGCGCATCCTGCTGCGGCAGGCCGCCGACCAGGTGATGAAATGCTCGATGGAGCTGGGCGGCAACGCGCCCTTCATCGTCTTCGACGATGCCGATCTCGATGCGGCGGTCGAGGGCGCGATCCTGTGCAAGTTCCGCAACAACGGCCAGACCTGCGTCTGCGCCAACCGCATCTACGTGCAATCGGGCGTCTACGACGCGTTCGCCGCCAAGCTCCAGGCGGCGGTGGAAAAGCTCAAGATGGGCGACGGGTTCGAGGACGGCACGACGCTGGGACCGCTCATCAATGCCGACGCCATCGAGAAAGTGCAGGAGCACGTCGCAGACGCCACCGCCAAGGGCGCAAAGGTGGTGATGGGTGGCGGCACGCCCGCGCAGGGGCCGGGTCATTTCCTGCCGCCCACGATCCTCGCGGATGTGACGCAGGACATGCTGATTGCCACCGACGAGACCTTCGGCCCCCTCGCGCCACTCTTCCGCTTCGAGGACGAGGATGACGTGATCGCCATGGCCAATGACACGATATTTGGCCTCGCCTCGTATTTCTACGCCAAGGATCTGGGCCGCGTCACCAAGGTGGCAGAGGCACTGGAATACGGGATCGTTGGCGTCAATACCGGCATCATCTCGACCGAGGTAGCCCCGTTCGGCGGGGTCAAGCAGTCGGGCCTGGGCCGCGAAGGCAGCCACCACGGCATCGATGAATTCCTCGAAATGAAATATGTCTGTATGAGCGTGTAGAAAAATCGTCGCTTTGGCCGGACCCGGAGTGACGCTACGCTGTGCGCGTGGCGTCATCTCGAAAGAAGCGGTCATGATTCGGTTCCTTTCCCTAGCCCTTGGCCTGACGATCTGCGTGGCCGCGTCGTCTGCGGAAGAGGCGGCGGAATCACGCGTCGTGACCGGCGCGCTCACGTACCAGCAAAAGATCGCCCTGCCACCCGGCGCGCGGGCGATGGTGCGCGCTGAGGGCCGGTTTGGCGTAACGCTGGGCGAGACCGAGTTTGCGGGCGACGGGCTAGAAATGCCGCGCCGCTTCACTGTCGAAGTGCCGCTTGGGCTCTCGGGGACGGTGCGGGCGCTGATCGAGGTGAACGGCGCGCCGAGGTGGATCATCAAGGGCGTGCCCTTCGCCGCGGGCGCGGAGCCGGTGGCGCTGGGCGAGTTGTTCCTCAATCCCGTGAGTCCTCTCTCCTTCGCCACGGATTTCATCTGCGGTGACGTAAGTGTGTCGATGGGCATGCTGGGCGACGAGGTGGCGCTGCGCGCCGAGGGCCGCGACATTCCCTTGGTTCAGGTCGAGACGGCCTCGGGGGGGCGCTATGACGCCGTGGACGAGCCCGGCACGAGCTTCTGGAGCAAGGGTGACGCGGCAATGGTCCGGCTCAACGGTCGCGACCTGCCCGAGTGCGACAAGGTGCGGCCGCCCGCCGAACGCCCGTACCGCGTGCGCGGAAACGAACCGGGCTGGTACGTCTCGCTTGACGGACAAACCGCCGAGATCGTGGCTGACTACGGCGAAATCACGCGAGAGACACCCCGCCCCGAGGCGCGTGCCATGCCCGGCGGGTATGAATTCGACCTGTCCGGGGCCGATGCCCGCCTGCGCGTCGAAGAGCATCTGTGTCACGACGACGCCACCGGCATGCCCTATCCCGATACCGCGTACCTTGCGCTCGGCGACCGGGAACTGCGCGGCTGCGGTGGCGATCCTGCCGATCTGCTTACCGGCGGCGCGTGGCAGATTACCGCCCTCGGCGATGCCGCACTGATCGAGCCGGACCGCCTGTCTCTGAACTTTCTCGATGCCGGGCGCGTGGCGGGCAGCGGTGGCTGCAACCGCATCGCCGGTGGGTTCAGCCTGTCGGGCGAGGGTCTGCATTTCGGGCCGATGGCCAGCACCATGATGGCCTGCCCCGAGCCGCTGATGGAACAGGAACGGCGGATGCTTGACGCACTTGAACAGGTCATGGCGTTCGATGTGGACATACGCGGACGGCTGCGGCTCTTGGCCGAGGATCGCCAGACCGTCCTGATCGATGCCGCGCGACCCTGAACAAGAGTGCGCGCCCATATTACGGGTCGATATCGACTCGAAAGGTTTTATCGCCCCATCCATCGACCGAGCAATGCGCGCGGATATGGATCCTACGCGTGCCGTCGGGCAGATCGAGATTGGTGAGCGAGCGAGTGAACGGCTGCTCGTTCACGTGCGGATGATGCAGCAGCCGGTAACCGATCCGCTTGCCATCGGCATCAAGCACTTCCCAGCCGTCGGCATAGTGATCCCAGCCGGTATCGGGATGCTCCAGCGTGACATCCACGCGCCACGACATGCCCGACTTGATGGCCACCGCCTCGAGGATATCAGGCTCGTGCGCGAGCGCGGGGACGGCAACGGAAACGGCCACCGCCGCGGCGAGGGGGAACGCGATCTGTCTCATACGCGGCATCATACGCGGTCCGTGCCGCGAATGCACTCACGTCCGTGTGTCTTTCCCATCGCCCTCGGGGCGCATCAGCACAGCGCGCGAGTGCGAGGCGAATTCGCGCCGCAACAGCACCATGAGCGTGACCGCCACCGCGAGCAGCAGCGCCACCGCCCCGAACAGCCACGCCGCCGCAGCCAGCGCGAAATAGAGCGCGCGCAACCCGCGGTTGAAGCCCCGCGCGGCGGTAATGTTGATCTCGGCCGCCTTCTGCGCGCGCGGCTGCGCCGCCGGGTCGGCGGGATCGTTCGGCACCGCCGCCATCATCACGGCGCAATAGCCGAACAGTCGATTTGCCCAGACGAACTTGAGAAAGGCGTTGGCGAGAAAGGCGACGATCACGAGGATCTTGACCTCCCACACGATCACTGGCGCCGTACCGGTCAACAGGTCGTCGGCCAACCCGATCAGCCGCTCCACCTCGCCCAGCAGCGCCAGCGTGCCACCGATGGCGATGAGCGTCGCCGAGGCAAAGAACGAGGTGCCCTGACGCAGCTGCCCGATGATCTGCGAATCGAAGATGCGCGGGTCTCGGGCGACGAATTGCACCATCCATTCGCGGCGATACTGTGCCATGAGGTTCGAGGTCGAGGGAAGCCGGCGTGGCGGGTGCTCGATCAGCAGCGTCACCCCCGACCATGCAATTACGAGCATCAGGAAGGCGGCAAGATCGAGCGGCGCGAAATGCCCGAGCGCGTCGTTGAGGATATCCGTCATGGCGCTCAAAACGGTCGCACGACCACGGCCCAGAGAACCGCGATTGCGCCCAAGACGCTGACTTCGTTGAAGATACGCAGGAAGCGGTCGCTCTCGGTAAACGTGCCGTTACGCGCGCGCAGCACCAGCCGCCCGGTCCAGCCGTAATGCGCCGCCAGCGCCAGTACCAGCGCCAGCTTGAGATGCGTCCAGCCCGGCCAGCCCAGCCAGTGCGCGAGATAGAGGCCCGTGGCGATGGCGATCACGCCAAGACCCAGCGAGAACCGGTAGAGCCGGATGGTCAGATCGCCCAGCGGCCCGAATTCGCCCAGCCGGTCCCACTCGCGGCGCCAGTAGATGAGCGCGCGCGGCACGGCAAAGATGGAGGTCATCCACCCCATGACACAAAGAATATGGATGATCTTGACCCACTCCATGTGCGATGACTGCCCGAGGTGGTGTGCCTGCGCAAGGTCTGCCGCGCGGCCCGCGGCAAAAAAGGACTCGCGGACAGGCCAAATTGGTTATATAGTTTTACCAATTTTAGGAGCACCCCATGCAAATGCCCGAGCCGAACCCCGACATTCTCGCCCGCAAGGCGGAACTGGTGGCGCGCCTGCGCAAGGTTCTGCCGCGCGATGCCGTGATCGAGGATCCGGTGGAAACACGCGCCTATGAATGCGACGCGCTGACCGCCTATAAATGTCCGCCTCTCGCCGTGCTCCTGCCTGCCTCGACGCGAGAGGTCTCCGACGCACTGGCCATCTGCCACGAAATGGGCGTGCCGGTGGTGCCGCGCGGTGCGGGCACCTCGCTTGCCGGCGGCGCGCTGCCCACCGCCGACAGTGTTATCGTCGGCGTGGCGCGGATGAACGAGGTTCTGGAAACCGATTACGACAATCGCTTCATCCGGGTACAGACCGGGCGCACCAATCTCAGCGTCACCGGCGCGGTGGAGGAAGAGGGGTTTTTCTACGCGCCCGACCCGTCCTCACAGCTTGCCTGCGCCATCGCGGGCAATATCGCGATGAATTCAGGCGGCGCGCATTGCCTCAAATACGGGGTGACCACCAACAACCTTATGGGCGTGACCATGGTGCTGATGGACGGCACGGTGGTGGAACTCGGCGGCGCACATCTCGACGCCGGCGGCTATGATCTGCTGGGTCTCGTCTGCGGCTCGGAGGGTCAGCTTGGCGTGGTAACCGAGGCCACGCTGCGCATCCTGCGCAAGCCTGAGGGCGCGCGCCCGGTGCTGATCGGTTTCGATTCGAGCGAGGTCGCGGGCGCCTGCGTGAGCGACATCATCAAGGCGGGCGTGCTGCCCGTGGCGATCGAGTTCATGGACCGCCCCTGCATCCGCGCGACAGAGGATTTCGCCCATGCCGGATACCCCGATTGCGAAGCGCTTTTGATCGTGGAGGTCGAAGGCTCGGACCCCGAAATCGACGAGCAGCTCGCGCTGATTGAGGACATCGCCCGCCGCCACGACCCGGTGGAATTGCGCCAGAGCCGTTCGGCCGAAGAGAGCGCGGCGATCTGGAAGGGGCGCAAATCCGCCTTCGGCGCGATGGGGCAACTTGGCGATTACATGTGCCTCGACGGCACCATCCCGGTGAGCGCCCTGCCCCACGTACTGGGCCGGATTGGCGAGATGAGCCAAGAGTTCGGCCTCGACGTGGCCAATGTGTTCCACGCAGGCGACGGCAACATGCACCCGCTGATCCTGTACGATGCCAACAAGCCAGGAGACCTGGAAACCTGCGAGGCCTTCGGGGCGGAAATCCTCAAGCTCTGCGTCGAAGTCGGCGGCTGCCTCACCGGCGAGCATGGCGTGGGGATCGAGAAGCGCGACCTGATGGCGCATCAGTACGGGGCCGACGACCTTTCCGCGCAAATGGACGTAAAGGACGTGTTCGACCCGAAATGGCTCTTGAACCCGGCCAAGGTGTTTCCACTCGACGTCTCGGGCACGCGGCGCGCCGCCTGACCCTTCGCAGGCCGAGGGGTTCCCCCGGACCACCAGAGTATTTTACCAAGAAGAAACCGCATGACACCCGAGACAGAGGCAGAGCTTGCCACGATCATCAAGGAGGCCGATGGCCCGCTGCGCGTCGAGGGCGGCGGCACGCGGCCCATCGGCGGCGCATCGAACGGTGCGCGGCTCTCGACATCGGCGATGACAGGGATCGAGCTTTACGAACCCGGCGCGCTCACCCTCGTGGTGCGGACGGGCACACCGCTTGCCGAGATCGAGGCCACGCTCGAGGCCGAGGGGCAGCGGCTCGCCTTCGAGCCGATGGACCATCGCGGGTTGCTGGGCACCGAGGGCACGCCCACCATCGGCGGCGTGGTGGCCGCCAATGTCAGCGGACCGCGCCGCGTTCAGGCCGGGGCCTGCCGCGATTTCCTGCTGGGGGTGCGGTTCGTTGACGGGCAGGGGCGCATCGTCCGCAATGGCGGCCGGGTGATGAAGAACGTGACCGGCTACGACATGGTCAAGCTGATGGCGGGCAGCTACGGCACATTGGGCGTGCTGACCGAGGTGGCGCTCAAGGTGCTCCCGCGTCCCCGCGCCACCGGTGTGCTGCTCTGCGAGGGGCTGGACGACGCCACCGCCATTCAGGTGCTGTGTCGCGCTCTGGGCTCGCCCTACGAGGCGAGCGGTGCCGCGCATCTGCAACACGGTCTTGATGGCGCGCCGATGACGATGATCCGGCTCGAAGGGTTCGCGGACTCGGTTGCCTATCGGGCTAGGGAGATGCAAAAGCTGCTGGGCGATTCCGGCACCTTCACGCTCGAGACCGACCCGGACCGCACCGCCGCCGGCTGGCGGCATATCCGCGACGTCGCGCCGTTCCACGGGCGCGCGGGAGACGTCTGGCGGCTCTCGGTCAAGCCCACCGACGCGCCGGGGATCGTCGCCGCCCTGCCGGGTGCCGAGGCGCTCTATGACTGGGGCGGCGGGCTCGTCTGGCTGCTGGTGCCCGAAGACACGGGCAAGACGGCGATACGGCAGGCCGTGGCGAAGCGCGGCGGCCATGCAACACGGGTGCGCGGTGCGGGGACG
Source organism: Roseovarius sp. B-10 (assembly GCF_056859295.1). Lineage (NCBI taxonomy): Bacteria > Pseudomonadati > Pseudomonadota > Alphaproteobacteria > Rhodobacterales > Roseobacteraceae > Roseovarius > Roseovarius sp. B-10. Next base: position 4,898 of record NZ_JBSXOE010000021.1, on the reverse strand, counting down.
GACGCGTTTCCGCCGCTGCCCGCGCCGGTGGCCGCGCTTCAGACCGGGCTGCGGCGGCGTTTCGATCCGCGCGGCATCCTCAATCCCGGCCTGATGGCCGAGGCGTAGGAGAGCGACGGAATGAAGACCGAGTTCACGCCCGAGCAACTGGCCGACCCGAAAATCGCCCGCGCCAACGAGATCCTGCGCTCCTGCGTGCATTGCGGGTTCTGCACCGCGACCTGCCCGACCTATCAGGTGCTGGGGGACGAACTCGACAGCCCGCGCGGTCGCATCTACCTCATCAAGGACATGCTCGAGAACGACCGCGTGCCCGATGAGAAGACGGTCAGGCATATCGACCGCTGCCTGTCGTGCCTCGCCTGCATGACGACTTGCCCCTCGGGCGTGCATTACATGCACCTGGTCGATCAGGCGCGCGAATATATCGAGGCGCGCTATCAGCGCCCCCTGGGCGACCGGATGCTGCGCTGGATCCTGGCGCGCATCCTCCCCTATCCGATGCGGTTTCGCGTGGCGCTTCTCGGGGCCAGGATCGGGCGGCCCTTTGCCCGGCTGATGCCCGATGCGCGGCTGCGCGCGATGCTGGAGATGGCACCCAAACAGGTGCCGCCCGTCAGCCGCAACGACGATCCGCAAACCTTCCCCGCGCAAGGCGCACGCAAGAAGCGCGTGGCGCTGATGACGGGCTGCGCGCAGCGCGCGCTCAACACCGATATCAACGACGCCACCATCCGGCTGCTCACCCGGCTGGGCTGCGAGGTGGTGGTGGCCGAGGGGGCGGGCTGTTGCGGGGCACTGACGCATCACATGGGCAAGACCGAAGAGAGCCACGCGACGGCCGCGAAGAACATCCGAGCCTGGGCGCGCGAGATGAATGGCGAGGGGCTGGACGCCATCGTCATCAACACCTCGGGCTGCGGCACCACCGTCAAGGATTACGGCCACATGTTCCGCCACGAAGCATTGGCCGACGATGCCGCGCGGGTGAGCGAGATCGCAGTGGACGTGAGCGAATTGCTGATGCAGCTAGACCTTCCAGAGGGCGAGGAAAAGGGCCTTACAATCGCCTATCACGCCGCCTGTTCGCTGCAACACGGCCAACAGATCAAGACCTTCCCCAAGGACTTGCTGAAGCGCGCCGGGTTCAAGGTGGTGGAACCCGCCGACAGCCACCTGTGCTGCGGCTCGGCGGGCACCTACAACCTGATGCAGCCGGAGATTTCCAAGCAGCTCAAGGACCGCAAGGTCCGCACGCTCGAGGCCAAGCGCCCGGACGTCATCGCCGCGGGTAATATCGGCTGCATGATGCAGATCGGCTCGGGCACCGGCATTCCGGTGGTGCACACGGTGGAACTGCTGGACTGGGCCACCGGCGGGCCGCAGCCGCCCGCGCTGGCGCAGGCGGAAAACGGTATGGCAGGCGTGCCGATCCTGCGCGCAAGCCGGTCATAATCTGGCCCGAAACGGCTGTTAACCGATACCGGACTGAACCGCCGGAGACATCATGCTGCGCAGCCTCGCACTACTCGCCCTGCTCGCCACGCCGCTCGCCGCGCAGGACAGCCGCCTCGAGCGGCTCGACGCGGGCGACGCCGCCCGCGCGTGGGAGGCGGTCGGGCGGCTCGAACTGGCCGGGCGCGGCTTCTGCACCGGTGCGTTGGTGGCCCCCGATCTGGTGCTGACGGCGGCGCATTGCCTGCATGATCGCGCCACAGGCAAACGGATCGACCCTGCACGAATCGAGTTCAAGGCCGGCTGGCGCAACGGGCGCGCGGCCGCCTATCGCACGGTGCGCCGTGCGGTGCTGCATCCCGACTATCGCTTTGACGCGGACGTGACTGCGGACCGCGTGCGCAACGACGTGGCGCTGCTCGAGCTTCATCACCCGATCCGCAACACCCGCGTCACCCCGTTCGAGACCGATCGCCGCCCCCGCAAGGGACAGCGCATCGGCGTGGTGAGCTACGCCAAGGGCCGCGCCGAGGCCCCGTCGCTTCAGCAAGAGTGCAACGTGATGGCGCGGCAGCAGGGCGTGCTCATCATGTCCTGCGATGTGGATTTCGGTGCCTCCGGCGCGCCGGTCTTCAGCTTCGAGGGCGGGCGCGCACGGATCGTCTCGGTGGTCTCGGCGATGGCCGAGGTCGAGGGCCGCAAGGTGTCGCTGGGCACGCAGCTCCTGGCGCCGCTCGACACGTTGCGCACGGCGCTCGAGGCCGGACAGGGGGTGTTTCAGGATGCCGCCCCCAAGACCTTCACCTCCGGCACCCGGCGCGACACCGGCGCAAAATTCGAGCGGCCATGAGCAGTCCGCGACGAATACTTGCACTTTTGGCGGCGCTCTGCCTGTGGGCGGGCGGGGCGGCGGCACAGTCGAGCGGGCTCACCCGCCTCACCGACCGCGACGACCTCTTTGGCTGGGAGGCCATAGGCCGGGTCGATATCGGGCGCGAGGGCTATTGCACCGGGGTGCTCATCGCGCCCGATCAGGTGCTGACGGCGGCGCATTGCGTCTTTGGCCGCTCCGGGCGACCCGTGGCCGCCGATACGATCCGGTTCCGCGCCGGGCTGCGCGACGGCAAGGCGATCGCCGAGTCCGGGGTGATGGGCTACGTGGCTGCAGAAGGCTACGATCCGCGCGGCGGCATGAGCGCCGCCAACATCCGCAACGACGCCGCCCTCCTGCGGCTCGCGACCCCGATCAACAGTGCCGTGGCCGCCCCTTTCGCCATCCATGACCGGCCCCGCGACGGCGCGCAGATTAGCGTCGTCTCCTACGGGCGCGACCGCGACAGCGCCCCGTCATGGCAACGCCGGTGCAACATGCTGTGGCGCGCCGAGGGAATCATGGCCTTAGACTGCGACGTGATCTTCGGCTCCTCCGGCGCGCCGGTCTTGGCCCCACATGGCGGCCGCCCGCGTATCCTGTCGCTGGTGAGCGGCGGCAGCCGCGTCGAGGGCAAACGCCTGTCCTATGGCATGGACCTGCCCGATCTCGTCACCGGTCTCAAGCGCGACCTGCGCGCCGCCACCGCCGGAATGGCGACCGCCAATCCCGGCTTCAAGCGGGTACAGGCGGGCGAGGGCCGGCGCGGTACCGGCGCGCGTTTCGCCCGACCCTGAGCCGCACCGCTCCCCTCTTGACAGGCGCGCGGGCGTTTCCCAAATCCATGATGCCCCGGGGCCGGATGACGGGCCGGGGCGCAACTGGCCTGTCTCCAAGGGGAAGGCCGCCAACATTGGTATCGCTCAAAGGAGGATGACCCATGCGCAATTTCGATCTTGCACCGCTCTACCGGGCCACTGTCGGTTTCGACCAGATTGCCGATCTTCTGGATCGCGTAATGGCGAGCGACATGAGCCAGCCGAGCTATCCGCCCTACAACATCGAGAAGACCGACGACGACGCCTATCGCATCTCGATCGCCGTCGCGGGGTTTTCGGCCGACGACCTGACGGTCGAGGTCAAAGACGGGGCGCTCGTGGTCTCGGCCCGCAAGAGCGAGGATGACGAGAGCGAACGCACCTACCTGCATCGCGGCATTGCCACGCGCGCGTTCGAGCGGCGCTTCCAGCTTGCCGATCACGTGCGCGTCACCGGTGCGAGCCACGCCGACGGCATGCTGCATGTCGATCTGGTGCGCGAGGTGCCCGAGGCGCTCAAGCCGCGGCGCATCGCCATCGCAAGCGCCGACACGGCCCGCGAACAGGACGTGATCGACGCCGAGAAGGTGAACTGAAGCCTGCGCCTCGCACTGATGGCCCGGCAAGGGATGCCTCGCCGGGCCTTTTCGTTGCCAGTCTGCTCGGGCTCGGAATACCGAGCCCGTTGCGCAACCGGCTGAAACCAGGCTGAACATGCGTCTTGCCGCACCATTCTCCCGGATGCCATTGAGATGGAACCAGATCTGATCCGCGTTCCGCGCGCCTTATTCTGGTGAGGTCTTGATGTTTTCCATGTCCTTGGTTGCGGGAAACGGATTGGAACCGGCGACTTTCGGATCATGTGTCACGTTTTCCCAACTCAGCCGGGCTGCGCTCGACTACCCTCTCCTATCGGAATCGCAATCTTTTTGCTGACGGGCATGGTGCGTCCACGGATCGAAGCCGCCGGGCATCTTCGACGCCGGTCAAAAATTGGCCAGATTCTTGATTAATGTCGGCTCATGGCATCAAGGCTCAAAGACAGGGGAACCGTCACTCCCTTTAGAAAGCGGCGACGCGTCCGCCGCTTCCTACCCACCCGCCTGCTGATCTTAAGCCTGTTTGCCGCAGTGGTGGCTTTGGGCAACTATCTAAAGCACACCGCTCTGGAACAAAGCTGGTGGGTATCTAACGTCGGCGCCCCTTTCGAAGGCGCACCGACCTCCATGCGGCCGCGGGCACTGCACGGTGGGGATGCGATGCACAGACGTGGCGGCCTCGCCATCAGCCGACGTAGCCCGGGCAATGGCGGCGCTTCCTACGGACACGTGACCTACGTCAGGGACGGTGACACAATCGAAGTTGACGGACGTCCAATCCGCATTGCCACTTTGGACTGCGGCGAGTCCGGCACCATCGCAGGACACATTGCGACACGGCGGATGAAGGCGCTGGTATCTAGCGAGCGCGTCACCTGCAGCCTGACCGGGGAACGCAGCTATGATCGCTGGATTGGCAGCTGTCGGCTGGCGAGTGGGCAGGACATTGCAAGTGTGATGATCGGTGAAGGTCTGTGCCGTCGCTGGCGTTAGTGTTGCGCCGGAGCCAGGCTATTCACCCGGCTTTTCGTTGCCTTCATTCGGGGGTCCTGAATGCAGAAAGCCACCCGGGGGTGGCTTTTAGAGCATGTTGCTCAAAAGTGGGAACCGGTTTTGAGCTCCTTGAACATGCGAATCAAGGAGTTAGAGCGTGTC